>JAKSBZ010000299.1 GCA_022360875.1 Cytophagales bacterium | reverse complement strand
TCTCTCCCTTCAATAACCATTTTTCGTTTTTCTATTCACCGTTTTATTACAAACCGATCTTCTCCCGCCTCAGGAAAACAAAAATGCGTATTTTTACAACACTTTTTCTCACAAGCAAATTTTTGAAAAAACATGAACAACCCAACACCAAACACTGTTGCTGCAGCCGACAGTATCGAAGAATTGAAAAAGCTCCCAAAGTACGCAATTCGTAATGTCAACTGGCCGGACCGTTACCCGCTTTGCCCGGAAGTACGTTTTCAGCTGGGCTGGTCAGAAACCGGACTCATGGTGCGTTTTCAGGTTAAAGAAGAACAGATGCGAAGGATATGCCTGAACGACAATGAAGAAGTGTACGAGGACAGCTGCGTCGAGTTTTTTTTCAGACCCGAGGGAGAAACTACCTACTTCAACCTGGAATTCAACTCGCGCGGCACGCTGCTGCTCGGCCACGGAGAGCCCAGAAACAGGCGAAGACTTCCGCCGGAGCAAACGGAATTGGTCACAAGGAATGCTTTCTTGCTTTCCAGCGAAAAAAACGGTAAAACGCAGTTCGAATGGGAACTCAGAGCGACAATCCCTTTGGAGCTTATCCGGCAGGAATATCCTGACTTCATCCTTTCGCCGAATTGCATTCTGGAAATTAACGCTTACAAATGCGGCGATAAGCTGCCTGAACCGCATTTCGTGTCTTTGTTTCCTATTTTCACCGAAAAACCGAACTTTCACTGTCCGCAGTTTTTTCAGCCAGTGCGCCTTAAAGAAATGAAATAAAACAGGTTTCTTGAAAATGAAAAAAGCACCCCGCAAGAGGTGCTTTTTGAATATTTTATGGAAATTCCAATTAAAGAGTTGACATGTGAGCCAACAGGTCAAGCACTTTGTTTGAGTAACCCCATTCGTTGTCGTACCAAGAAACAACTTTAACGAAGTTGTCGTTAAGAGCGATTCCTGCTTCAGCGTCGAAGATTGAAGTTCTTTCTTCAGTAACGAAGTCCTGAGAAACAACAGCTTCCTCAGTGTATCCAAGGATGCCTTTCAATTCGTTCTCTGAAGCTTCTTTCATAGCCGCTTTGATGTCAGCGTAAGAAGCGCCTTTTTCCAAACGTACAGTCAAGTCAACTGCAGAAACGTCAGCAGTAGGAACACGGAAAGCCATACCTGTCAATTTACCGTTCAAAGCAGGGATAACTTTACCTACAGCTTTAGCAGCACCAGTAGATGAAGGGATAATGTTGTTAAGCGCAGCACGTCCGCCTCTCCAGTCTTTCATAGAAGGACCGTCAACAGTTTTTTGAGTAGCAGTAGTAGCGTGAACTGTAGTCATCAAACCTTCAACGATACCGAACTTGTCGTTCAATACCTTAGCGATAGGCGCCAAACAGTTAGTAGTACAAGACGCGTTAGAAACGATGTTCTGGTCAGCAGTCATTTCCTTATGGTTCACACCCATTACGAACATAGGAGTGTGGTCTTTAGAAGGAGCAGACATTACAACTTTTTTCGCACCTGCTTCGATGTGAGCTTTAGCAGTTTCTTCAGTCAAGAAAAGACCTGTAGACTCAACTACGTACTCAGCTCCGATAGCATCCCACTTCAAATCAGCTGGGTTTCTTTCAGCAGTAACACGGATAGTTTTTCCGTTAACGATCAAGTTTCCGCCTTCAACAGCTACTTCACCGTCGAATCTTCCGTGAACTGAATCATACTTCAACATGTAAGCAATGTAGTCAACATCCAAAAGGTCGTTGATTCCAACGATTTCTACATTGTCTCTTGTTTGTGCCGCACGGAACACCAATCTACCGATTCTACCGAATCCGTTAATTCCAACTTTAATTGTAGACATTATATTAAAAATTTTATTGTGAGACTAAATTAGTAACACCGCAAATTTACAGAAGGGTTTTGGAAATACAACAGGACAAGTCAGATTTAAACTATGACCCTTATCATAATTTACCGCAAGTCCGTCAAACTCCATCACCTGCTATCCTCGCCGGTTTTATCAGGTCCTCCAAACCGTTGGCCGCAGAACCGCTCATACGCCCATGGACACACTATTGTTTTCTACAAAAAAATCAACCATAAATCAAATTTTATTAAAAACCTGTCCCCGTTTCCCTTGTTTAACTGAATAAAAAACAAAATAATGTTAAGATCTAACTTCAAAATACTACTGTGTTTTTTTTCGGTAGTTTTCATTTTCAGCAGCTGCTACCCGGACGATGAGCGCACAATTGCCGAAACTGAGGTAACAATCACTTACTACGACACTTCGTTTAATTTTGCTCAGACCCTTTCCAAGGACGTCGTTTATTTTGAGGTTGCCGACTCGCTGGCCCTGATAAAAGGAAGCGACAACCTGATTGACAAAACTACTTTTTACTCCGTTGGAGGAGCAAACGACCGGATACGGGGATGGATTATCCAGGGCTTTGAAAGAAAAGGCTGGGTGCAGGCTGGAGAAAGCGACGTTCCCGACTTTTCCATTCACGGTACGGCACTGGCCACAAAAACCGTGGTGCAAGGATATTTCCCGTGGTGGCATCCGGGCTTTCCTGACTACTGGCACTGGTGGGGAGGCTGGTTTCCGGGCTATCCAGGCTGGTATCCGTGGTATCCCGGATATGTGTACAGCTACGAGAGCGGCTATCTGATGTTTGAAATGGTTCCCGGACCGCGCCGAAGAGCTTATCAGCAATGGCACATCGACAATCCGAATCTGACGCTCGAGGATCTGGAAACCACAGCCATTCCTCCGAGCAGCCAGCTGAGATTTATCTGGCAAGCAAATATTACCGGACTGCTTTCCGATAACAACAATCTCAACTACACGATTGCCGAACAAGGCGTCCGGGAAGCCTTTGACCAATCTCCCTATCTAAACAAACGATAATAACTATGAGACATATAATTATTTCACTTTTCCTCGGGCTGCTGTTGCTGACTTCCGGTTTCACCAGCCTGTACGCCCAAGAAGAAACGGACATATATACTGCTTCGTCGCAGTCCATGCACTCTATTTGGTCGGCCGAATACCAATCTGGCCTGTCGATAGGCGATGCCAAAGATTTCATCAACAATTACAGTTGGAGAGGTTTCAGTTTCTCAGGCGAGGCTTTTCTGGGACGGAATTTTACCATCGGAGGCACGGCGGACTGGTCTGGATTTTACAAAAAGAGACCGAGAAAAACCTACGAAATAAGTCCCGGCACAACCATCACGGCCGATGTATCCAATTACCTTTACCTCTATCCGCTTCTGGTTACGGGAGGCTATTATTTCATGCCGGAAGCACCTGTCAGGCCATTTGTTAAGCTGGGTGCCGGCGCTTATTACATCGAAAAAGAAAGCGATTTCGGCTATGTGTACACCTCCACCAACGACTGGCGGTTCGGCTTTCAGCCACAGGCGGGAGTTTTCATTCCGGTAGCCAGCCACTTCGCCGGAATCATCCTAAAAGCTAAATACAATATCGTATTTTACAACAAGGAAAACATTAACAACATTTCCCATTTCAGTTTCAATTTTGGTTTTGCCTTCAGCTATTAGTATTTTTGAGCAGGCCTCCTGGCCTGCTTTCACCCTTTCGGGTGTTTTTTCATATATAACCAACATAGCATGAAGAAGAATTTCAAAGGCCTTGCGGCAGCCCTTTTGGGTCTGTTCTTTGCCGCAGGGAACGCACATTCGCAAGACGTCCCGCTGCGAAACAAAAAAAACGGCGCTTATACATTCACTGTTGAAAAAGTAAACGATGCCCACGCGGTACAGAACCAAAACCGCACAGGAACATGCTGGAGCTTTTCATCCCTTTCATTTTTCGAATCCGAACTGATCCGAATGGGCAAGAAAGACTACTCCCTTTCTGAAATGTTTGTCGTGCACCACACCTACGAAGACAAAGCAGACCGTTATGTCCGGCTAAACGGCCACCTGAATTTCAGCGCAGGCGGCGCATTCCACGACGTTGCCTACGTTATAAAAAACTACGGAATGGTTCCCGAGGAAATCTACGGAGGCCTTAACTACGGCTTCGACAGCCACAACCACGGGGAAATGGACGAAGTGCTGCTGGGTATGGTAAAAGCCGTTGTGAAAAGAAAAAGCGGCAAGCTAACCACCTCGTGGAAACCGGCGGTTTCAAGCACACTGGACGCCTATTTAGGCAAACTGCCTGAAACTTTCGAATACAAGGGAAAAACCTACACTCCGAAGTCTTACGCAAAAGAATCAGGAATCGATCCGGACAACTATGTGGAAATCAGTTCGTACACGCACCATCCGTTTTACTCCAGCTTCATCCTGGAAGTGCCTGACAACTGGCTGTTCAAGTCGGTTTACAACCTGCCTATGGATGACATGATGCAGGTTATCGACCAGGCCCTGCTTAACGGATACACTATCGCCTGGGCTGCTGATGTGTCTGAAAAAGGGTTCTCGCACAGAAACGGACTGGCTGTCGTTCCTGATTTTTCAAAAATTTCTCCTGAACAGAAAAAAACCATGTGGGACGATCTGATCATCCCAGAGCTTGAAATCACACAGGAAATGCGCCAGAAAGCCTACGACAACTATGAAACCACCGATGATCACGGCATGCATATCATAGGACTAGTGAAAGACCAAAAAGGCAACAAGTTTTATATGGTAAAAAATTCATGGGGAACGGAGTCCAACCAATGCGGCGGCTACTTCTATGCTTCTGAGAATTTCGTAAAATACAAAACCATGGACGTTATGGTAAACAAAAACGCCATTCCGAAAAAGATCAGAAAAAAATTAAAGCTATAAACGGCAATCCCTCCAGATCTTTTACCCTCTGGAGGGATTTTATTTTCTTCAGCCCGAAATTCTCGGAGCTACTTCACGCTGTTTCTCACCCACATATTCGCTCAGCGGACGAATCAGTTTGTTGCTTTCTGTTTGCTCCATCACATGAGCACACCAGCCCGTGATTCTCGCCATCACAAAAATCGGTGTAAACATTTCTATATCGAATCCCATCATGTAATATGATGGTCCGGCAGGAAAATCAAGATTCGGATAAATACCTTTTTCTTTAATCATCGTCTGCTCAAGCACATCGGCAATCTCCAGCCAATGGGTATTGCCCGTCAGCTTCGCTACTTTTTCCTCATATCGCTTCATCGTAGGCACGCGGGAATCGCCGTTTCTATATACCCGGTGGCCGAAGCCCATTATTTTTCGCTTTTCACGCAGCGCGTTAAGCATCCAGTCTTTGGCTCTGTCCACCGTGCCTATTTCCCTGAGCATATGCATGACTCTTTCATTGGCCCCGCCATGAAGCGGTCCCTTAAGCGCTCCAATAGCTCCCGTTACTGCGCTGTAAAGATCCGAGGTTGTAGAGGCAATCACACGCCCGGCAAAAGTGGATGCATTAAAGCTGTGTTCAGCATACAGAATCAGCGAACCGTCAAACGCTTTAACAATCTCAGGATCGGGGACTTCCCCAAAACACATATGGAAAAAATTCTGGCTAATGGACAGCGACTTGTCAGGCATGATAAAGTCGAGCTGCTTGCTGTGCCTGTAATAGCCGGCAATGCATAGCGGAATCATGGCCAGCAAACGAAGAAATTTGTCCATATTCACTCCGTGCGAGTTATCCCATATCCGCTCATCCTCCATGCCCAAATAACTCACACAAGTCCGCAGCGCATCCATCGGATGTCCGTTCGGAGGGAGGTTCTTAATCAGCTTCTGCAGCGCCTCAGAAAAGTTTCGGTAATCTCTTTCTCTCACAATAAATTCCTTCAATTGATTGGAATCAGGCAGATCCTGATGAGTCATCAGATAAGCCACCTGTTCAAACGAACAGTGCTCGCACAATTCCTGAACGGGATAGCCGCGGTAAACCAAGGTATTCGTCTCCGGCACCACCTTCGAAATGCGGGTGCTGTCGATTACCACTCCCGTAAGTCCTTTAGGGACTTTAATTTGTTCACTCATGTTATTGGGGTTATGTGTTTGTTGAAAAGGTCATTCTTATTGGGAATCGGTCAATTCAAAGTTGTAAAGGGATTGGTCAAACGCGCTGTAAGCCTCATATTCAAGGACTTCATAAAGCCGGGAACGGGTCTGCATCCGGTCCAAGATGCTTTCCTGCGTCCCGTGTTCCATAATATGCCTGAGCCCAGACTCTACGGCAAACATGGCCAGGCGCTGCGCGGTTACGGGATAAATCACGAGATTGAAGCCCAGATTGCTCAGTTGGTCAGCAGTCAGCAATCTGGACTTGCCGAATTCCGTCATATTTGCCAGAAGAGGCAAGTCAACGGCCTTCCGAAAAGCCTCAAACTCGCGCTCATCGGCCAAGGCTTCCGGAAAAATCATCTCGGCGCCTGCATCGGCATAAGCTTTCACCCTTTCTATTGCCTTCTCCAGTCCCAGCTCGGTACGCGCGTCTGTGCGGGCTATTACAAGAAAGTTGGAATCGGCCTTCGCATCGCTGGCCGCTCGGATTTTCCTGCACATTTCCCGAACGCCCGTAAGCGTTTTATGGTCCAAATGCCCGCACCGCTTCGGATTTTCCTGGTCCTCCAAATGACAGCCGGCAAGCCCCATATATTCCAGTTCCTTAACTGTCCGGTGAACATTCATTGTCTCCCCGAAGCCCGTATCAGCATCCACCAGCGAAGGCAACGCTGTTACTTGCGCAATCCGCGAAGCCCGATGCGCCACTTCTGACAACGTTGTCATTCCGATATCGGGAAAACCCAGATCATTCGACATGACCGCTCCGGACACATACACGCCATCGAAGCCCAGCTGCTCAATCAGCTTGGCCACCAGCGGACTCGTTGCTCCCGGCATGCGTAATAATTTCCCGGACTTCAGCGCCTCCCGCAGCGAAGCCCTCTTTTCTTTCGGATCTTTCGAATTCGAAATCATCAGAAAATTCCCTCTTCGTTTGGTTTGTTGTTCAGCAGTTTTTCCAGGTCAACCTGCACATTCAGCTGCACGATATCCTCTGGGCTCAATTCCGGCAGCCGCTGGATCAATTCGATAAACCGGTTCCTTTCATCCTGAGCAACAATCCCCTCAGTCAGCGTATCGAATTTTTGAATGTACTGCGCCCGTCCGAAAGGCCTGGCTCCCGCAGGATGCGCATTGGCCCGCTCCAGTTCCCCTTCCACCATCGAACCGTCCTTCATCTTTACAATCACTTTTCCTCCAAAAGCCTTTTTGTCCGGATCAGTGTCATGGTAAAGCTTTGTCCATCTTTCTTTCTCCACTGTCGTGATTTTCCTCCAAAGCGACACCGTCTCTTTCCGCTGCGCGCGTTCGGGAGCGTAACTTTTCTCATGATGCCAAAAACCGTCTTCAAGTGCAACGGCAAAAATATACATGATAGAATGATCGAGGGTCTCGCGGGTGGCGAAAGGGTCAAACTTCTGCGGGTCATTCGAACCGGTGCCAATTACATTATGCGTATGGTGACTGGTTTCTATCAAAATGGATTCAATGCCTGACAACTCCTTTATCCGCCTGCGCATGTCAAAAGCCAAATCTATCAACGCCTGTGACTGGTATTCAGCCGAATGTTCTTTGGTGTAGGTTTCAAGAATCGCCCGTTTTTCCTCTCCTTTTTCCGGCAAAGGCACTCTATAAACTGCTTTCGGCCCGTCAAGCAGCCAGGCAATCACTGAATCCTCGCCTTCGTAGATTGGCGAAGGACTTTTCTCGCCTCGCATGGCGCGGTCCACAGCTTCTATTGCAAGCTTAGCTCCATGTGCGGGCACATAAGCTTTCCAGCTGGAAATCTCACCTTTCCGTGACTGGCGAGTGCTAACAGACGTATGCAGAGCCTGCTGAACAGCCTGATAGATTTGCTCGGTCGGCAAATCCATCAAGGCTCCCACACCAACCGCCTGCGATGGACACAAATGCGCCACGTGGTCAATCTTATGCTTGTGCAGACAAATCCCTTTTACAAGATTCACGTGCGCCTCATAAGCCGCCGCGATGCCGCGGAGCACTGCTTTGCCATCCTTTCCTTTCTGCTGCGCCACAGCAAGTACCGCCGGTATGCTGTCACCTGGATGTGAATAGTCTGCCGCCAAAAAAGTATCGTGAAAATCGAGCTCGCGGACTGCCGTGCAGTTCGCCCAGGCCGCCCACTCTGCATGCAGGCTGCAGCTGTTGGGCATGCCAAATACATTGGCTCCTTTTCCCGTACGTCCATGAGACAAGGCCTGCGCCCTCGCCTGTGCCACTGGCCTGCGGTTCAGTGACGCAACAGCAACGGCCGCATTGTCAATAATCCGGTTAACAACCATGTCTGCAACCTCCGCGGAAACTTTCACATCATCTGAAGCCATTTCGGCAAGCTTCCATGCAAACTGCTCTTCCTTGCTCAGCTTCTCCTTGGAGGGACAGACTCTTATAGCATGTATTTTCATAAGTAATTTTTTAAAAAAATCACTTATATAATACAAAAATTATTTATTTTATTATAATAAATTGCATTTATTAATTTGACAAACCCTGAAACCCGCGATTAAGTATTCGCTGTTTTTTCAACAGGCATTCCTTACCAATTATTCATTTCACTCTTAGTGAAGGCACGAGAAGCTATGTAAAATATTCGTCTATAGAATTTCTCTATTAGCATTAATTCACGCGCCATTTTTTACCTTTCCCTTGTTTCTTTATTTTTATCAAAATTTTTGCAGCATGACAGAAAAAGAAATTAAGCTAAAGATTACCCTTGACGACAACAACATTCCGGAAAAACTAAGCTGGAAAGCTACGGACTCGGCCTCGCAAGAACCGCAGCCTGTAAAGGCTTTCAGCCTGAATATGTGGGAGGGACAAAAAAACGAGACGCTTCGGATTGACCTTTGGGATAAAGAAATCAATACTCTGGAAATGAAGCGCTTCTGCATCGACACCATGGGAGGAATGGCGCAAAGTCTTTTGAGCGCCACCGGCGACGAATACATGGCTAATGAAATGAAAGCATTGTGTGAAAAATTCGTTGCGCACGTACACCGGCAAATGGAGGAGGGAAAACAGTAACAACCAACAGCCGCAAGGCTTTTTAACCTGCCTTGCAGCTGCTTGCCGGAATTACTCGGCTACTTTATAAATTCTAAGCATGTTCTTGTTTCCAACAGGCAGAACCAGCTGCTTTTTATCAGCCAAATACAAAAAGTCGCCCGTGCTTTGCTCGCTCTGCATAAAATCCGACACCTTTCCGTCTTTCGTCATTTTCAGCAGCTTTCCGGTTATCCAGTCGGTCAGCAAAAATTCATTTTCACTTTTCTTTTGAATACCGTCCAGGTTGCCCACCAAACCTTCTGTGATGTGCGTTATCTTTTTGGTTTTCAAGTTCAGTTTTATAAAATGCGCCTGCGGAGCATGTATTGGATCTTTGTCGTCGAATTTTCCCCATGAAGCAAGATAAAGCTCGTCTTTGTCTGCCAACAATCCGTTAGGATTTTCAAGTTCAGGCGTGTGCATCCACTGCTCAAAATTTCCTTCTTTGTCCAGCTTGTAGATGGCCGAGATAAACATATCCGCGACGTACAAATTGCCCTCGCGGTCGCTGGCCACATCATTGAAGTACTCCGCTCCTTCTCCCTTGAACCTGCGCGAAACACTGCCCGCATCCAAATCGAACTCTACCAACTCCGTCACGTCAGTAATGTACAATTTATCGTTGAGCAGACATATGCCTTTCGGGTCGTTCAGTCCGCTGACAAACGACGGTTCCACAACTTTGCCATCCAGTGAAACCTTTGCAACACCGCCGTCGCCCGGCTCGACGCCGGCCTGCATCGAAACATACAAAACACCGCGTTTTTTGTCGTACACCACCGATTCGCAGTTGGCAAGATCCGGCACTTCCGCGGTCAGTTCGATTTTCGGCTTGGCGCCGACTTTTGCCTGTTTGGTTTTCTGTTTGCCCTTGCAGCCGGCCAAGACTCCCAGAATGACAATGCCTAGTAAATAATTTTTCATTTTTCAAATATTTATACGTTTACAAAAAAATCACAACTATCCTACACGCCTCGTCCGCCTAGTACAGAAAACCCCGCACAGATTCCTTAAAAGCCTACAACATGTTTTTCGCCTTCAGTTCCACATATTTGTTGATCATGTTCACACTCAGCTGTTCTGGACTGGTATACACCGCCTGAATCCCGTATTTTCCGAGCTCTTTCACTATCTTTTTCTTGTCATGACAGATCTTTTCGGCAAGCACATGATCATAGGTTTCCTCCACAGTATTTACATCCTTATTCAGAATTTCTTTAAGAATTTCATTTTCAAAAAAAACAACCACTACTAAATGCTTCCGCGCAATAGCACGAATAACCCGAAGATTTCTCTGCAAAGAAGAAAAAGACTCGAAGTTGGTGTACAAAAAAAACAGACTCCTCTTCTTGACATTTCTCTGAACAGTAATGTACAATTTTTCGAAGTCGCTTTCTAAATATTCTGTTTGAATTCTGTATAAAAAATCCTGAATATTTCCCAATACCGCAGATCTCCGGTCGGCTTTCACCGTCCGGACTTCCCGGTGCGAAAAGCTCATCACTCCCGCCCGGTCAAACTTGTTGATTGCAACATGAGACAACACCAGCGCGCTGTTAATCGCATAATCCAGCAGCGTCAAACCGTTGAAAGGCATTTTCATGGTGCGCCCCAGATCGATTATCTGATACACTGGCTGGGAGCGTTCTTCCTGAAACTGATTGAGCATCAGCGAACCGCGCCTGGCCGTGGCTTTCCAGTTCAGGGTACGCACGTCGTCGCCGGGAACATATTCCCGTATGTTTTCAAACTCCTGCGCCTGGCCTGCCTTGCGGATTTTTTTAATTCCGTAATCCTGCAGCCTGTTGGAAATGCTCGCCAGCTCCATTTGCCGCAGCTTGACATAAGACGGGTAGCAGGGCACTTCCTCCTCAATGTCGAAGGTAAAACGCCGACACACCAAGCTCAAAGGAGACCACGCAAACACATAAAGTTTTCCGAAAGAATAAACGCCCCTTGAAACCGGCCTGACGGAATAGTTAAACACCCGTTCCTCGCTTCCCTGCAGCTGTGCACTGATCGAAAAGTCACGGACTTGCAGCTGTTCGGGAAGCTCGTCGATAATCTCAAGCGAAACCGGAAAACTGAACCGGCTTTTCAATACGAGGCGGACGGCGTTTTCATCCCCGTTCGACAAACGCTTCGGCAAACAACGCGATGCGTCCATATAGCTGCCGAAAAACAGCAGAAAACAATCGACGATGATAAGACACAAAAGCACCATCACCAGCACATTCGACAGCTTTTCCACTGCAGGAAACACATAAGCAAGAATGAACAGAAAAAAAATAACCGCCAGCGCCCACCACATTCGGTTTCGGAAATACAATTCTCTCAACCCTTTCACTAGCGAGGAATTTCTACTGACTCAACAACCTGATTGATCACCTGATCCACCGGAATCCCTTCCATTTCCATCTCCGGCATAAGAATCAAACGATGGCGAAGCACCAGCGGCGCCAAGCGCTTTACATCATCAGGAATGACAAAATCTCTCTGCTGCAATGTCGCCCAAGCCTTGGCGCCTTGCATCAGCGCAAGCGATGCGCGAGGCGAAGCGCCAATGTATATACTCGGATGCTCGCGGGTAGCATGCACAATCTGAGCAATGTAGTCCAGGAGCTTGTCGTCAACCTCCACTTTTGCCGCCAATTGCTGCAGATGTTTCAGCTCATCAGCAGAAACAACCGGCTCTATCACTTCAAGCGGATTGCTCCATGTTTTCTGATGATGCATTCTGAGAATGTCCGCTTCTTGACCAAGCTCAGGATAACCAACAATTATTTTGAAGAGAAAACGGTCCAGCTGGGCCTCGGGCAATCGGTAGGTTCCCTCCTGCTCGATCGGGTTCTGAGTCGCCATCACCATAAAAGGCGTTTCCATCGGGTAGCGCACGCCGTCAATGGTAACCTGTTTCTCCTCCATCACCTCAAACATAGCCGCCTGAGTTTTGGCCGGCGCCCGGTTGATCTCGTCTGCCAGAATCATATTGGCGAAAACCGGCCCTTTCTTAAACACAAAATCCGATTCCTTCAAATTCACAATCGATGTTCCCAGGATATCGGAAGGCATCAGGTCGGGAGTAAACTGAATGCGCGAAAAATCCGAGTGCACTGTGTGAGCCAACAGTTTGGCGGCAAGTGTTTTGGCCACGCCCGGCACGCCTTCGATGAGCACATGCCCGTCGGCCAGCAAAGCCGTCAGCAACATATCCACCAGCTCTTCCTGCCCAACAATCAGCTTTCTGATCTGAGCGCGAACAGCAGCCAGCTCGTCATAGAGCTTTTCAATTTTCAGCCTGTTTTCGTATGTCTTTATTTCGTTTTCCATTTTATATGTTATTTCTTCTTAAGCTTATTGATGGCAATGACAAAGTTCTTCAGCTGCGCGTCTCTAATTTCCGGACCATCAAGCATATGCTGATACTGATTTTTCAATCGCTGAAGCGCGCCCTCCTCAAGGCTCATTTTCCTTTCAAGGTGTTTCACTTCTTCTTCGCTTGCGCTAAACAGATTTCTATAATAGTTTTCGTACAGAAATTCATTAAACAGCATCCACTTTTTCTTCAGCAGGCTGCGGTGGTCCTTTTTGATAAAATGCAGATAGCTAATTGACTTGATAAACTGTCCGGTGGTGTTTTCGGGGGGAGTGACAATAGGAATTGCGCGCTGCTTTCTTTTTCCCTCAAAAAACAAATACAGCAATACGCCCAGCAACAAAACAAGATACGCTTTGCGGAGCGAACCGTATGACCAGACCACCGAGAAAAAACTTCGGCCCCTGTCTTTTTGCACAGTAAAATATTCATCCCAGATTACGTAATCGGCGGATGAATTGGCCAGCAGCCCTTCGGCATATGCAATACCGTCGTAATGCAGCAAATTCACATTGGTGAACGACAGAGGATTGGCATCCAGAATAATCCGGCCTTTTTTATAAGGAAAAACAAGTGAAACGGGATGCTTTTCGTTAGCAAGTTCAACAGCCGACACAGGTACAGCTTCCGTGGAATCTGACAAAACGAAATATGACACCGTTCCATTATTCTTAAGCTTTTGAACCTTCGTGTATTCTATGAAAGGACTTTCCCATTCGTAGCTAAGCTCTTTAAGGCTAAAATGTATTACGTTCGGCTCATGGCCAATGCGAAGGTCTTTAAGAAGAAATTCCGGAAAATCGAATGAAGAAATCAGAATCTCGTTGCCTTTACCTGCCCAGCTTTTGAGCCTCTCCCACTCCAGGCTGTCAACAGAAGCTTGTTTGTCCACAAGCATCCACAAAGCTCCGGATTCGTGTTCTTCTTTCAAAAAATCGAAAACGTTCTTGCGGTTAATCCGTGTTTTCCCGCCAAACAAATCGGGCAGCGACTGAAAAAACGCATAACATCCGAAAGGCTTGGTCTGCTCCTTCAACAAACCCACCGACCAGTCCACTTCCCGGGGTCTCATGTACTCTATCGCCCCAAGCCCGAACAAACACACCAGCAATATGAAAAGGTACTTCTTTTTGATCATTTCCGGCCTCCTTCCAGCTCCTGCACAACATGCTCATACTTCTGATAACCCCGGCGGAATTCGTCTTCCGTCAAATCAAAATGCCCGTACCACACCCGCTCATACAGGCTGGTAAGTGCTCGAAAATCCTGAATGAAAGCTGCTGAAGAAAGCTCCCGGGCGTATTCCGCGTTGGTTTTTTCAGCTTTCCATATTATCAAGTCCTGAGAAGCCAGCCGATTCAAAAGTTCCAGATAAGCATACCGGAGAGCATCGGCCCACTGCCTGCCGCTCAGCGCCTCTTCCAGCAGCTTGCCGAAATCCACTCGATCGGAAACTTCCTCTTCCGTATACAAGAAAGTCCTGGATTGGGCCTTCTTCATAAACAATCCCTGTATGGGAGTGCCCGTAAACTGCAATACAATAACCACCAGACTTGCCGCAGCCAACAGATAAAATACTATCCGAATCATTAAATACAACGTCTTGCCACTTACTCCTGAAAAAAGCCATTTCAGAAAACGGTTCAGCTGCTTTTGAAAAAAATTGTTGTATACGACGGTCTTGGTTTCGTACTGCATGTCCTTGCGTTCCCGGAATTGCTCAATTCGCTTTTTGTCAAATTTTCTTTGCGCCAGCTCCCAGCCCGGAAAGCCGCTTTCGGATTCCCCACTGGTTGCTTGCGCAAAAGACATCGGGATAATGCAGACGAACAGAAAAATGAGCCAATGCTTCATGTGTCCTGCTTAATTATCTCATTTACTTTTTTATTCAGCACTTTTTCCCAGGCCATCGAGACTCTGCGCAACGCTGACGTGCTCTTTTTCTTCTTTGTAGGAGTAAAACAAAATGCCGTAAAACGCCACAGTAAACATAAACACAAAGAGCTGCCAAGCAATTTTGACAACCTGAACCGCAACCAACGATACGGTGGAAATCCCTTCATACATCATCGTCGTATCCCCCTTAACAATTGAAAAAATTTCCGGTAACTGCACGGCCAATTCCAGCGGCAAAGTAACAAACATATTTAGAATAGAAGCCAAGATCGTTACCACCAAAATCAATAAAAAAGTCTTCAACCAATTGTTCTTTACCAGCGCATAGCTCCTGGAAAGCGACTGGCCTACCGGAGTATCTTCAAGCACTACCGACGGAAGAGCCAGCGACCAATACACACCCAAAGCAATCCCCGGAATCACGCACAACATCGTGCCCAGAAAAATTAGCAGGTAGACAATCAGTCCAGTAGCAAACATAGGCAATAAATATTTTGGAAGCACTCGCCATATTTTTTCAAAAACCATTTCACCTCCGCCGCGTTCGTGTTCCCTGAACACACCAAAAACGAAGAGCATATTCAGCAAGAAAACAATCCCGCCGGCAATAACTATCAAATAAAAATTTGTGGAGCCAAATAACGCACCAAAAACATCCCACACATCATCTGGCGATCCCGAGTTTGCTCCGGACAAACCCGCAAGCCCTTTTAACCACAAAGCTGAACTCCCACCTGCAAGCACCGCAAAAGGAAGCACAAAATACAAATACCCTTTGAGCAAAAGCCGAAAATGGCATTTGATAAACTCGAATGTATCACTAATCATATCGCCGAAATCGCGAACCTTATACAATTTAAATTCCTGCATGTTTATTTATTTTAAAAAATGGATATGCAACATAATAATACGAAATCAGAAAAAACGAACCCAGTATGATAAACAAACTAAGCCAGAGAGGCATCTCGGTATACCGCGTCACAAAGCTTTCCAATATTCCGGCAAAAAGAATAAAAGGCAGCGTGCTGACAACTATCTTCAATCCGGCTTTCGCCCCGCGCTTTATCGACTCTGTGCGAGGCAGCGTGCCGGCAAAAATCATCGAACGGCCCAAAACCAGCCCTGCGGCTCCGGCCACAACAATGGCGGAAAGCTCGAATGCACCGTGAATAAAAATCACCTTAAGCGCTTTCTCTCCTAGGTCATACCGAAAGAAAAACTGCAGAAACGCTCCCACCATCACGCCGTTTTTGAACAGCACATAATAAGCGCCCACTCCAAAAAAAATCCCGGCGACAAAAGAGACAAGTGCCACGCGCATATTGTTGAAGGTAATTGTTAAAAACATCATCCACTCGCTCATGTTCCCATAGACGCCAAGCGGATTGCCTTTCTCTATGTTATCAAGCGTCATGTTAACGTACCCGTCCCCCAGAATCAGCCGAACGAAGCTGTCGTCTTTTTGAGAAGAGAAAAAGCCCAGCAACGCCGAAACCGTGAATATCAAAAATGAGATCGCCAGCAGCCGCCTGTTGCTGTGCATAATTTCAGGCACTTCCTCTCTGAAAAACATTTGAATCCGGGATCGTTTCTCTTTTTTGTTTCTGTAAATGAGCTGGTGTACTTTACCTGAAAGCTGATTCAGATAATGAATCACCTCCGAACCCGGATAAAACGTCTGCGCATAAGACAAGTCGTTGGTCAGCTGCACGTACAACTCCGCCAAATCATCAGCACTCAAGCGGGGATTCTTCAATCCATCCTCTATCTTCGCCCAATTGCCCGTATTCCTTTGGATAAATGTTAATTCTCTCATAAATTTAATTCAGCTAGTAAATGTAATAAATACTAAAAAATTATCCATGAAAGTTACTACATTTCAAAATGTACAGATAAAGCTTGAACATGCAGGCGTTGGACACCGGATCTTTGCCACCACAATAGATTTAATTATCATAACATCCTATATTGCCACCCTATCACTTACTCTTCTCAGCACTTCCCCAGGCCTTTTCATTGTTATGGTCATCCCTTGCTGCTTTTACACTTTGCTTTTCGAATACTTTATGAACGGCCAAACTCCCGGGAAAAAAATTATGAAAATAAAAGCAGCAAGAACCGACGGAAGCAACCCGTCGTTCAGCCAGTACCTTCTCCGCTGGCTTTTTCGTTTAGTGGATGTTTTCACGCTTTCGGGCGCCATCGCCATCCTTATGATTTCCTTTTCGAAAAGCCGCAAGCGCCTGGGCGATTTAGTTGCCGACACAACAGTGGTAAAGACCAATAAGGAAACAAGCCTAAAGGACCTCAAGAAAAAAGAATACGAAATTGAAGAGAATTATGAACCTCAATATCCGCAGGTCGTACAGCTTTCTGACAAAGACTACCAAACCATACTAACATGCTTCCGTTCTGCCCAGCAGCACAGCAACTTCCAGCTAATGATCGAGCTGAAAAGCAAAGTCACAGCTCTTCTGAATGTGAGCACCGAACAAAAGCCTTACGAATTCATCCCGCAGATCCTGAAAGACTACCAATATTATTTTAACCAAGAAAGAACATGAGCACTGAAGAAAAAAGATGCGCGTGGTGCCTGAAGGACGACATCTACAAAAACTACCACGACACACAATGGGGCAAGCCCGTAACGGGCGACCAAGAACTCTTCGAAAAACTGCTGCTCGACGGAGCCCAGGCCGGACTAAGCTGGTACACCATTCTCGTCAAGACCGAAAACTACCGCAAAGCTTTCGACAACTTCGATGCAGAGAAGATGAGCATGTATACGCCCGACAAAGTGGAAGAGCTGATGCTTAACAAAGGCATTGTCCGAAACCGGTTAAAAATCAACGCCTTTATTCAAAACGCACGTGCTTATCTTAAACTCAAGAAAGAACATGGCAGTTTCGCTGCTTATCTCTGGCAATTTGTTGGCAACCGGCAAATCATCAGCACTTACAAACACATTTCTGAACTTCCGGCCCAAACCCCTGAATCTGAAGCCATGAGCAAAGCGCTCAAAAAAGCGGGCTTCAAGTTCGTCGGCCCAACGATCTGCTATGCATTCATGCAGGCGACAGGCATGGTGGACGACCACCTTGAGCAATGCCCTTCAAAAGCAAAAGAACCCTTCGTATTTGAAAAGAATTCTCCTACTTTTGCCTGATAAAAACTGAAAGAATGCTGGAGATAATTTACGAAGACGAGGAGCTTGTGGCCATAAACAAACCGGCAGGACTGCTGGTACACCGAACGGCACTGGACAGAAGAGAAAAAGAGTTTGCGATGCTTATGCTGCGCGACCAAATCGGGCAGCATGTGTTTCCGGTGCACCGCATCGACCGGCCGACAAGCGGTGTGCTGCTGTTTACTAAATCCGCCGCGCTTTGCCAGCAAGTTCAAACGCAGTTTCAGGAAAATAAGGTGCACAAGAGCTACTGGCTGATCGCCCGCGGATTTGTGCCCGAGCAGGGAGAAATTGATTTACCGATCACCGATCCTTACAGCGGCAAAATGCAAGAAGCCTTAACCCGATTCCACAGGCTGGCAACGGCTGAAATCAACATTCCGAGCGGCAAGTTCTCCACTTCACGCTACTCACTTGTGGAGGCCTCGCCCGTCACAGGCCGCACTCACCAGATCCGGAAGCACTTTGCCAAACTTCGGCACTACCTGATCGGCGACCGTGTACACGGAGACAACAAACAAAACAAACTGTTCGACCAGCATGTGGGAAAAGGGATGTTGCTGCATGCCCGAAGTCTGCGAATGGTCCATCCGATCAGCAAAAAAAACCTGGTTCTGGAAGCGCCGCTTCACGAGCACTTCGAAAAAACACTCCGTTTTTTATCCTTAAACCCAGAAAACGCTCCTACAACAAACAACAAGCCCGTTTATCCCAGCTTCAGGAGCAAATGCCAAAACATATATTCGTAAAAATAATTCTCATAATTTTTATTTTTTCACATTTTACTTGTTTATAGTTCAATTTTTCCTCACTTTTATTTCGAGATTTTTTTCAGAAACTGATTTTTAGCACCTGAATTTTTTTTTCATGAATCAGGATTATCTTCTGGAACGTATAAAAAAAGGCGACGAAAAGGTTCTTCAGCATATTTACAAAGAGAATTTCGCCTCGTTATGCCACAGCATTTACAAATGGGGCGGAAACGAAGAACAAGCCAAAGACATCTATCAAGAATGTCTGATCATATTTTGGCAAAACTGCCACAAAGATGGTTTTGAACTCACTTCCAAAATCAGCACATACCTTTACAGCATTTGCCACAACCTGTGGCTAAAAGAATTCAACCGGTCAAAAAAATTCACAAAACCCTCTCCTGTTGAAGAGGGAATTCACGATGATTCGGTGGAAAAAATTGAGCAAAAAACCATAATCCGGAAGTGCATCAGTCAAATGAATGACACATGCAAGAAGATTTTGGGCTATTACTATTTTGACGGGATGAAAATGGAAGTAATTGCTGAACGCATGAACTTCAACAACTCCAATTCCGTAAAGACTCAAAAATACAAATGCAAAAAGAAGCTGGACAAATATATAAAGTCCCATTTTTCGGAAACAGATTTTAGAGATTAAAGCTATTTTTTACATTAACATTTTTTTGACATGAACACCTTTCACGCCGAGGAAATTGAAGATTTCATCCTGGGAAAACTAGATCCCTCTCGGACCTATCAAATCCGGCTCGAAATGGAAACCAATTCGCTGCTTAGAGATGAGATTGATTTTCAGAAGGATATTATTCAATCCATTCAGGACAACCGGTTCGCCGAGCTGAAAGCATTGCTTGAAGCCACTCCGGTCCCTTCCATTTCTCCCGACACAGTCACCGAAGAATTCAATACATCCAGCCCTGACTACAAGGATAGCTATTATAAAACTTCTTGGGCATCGATGAGCGCTTCCTTGCTGATCAGCTCGGCAGCACTGTATTTTCAGTCACAGACGACAGTCAATACATTTCCAACCTTGCGGCCAAACGGGATAAGCGCAACCTTTGATCTTGACAAACTCAAGCTCGAACCTATGACGACAGTCGAAATCACCAAAATGCCAATCCTTTCAGAACCCGAGCCTCCAGCCCTTGTATTGCCGAAAAACATAAACAAACCGAGCTTTACAGGAACCGAAGACGAATCCGGAGTGCTTGTCCAGGAAGAAGCCGATATCTTCGAAGACACTTCCGCCGGTTATTCCAACCAACTGGACGTTGTCACGAAAAAATCCGAACAGTATCCTTTCCACTACCAATTCAATGGCAGTCGGCTCCATTTATTCGGTGATTTCACAGAGAATCCTTACATGCTTTACGGAAACGCTGCCAACGGCCTTTACCTGTATTTTGAAAATAACTTCTATCAGCTGGAAACTGACAAAACCACACCAACACCCCTGAAAAAACTCTCAAATAAACAGGCACTCAAGTTGAGTAAAATTTTCGAGGTCGACTAAGTACGTCCCGTTCCTCGAAAACCGCGAAAACTATACTGCTATAGATTTATTTTATAGCGCCTGGAAGCGTACACCCTTTCAATTCCAGCCATTTCCGTTCGCTAACCGAAGCAAACATTACACACTCACTGTCAGAAACTTGACAACGTCCCCGAAGCCGCTTTTCTAGTCAAACAAGTCCACTATACTAAGACCGACGCCCCTTCTGACTTATCAAGCATTCCGCAGAACATAATTCACCATAAATGAGCATGAAGATTGATTTTTTTTTCTTTAAATTGCGTCGTATCCGGAAACTAAATGCGACGTAATCCGGATGCCAGACAAACTAACAAAAGCTATTTTTTAATAAACAAACAGACAACAATAGATATGGCAGAAATCATCAGAATGCCGAAGATGAGCGATACCATGACCGAGGGAGTAATCGCCAATTGGCTGAAGAAAGTGGGTGACGAAGTTCAGTCTGGAGACATCCTGGCTGAGGTGGAGACTGACAAGGCGACAATGGAGCTCGAGTCTTATGAAGACGGCACCCTGCTTTATATAGCGGTTGAAAACAAAGGAACAGTGCCGGTTGACGGCATCCTTGCTATTATCGGCGAAAAAGGAGAAGACATAAACGCGATTCTTCAGGAAGTGCAAACAGATGAGAACACCGCCGAAGCCGAAAAAAGCGCACCGGAAGCCTCGGCCGAAGAGACGCCTCAACCCGATGACACTTCCGGCATTGACGCCACCGTTGTCCGAATGCCCAAAATGAGCGATACCATGACCGAAGGGACCATAACGGCTTGGCACAAGCAAGTAGGCGATGACGTGGCTTCAGGCGACATTCTGGCGGAAGTGGAAACCGACAAGGCGACGATGGAACTTGAGTCGTACGAAGACGGAAAGCTGCTATATATTGGTGTGGAAGCCGGAAATTCAATTTCTGTTGACAGCATAATTGCAATCATCGGAGCCGAAAACGCCGACTACCAAACCCTCCTGAAATCGGAGACTAAGAAAAGCGTCCCGCCTGCCTCGCAGCAAACTTCTGCACCGGCAGTTGCTTCTGCCGCTTCTGCCGCCGTACCGGAGGTCCAAAAACCAGAGGCATCCGCTGGACGGATTTTTGCCTCGCCGCTTGCCAAACGGATTGCCAAAGAAAAGGGATATGACCTGTCTCTGATTCAAGGCACAGGGGAAAACGGACGCATTATAAAAAGAGACATAGAAAGCTACGTGCCCGCACAAGCACCTGCCACCGTTTCCACCGAAGCTGAAGCCAGCCGCGAAATCCAGCAGCTGATCAGCCTGCCTCCTTCAGTGGGAGAAGAATCCTACCAGGAAGTTCCTGTTTCTCAAATGAGAAAGGCAATTGCACGCCGGCTTTCTGAAAGCAAGCAGTCTTCGCCCCACTTTTACGTTACCATGGAGATTGACATGGACAAAGCCGTTGAGGCAAGAAAAAGTCTTAACGAACTTTCTCCGGTAAAAATATCATTCAATGATCTGGTCGTTAAAGCCTGCGCGTCAGCGCTGAGAAAACACCCGGACATAAATTCATCATGGCAGGGCGACACGATCCGAATGAACAACCACATCAGCATCGGCGTGGCAATAGCCGTCCCTGATGGACTGGTGGTTCCGGTGGTCCGTTTCGCCGACACCAAATCACTTTCCCATATTTCCGGAGAAATTAAAAACTTTGGAACAAGAGCAAAAAACAAAAAAATCACTCCGGATGAGATGACGGGCAACACGTTCACCATCTCGAACCTGGGCATGTACGGCGTGGAAAAATTCACCGCAATTATTTATCCGCCGGATGCATGCATTCTTGCTGTTGGGGGCATTCATCAAAAACCGGTTGTGAAAAACGGGCAAATAGTTCCGGGCAACGTTATGAAAGTAACGCTATCGTCTGACCACCGCGCTGTTGACGGCGCAAAAGCCGCCGATTTCCTGAACACACTGAAAAATTTGCTGGAAGATCCTATCAGACTGCTTGTTTAGCAAGCAGCCGACCATATACTTCATATTATACAGCAACTGGAGCCCGTCAAAAGGCTCCTTTTTTTGGCTATTCATAATTTTCCGAAAGCACTGGCTTTCAATCTAAGGAGCTTTGTACCACACCAGATGACCGCTCCCGCCAGTTATCCAGCTCCAGGACTCCATTTCGAAATGCAGCTTAACCACTCCCGCCGGACTCATTCCTGAAAAGGAGAGATTGGTCACATACTCCACAAAATACGGCAAAGTCGGATTGTGGGCTACAATCAGCGCCTGGTCGAATGCGTCGTCCAGCTGATTGACAAACTCGAGAAAGATCCGCACTGACGCATGGTAAAGCGACTCGTCGATGACAATCTGTTTTTCGTCCAGCCCCAGCTGCGCAGCCACTTCCTGCGCTGTATGCCGCGCACGAACAGCACTGCTCGAAAACAGCCCGCCCAGCTCTGCCTCAATTAACTGACTAAGCAATTTTCCCATCTGAGCCGCCTGGCCCTTTCCCGCTAAAGTCAGTTCTCTCTGAATGTCTTTCTGAAAAGCCCCTTTGCTTTCAGCCTCTGCGTGGCGCATTACATATAACGTTTTCGACATATTGTTTATAATTGAAATTCAACTCAATAAAAAATGATTCTTTATTAAAACAAGCAGCCTACAGGGCAGTTTTGCGGAATAACAGCAAACAATCCAAAATTCATTCTTTTTCAGGTTCAATAATTTTCTCCAAAAAAATTACAACTTTTTGAATCCCGTAAACGAAACACCTGCTTTTAATCAAGTTTCAAGGCAAATTATGAAAATTCAACCTCCAAAGATAGGAACGAAAACAAAAAAACTGCAAAATCATAGCCTTGCACACCGCCCTCCTTTTCAGTTTCCCTGTTCGGCCTGCAACTTGCTGAACCTCTCTGTTTTCCGGCATCTCAAAAATCAGTATTTTACTAAAAAAAGCATATCCATCTCCGCGTCTCCAGAGTTTCGCCGACGGGCAATTTCTTTTTTTTACTTGCTTTTTAAATCAAAAAGTGATGATATTTGATTTTTGTGACTGAATAATTTGTTTCTCATTCACTTTGTAATCCCAAATTTAGAAAAGCTCAATGTATAAAAACTTAGTGATAGTAGAGTCACCGGCGAAAGCAAAGACGATAGAAGGATATTTAGGCAAAGACTTCAAAGTCGTTTCGAGCTACGGACACGTACGGGACCTTCCCAAAGGCAACAACGCAATAGATATATCAAACGGTTTTATTCCCACCTACGAGGTTTCCAAAGACAAGCAGTCTGTTGTCAGGGAACTGAAAAAGTTCAGCAAAGAAAGCGAATGCGTTTACCTTGCTTCCGATGATGACCGCGAAGGAGAAGCCATAGCATGGCACCTCAACGAAGCGCTGAGCCTGAAACCGGAAAAAACCAAACGCATTGTATTTCATGAAATCACCAAAAAGGCGGTAACTCACGCTCTGGAAAACCCGCGGACTATCGACATCGATTTGGTCAATGCGCAGCAGGCGCGCCGCGTTCTGGACCGGCTGGTGGGCTTTGAGCTGTCTCCTATTCTGTGGAAAAAGATTAAAACGGGCCTTTCTGCCGGAAGAGTGCAGTCGGTAGCTGTGCGTCTTGTGGTTGAGCGGGAAAGAAGCATCGACCAGTTCGAGCAGCGTTCGTTTTACCGGATCAGCGCCCTTTTCAGCCTTCCGGGCAACAAAGAATTAAAAGCAGAACTTTCCGAAAAATTTGCCGCCAAACAGGAAGCCGAGGACTTCCTGAACAGCTGCGTCCAAAGTGAATACACCATCGAAGGACTGGAGAAAAAGCCAAGCAAAAAATCGCCGGCGCCTCCCTTCACCACTTCCACTCTGCAGCAGGAGGCTTCACGCAAGCTTGGTTTCTCCGTATCCCAAACCATGACGCTCGCCCAGCGCCTGTACGAATCCGGAAAAATCACCTATATGCGTACGGATTCCGTCAACCTTTCTGACGAAGCCCGAGGCAAAGCCAAAGAGGAAATCGAAAAAGCGTACGGAACTGATTTTCACAAAGAAAGACATTTCAAAAACAAATCGAGCAATGCCCAGGAGGCTCACGAAGCCATAAGGCCTACAGACTTTTCCCTGCACCAGACAAGCGGCGAATATCAGGAAAACCGGCTTTACGAACTTATTTGGAAACGTGCCATCGCCTCGCAGATGGCTGACGCGCAGATTGAAAAAACTACGGCAACCATCGGCATTTCCTCAAACAAGCGAACGCTTTCTGCCACCGGACAGGTAATCACTTTCGAAGGATTTCTGAAAGTTTACATCGAGTCGACGGACGAAGAAGGCGGAGAGGAAAACAAGGAAATGCTTCCGCCGCTGACCGTAGGACAAACGCTGGAACTGCTTCACATGAAAGGCCGCGAGAGCTTTACGCGTCCGCCAGCGCGCTTCACCGAAGCATCCCTTGTGAAAACCCTTGAAGAAAAAGGAATCGGAAGGCCGTCAACTTATGCGCCGACCATTTCTACTATACAGAAAAGAAACTACGTAATCAAAGAGCCGAGAGAAGGAAGGGAGCGGCAGTATTTCGAGCTGACGCTCGATGCCAGCGGAAAAGTTCAGGAGCTTCAGAAAACGGAAATAACCGGAGCCGAAAAAAACAAACTGTATCCTACCAACATCGGCATGGTTGTCAACGACTTTTTGGTCGAGCACTTCCCGAATGTTACCGACTACACTTTTACTGCCCGCGTAGAAAAAGAATTTGATGAGATCGCTCAGGGCAACATCAACTGGAGCCAAATGCTGGACGGTTTTTATACGAAGTTCCACCCAAAAGTGAAAAAAGCCGAAGACCTGGAGCGCTCAGACATCAACACGTCCAGGGAACTGGGGACGGATCCGAAGACAGGAAAAATCGTCATTGCGCGCCTGGGAAGATTCGGACCTCTGGTTCAATTGGGACCAACGCCTGACCCTGAAGACGAAAACGCCGAAAAACCGCAGTATGCCAGCCTGAGAAAAGGACAGTTTCTGGAAAGCATCACTTTGGAAGACGCACTGGAACTCTTCAAACTGCCGCGGGACATCGGTTTGTACGAAGACAAAAAAATGGTGGCGGCCATCGGGCGTTTCGGCCCATACATCCGCCACGACGGAAAATTCGTCTCGCTGGGCAAAGAATACGATCCACTTACCGTAGACGCTGACACAGCAATCATGCTGATCGAAGCTAAGCGGAAAGCCGACCGCGAAAAGTTCATCAAGGCCTTTGAGGAAAACGAGGAAGTGCAGATCCTGAAAGGACGCTGGGGACCTTATATCAAGTTCGGAAAGAAAAACGTCAAAATTCCGAAAGACATCGAAGACCCGAAAACCATCACCTACGAACAGTGCGTGGAATGGGCGGAAAAAACTCCGGAAAAAAAGACTCGAGCCAAAAAGAAAAAATAATAATCTATTCGTTATTTTCCAGCCAAAACCGGAAGCAAATGCTTCCGGTTTTGATTTATTTACGCACATTCCATCCGATTATTCTACAATTTAGCTATATTTGATGGGTCACTTTTAACATATTTTGCCCTATGGAACTGACATATTTTGGACACTCCTGCTTTTTGCTAAGCACTTCAAAAGCCAGGATACTCTTTGACCCGTTTATTAGCCCCAACCCACTGGCTAAACAGATTGATGTGGATGCAATCGAGGCTGACTACATTCTGCTCTCGCATGGACACGTAGACCACGTCACCGACGTTGAACGCATCGCTCAGAAAAACCCCAAAGTGAAGATTATCTCCAATTACGAAATTGTGAGCCACTTCGAAAAAAAAGGAATTGAAGGCCACCCGATGAACCTTGGCGGCCAATGGTGCTTCGATTTTGGCACAGTAAAAATGGTCCACGCCCAACACTCCAGCAGCTTCCCGGACGGCAGCTACGCCGGCTGTCCCGCAGGTTTTGTGCTTCAGGCCGACGGCCTCACTTTGTACTACGCGGGAGACACCTCACTGACATATGACATGAAGCTTCTTGCAGAAGAATTCGCGCTTGATTACGCTTTTCTGCCCCTTGGGGACAACTTCACGATGGGAATAAAAGATGCCCTGACGGCATCGAAGTGGGTGAACTCGAATAAAATTATCGGAATGCATTATGATACATTTCCGCTAATAAAAATCGATCATGAAAAATCCAGTCAATCTTTTTTAAAAGAAGGAAAAGAGTTGTTACTTTTAACAATTGGGCAAAAAACTCAACTATAAATTTGAAGCATGGGTAAAATAATAGCAATAGCCAACCAAAAAGGAGGTGTGGGAAAAACCACAACGGCCATCAACCTGGCAGCCAGCCTGGCTGCGCTTGAATACAAAACCCTTATCGTTGACGCCGACCCCCAAGCAAACTCCACCTCCGGACTTGGGTTCAACCCTAAAAGTATCGAAAAAAGCATTTACGAATGCATGGTGGACAAAGCCACTGCCCAAGAAAGCATCGAGGCCACCAGCATCGATTATCTGGATCTTCTTCCCTCGCACATCGACCTGGTAGGCGCTGAAGTGGAAATGGTCAGCGAGAGCGAACGCGAAGGCAAAATGAAGGCGGCTTTGGCCGGGGTTAAAAACCTGTACGACTTCATCATCATCGACTGCTCTCCTTCGCTGGGGCTTATTACCATCAATGCCCTGACTGCTTCGGACTCCATTATCATTCCCGTCCAGTGCGAGTATTTTGCGCTGGAAGGACTCGGAAAACTTCTGAACACAGTCAAGATCATCCAAAGCCGGTTGAATCCGCGGCTCGAAATCGAAGGAATTCTGCTGACTATGTACGACGTGCGCCTTCGGCTTTCCAACCAGGTTGTGGAGGAAGTTACTATGCACTTCAAACAGCTGGTATTTAAGAATATCATACCGCGCAACATCAAGCTGAGCGAATCGCCAAGCTTTGGCTCGCCAGCCATTGTGCACGACGCCAACAGCAAAGGAGCAATCAGCTACCTGAATTTGGCCAGGGAAATACTCGAAAAGAACAATATCCCGACCGTGTAATACTGTCCGCCATTGGAACTCAACTTCAGCTGATTTAAGTACTTCGTACTTTTTTATAGCTTTCAGTTGTGTTTCACAGCCAACGGTTTAGCTGTATAATTGCACAAGTTAAATTACTGACAGTACTTTTATTTAAGAAAAATCATATATAATTTATACAAAAAAAAGAATGAGCCAGAAAGGAAAAAGGAACGCATTGGGTAGAGGATTAGGTGCACTGCTGGAAGACTCTGTCGCTAGCCGGCCGAATCAAAACAACCTGGGCATGCCGGAGGAATTCAGGCCCGGAGGCATGTACTCAGTTCCTTTAGACAGCATCGAGGTCAACCCGTTTCAGCCGCGTACCGATTTCGACGAGGAAGCGCTGGAGGAGCTTGCTCAGTCCATTGCTTTGCAAGGCATAATACAGCCCATAACCCTGCGCCGGATAGACACCAACCGCTTTCAGATCATCTCCGGAGAGCGCCGATTCCAGGCCTCAAAAAAAGCCGGGCTGGAAAAAATCCCGGCTTACATCCGGGAAGCCAACGACCAGGAAATGCTCGAACTGGCTCTAATCGAGAACATCCAGAGGGAAGATCTGAACGCCATAGAGATTGCGCTCACCTACCAGCGGCTGATGACGGACTGCCAGCTGAAACAGGAAGAGCTTGGCGAACGCGTAGGCAAAAAGCGCAGCACAGTCAACAACTACATGCGCCTGCTGAAGCTTCCGCCCGAAATACAGGTGGCGGTAAGAGACAAGCAAATATCGATGGGCCACGCCCGCGCGCTGATCAACATAGACAACATTGATCTTCAGCTGACAATTTTCAAAAAAATCCTTGCAGAAGACCTGTCTGTGAGAAAAGTAGAACAGCTGGTGCGAGAAGTAGTATCTGGAAAGCAGAAAAAGGACAGCAAAAATTCGCTGCTTGACGCGGAAAAACAATATACCATTCAGCATTTGCAGCGCAACCTGGCTTCCCATTTCGGAACACGTGTTACCGTAAAATGCAATCAGAACGATAAAGGAGAGATTAAGATCCCGTTCATGAACACTGAGGATTTTAATAGAATTTTGGAGCTGTTGAAATTGAATATCCCGTCATGATGCATAAAATGGCAGCCCTTTTTACAGGGCTTTTTTTTACAACAATATGCTGGGCCCAGCCTGTAAAGGAGAAGCCCGACCGGTTGCCAAACACCTACATTCCGTACAACCCAAAACCCGTGCAGTCGGATCCCATCCGGGCTTCGCTGTATTCAATGGCCGTTCCCGGACTGGGACAGGCCTACAACGGGCACTACTGGAAAATACCGATTATTTACGCCGGAGGAGCCGTTTTCGGTTATTTTATCCGCTACAACGACATTTTTTACCAAAAATATCTGAATGCCCTGGCCGACCAGCGCAAGACCGGCTCCAATGAATTCGACCTTGATGAAAGGAACCTGGATCAGCGAGTCAACCGGTTTCGGAGAAGCCGCGACTACATGGTCATTTTGCTGTCCGTATTTTACGCCGCCAACATTATCGACGCCTATGTGTACGCTCACCTGAACCAATTCGACATTGGAGACGACCTGTCTATGCGCATCACGCCAAAGATTTTTCAAACCAATCAAAAACACCCGTATTTGGGTGTCGGAGTTAATTTAACATTTTAAGACATGAATATTCTGCTTCTTGGCTACGGCAAGATGGGGCGTTTCATTGAACAGCTGGCGCTCCAAAGAAACCACACCATCGTCGCCAAAATAGACGAAAACAACAAAGAAGAACTTAAAACCCTGGATACCGGGCAAATAGACGCCGCCATTGAATTTTCCAGCCCGGAAGCGGCCGCTGACAACATCAGATTCTGTCTGGAAAACCAGATTCCCGTGGTTTCGGGAACAACGGGATGGCTTGATAAAATGGAGGAAATCAAAGCCTGCTGCAAACAAAAAGACGGCGCATTCTTCTATGCATCCAACTACAGCATCGGCGTGAATATTTTTTTCAAGCTCAACGAATATCTGGCCAAAATGATGAACCGTTACCCAGAATACAAGGTGGACGTGGAGGAAATTCACCATACCGAAAAGCTGGATTCACCAAGCGGCACGGCCATCACGCTGGCCGAAGGCATCATTTGCCGCAATGACCGGAAAAAACAGTGGAAAAACGAAGACTCCTCTGAAGAGAATGTATTGCCGATCCACTCCTTCCGCGAGCCAAACGTTCCAGGAACGCATACGATCAACTACAAGTCCGAAATCGACGATCTGACC
>JAKSBZ010000330.1 GCA_022360875.1 Cytophagales bacterium | reverse complement strand
TGTCGGGCGTTGAGAAACTGGACATGCGCAGCGAAAGGCAGGTGAGCTGAGATCTTTGTGCTAATGTATTCTTGTTTGTTGAATTTTCTGTCAAAGATATTTCGGGCAGTGAGTGCTGAATCCAGACACAGCAGTTTTCGGCTGAAGACCAGCAGAATTTCCTCAGCGTCCCGGAACTGGTCGATAAAAACGGGTGTTAGTCCGCCAAGACTGAAGTTTTCGGGTTTTAGTGCAGGAAAATAAGCCGGTTCGTTCAGCTGCAGGACAAGGCTGTCAGCGGACAGCAAGTAATATCCGTGAAGTCTTGGCGGGCGAATGTCCCAGTCAATTTCAGATTTTATTTCCGAGAGGTTGCCCTGTAAGTCTTGAATCGCTAAGCTGAGCTGAATAATTGTTTCCTGGGGCATTGAGTCGGCGAATCTGAGGAAGAGTGAGCTTTCCGAAATTTGCTGAAGCTTGTCTAATTTATTTTCCGGGATAACGGAGACGGATGATTTTGGCGGGAGAATCACCGGCTCGTTGAAAGTCAGCAGCAGACTGTCGGCAAACAAGTGCCAACTGAAAAGCTTGGGTTTTTGAGTGTCCCAAACAAAGGGAACAGACTGGGACGGAATCCACTGGCCGTTTTCTAGTTGCAGGGAATCAATTTCCAGCGTGTAGCTTTTATTTTTTTTGAAGGAAAAAGGAAAATGAATATGCCACCGATGGTCTTGAAGAGCGATCACCGACAAAGCGGCCCCAAGATTTTTTACATGAAAATGCTCCGGGGAAAGTGAAATGTGCTGAATCTCCCATGCGATTTCCAATACTTGTTCGTTGATGACTAGAACAGGGATGTCTGTTTTAGAAGAAAAGCTTTTTGAAGAAAGAAAAATCAAAAAAAGGAACGGTAAAATTTTGTAATTTTGGCGTATTCCAAATTTTATTCGGCTTTTTTTCTTTAGACTCGCGGGAATTAATTCTATTTTTGTAAAAAAGTAAGACATAGACTGTCGGCTTTATGTTGGCGTGAGTTAATTATGTACTAAAATTCCAATCGTTATGAAATTAGCCGTAGTAGGAGCCACCGGACTGGTAGGCGGCGAAATGCTGAAACTAATCGAGGAAAGAGTTTTTCCTTTTGATGAATTATTGTTAGTGGCTTCTGCCCGCTCTGCAGGCAAGAAGATCGCCTTCATGGGCAAGGAATACACGGTGATTACGATGGAAGAAGCCGTGGCGCAGGCGCCGGATATTGCCATCTTCTCGGCTGGCGGGGGAACATCGCTTGAGTGGGCGCCAAAATTTGCCGCTTCGGGAACAACCGTGATCGACAACTCTTCAGCTTGGCGAATGAGTCCTGATCACAAGCTGATCGTTCCGGAAATCAACGCCTCTGAGTTGACTAGTTCGGACAAAATCATTGCCAATCCGAATTGTTCCACTATCCAGATGGTTCTGGCTCTGGCGCCGCTTCACCGTGCGTACGGACTTAAGCGAGTGGTGGTTTCGACTTATCAGTCGGTGACCGGAACAGGAAAAGCAGCCGTGGATCAGTTGAACAACGAGCGCTCCGGCGTGGAGGCTGAGAAAGTGTATCCGCATGCCATAGACTTGAACGTGTTGCCGCATATTGACGTGTTCCTGGAAAACGGCTACACCAAGGAGGAAATGAAGATGACCAACGAAACCAAGAAAATTCTGGGCGACGACTCAGTTGCCGTTACGGCGACAACGGTTCGCTTGCCGGTAATGGGCGGTCATTCCGAAGCGGTAAATGCGGAATTTGAAAAGGAATTTGAATTGTCGGATGTTCGCCGGCTTTTTGAGCAGACTGAGGGCATTTTGGTGCAGGATGATGTGGCCAATAATGTATATCCGATGCCGCTGCACGCTCATGGAAAAGACGATGTGTTTGTGGGGCGTATCCGCCGCGACGAGTCGCAGGACAAAACCCTGAATTTCTGGTGTGTAGCTGACAACCTGAGAAAGGGAGCGGCGACCAATGCCGTGCAGATTGCCGAATATTTGGTGAAAAACGATTTGGTGAATACCGGGATTACTGCGTAATTTTAGCTTTTGAACATGAACCGCAGGCTTTTCCTGCACAATGAAAACGCGCTCATGGCAATAGCGGAACTACTGAAAACAGAAGTACAACAATATATTGAGGATCATGAAAATCATGATCCTTTTTCTTTGAGCCTGAAAGCCAAACAGCTTCCCAAAGATTTTCCTGTCAAAGAAGCCATTGCGCAGATTCAGGCAAGGCAGAAAGCCAGGAAAAAGCTTCCGGAGTGGCATGCGCAGAAAGGCATTCTTTTTCCGCCTGCGCTTTCCATGGAACAGTGTTCTTCCGAGCTTACGGCGAAGTACAAGTCCACGCTTGTTAAGGGAAAAAAACTAATTGACATTACGGGCGGAACAGGCATAGACACCTTTTATCTGAGCCGGTCCTTCGAACAGACGGCATATGTGGAGCAACAGGCTCATTTGTGTGAGCTTGCCCGTCATAATTTCAGTATCTTGGAAGCGCCGATAGAGTGCATTGAAGCGGACGGAGTAGAATTTGTTTTAGATAGCGGCGAAAACTACGACTGCATTTACCTTGATCCGGCGAGACGTTCGGAAAGTTTGCAAAGAGTACATTTTCTGGAAGACTGTACACCGAATATTGTGGCTATTAAGAACGAATTGCTTCAAAAAGCGAAGAAAGTGCTGGTAAAAACTGCTCCGATGATGGATATACGCCAGGCCGTGCATGATTTGGGTTGCGTGGAGCATATTTGGGTCGTCTCATTGGAGAATGAGTGCAAGGAAGTATTGTATTTACTTGGGAAAAATCCGAAGGAGGATCCTGAAATCACTGCGGTAAACCTTCGTAAAAACGGAAATGCACAGCTGTTTGTCACTTCCAAAGACAAAGAGCAGATAGCGACCAGCGAATTTTCCAAGCCGCTGAATTACCTGTGCGAACCCAATGCCAGCGTGCTGAAAGCCGGAGCTTATAAACATGTCGGAGAAGCATTTGGGCTTAAAAAACTCCACACGAACAGTCATTTGTACACTTCCGAAAAGCTGCCCGAAGGATTTCCGGGAAAGGTTTTCAGAATTTTAGGCACCTGCCCTTACGACAGGAAAAAAATATCCAAAATTTTACCCGAGAAGAAAGCTTCTGTTGCTGTTAGAAATTTTCCTGATGCGCCGGATAAAATTCGAAAAAAACTTAAGCTGAAAGACGGAGGCAATTGCCAGCTGTTTGCAACAACGGATTTTGAAGGCCTCAGGGTGTTGGTGGTGGCAAAGCGCATATGAAGAAAGTGAAGGGTTTAGCCCCTCACTTTTGTCGCGTTTTCTTAGGCGCCTTTGTATTCTTTTTTGTGTTTTTTCTTAAATTTTGCAATTAGTTCGTTCAGCGCATTGTCGTAAACCTGCTTCATTTTCTTGATAATCTCTTCCGGGTCATCAGCTTTTCCGGCTTTAATCGCCCCGATTTCTGCTCGGATTTTAGTAACCACAATGTCTGTTTTGATTTTTTTCAATTCAATTTCATCAATGACTTTTCCTTTTTCGTTAGCCAAAACAAATTTAATATCAGTTTTTGGCTTAAGTTTGCCTCCTAATGACACTCCCATTCCAACATTAACTCCTCCTTTGTACATGTACACATTCAAAGAAGCATAATATTTCTCTCCGGGCACCTTTTTAATAGCTTTTTTCAATTTTCGTTCGTTAGGGTATGGGCCATTGTATTTGATTTTTCCTTTCAGCTTGTTTAGCGGAAGAAATTCAACTGCAAGCTCTTCTTTGAATCTTTTTTGAGTCATTTCCCAGAAATCCCTATAAAGTCTTGAACTGATGGAAGTGTACGAGAATAAGTCGCTAACTTCGGCATCAATAGCTTTGCCGGCTTCATCCGCAGCATCTTGAGCGACATCACCAAAAGCGGCTTCGGTGGCTTCCTGAATGCGGTCATCCAGCTGCAGATAGTAATAATGAACAGTAGGGGCGCTGCCCTTCACTTTATTTTTTTGAGAAAAAGCCGGATTTCCTGCAGAAAAAGAGAAAATAATAATTAATAAAAAAGACCTAAATGATTTCATAAAATTAGTATATGTAAATAAAAAATATGACATGTGTGAGTCTGCTCCAAAAATTTTAAATTAGGGTTTTCACAAAAAAATAATTATTGAAAATCATCAACTTACGATTGAATATTTTCTTTGGTCTGGCTTATCAGATGGGATTCATATGTAAAGATAGTGTATTATTAAGTTTTGAATAAAATATTTTGCAAAAAATCTTATTTCAAATAATTATATGCTTTAAGATTTGAAGTTATTTTGGTTGTGTGATTGATCCTCCTCAATAGAGAAAGAAAGGCATGAGGATACAGAAAACTTTGGTGATTTTTGACGGGTTTGGAAAAAGCAGCAGATTATCACACAAATAAGGAATGACTACCAGGGGATTATATAAACCTGATTTTGACAATCAGATGTTTTCTGTATAGAACAATTCAGACTATACGGAGCATAAAAAAGCCCGCCGGAAAATTTCAGCGGGCTTGTAAAATGCTTTGCATAAGAATATTGAATTGCTTTTTCGGCTTAATCCGCTTGTGTGAAAAACAATCCGTTCGATTCGTTGCCTTACTCTACAGTAACAGATTTGGCCAGGTTTCTTGGCTGGTCAACATTGCAGCCGCGCATTACGGCAATATGGTATGAAAGCAGCTGCAGGGGCACCACGGCCACCAGTGGCATGAAAGCTTCGTTGGTGTCCGGAACTTCGATTACGAAGTCCGCCATTTTCGGAATCAGTGCATCGCCTTTGGACACTACGGCGATTACGCGGCCTTTTCGCGCTTTTACTTCCTGGATGTTTGAGACCACTTTGTCGTAAGAACTGTCGCGCGTGGCAATGAAAACCACCGGCATTTCTTCGTCAATCAGGGCAATAGGTCCGTGTTTCATTTCGGCTGCCGGGTAACCCTCGGCGTGGATATACGAGATCTCTTTGAGTTTAAGCGCTCCTTCCAGCGCTACAGGGAAGTTGAATCCGCGGCCCAGGTACAAAAAGTTGCGGGAGTCTTTGAACAGCTCGCTGATGGTTTCTATCTGTTCGTTAAGCTCGAAGCATTTTTTTACTTTCGCAGGAATCTGTTCCATTTCCACAAGCATTTCACGGTAGCGCACATCGCTGATTGTTCCGCGGTGCTTGGCGGTTTTCAGAGCAATCATTCCCAGCACAGTTAGCTGTGCGGTGAAAGCTTTGGTGCTGGCAACGCCAATTTCAGGTCCGGCGTGGGTGTAAACGCCTTCGTGCGAAACGCGGGCAATTGATGAGCCCACCACATTGCATACTCCCAGGACAATCGCGCCTTTGGATTTTGCCAGCTCCATTGCCGCCAGAGTGTCAGCCGTTTCTCCCGACTGCGAAATGGCAATCACTACGTCGCCCTCTTTTATTACAGGATTGCGGTACCGGAATTCCGATGCATACTCTACCTCAACCGGAATGCGCGCAAATTCCTCGAACATATATTCGGCAACCAGTCCGGCATGCCATGATGTGCCGCAGGCAACAATAATAATGCGTTCGGCATTCACCAGGTTATCCTGGTAGTTTCGGATTCCTCCCAGCGTCAGTTTGCCGCTGAGCGCATCCAGCCGGCCCCGCATGCAGTCGTATATCGAGCGGTTCTGCTCGTAGATTTCCTTGAGCATGAAGTGGTCGAAACCGCCCTTTTCAATGGCTTCCAGCTCCATTTCCAGCTTTTGGATGTACGGCTCCTGCGTTTCGTTGTTTTCGATTTTTTTGATGATCATCTGTTCACGAGTGATCAGCGCCATTTCCATATCGTTGAGGTAAACGACTTCGTTGGTGTACTCGATGATCGGCGTTGCGTCGGAAGCGAGAAAGTATTCGGACTCACCAATTCCCACAACGAGCGGACTGCCTTTTCGGGCTGCGATTACTCTGTCGGGGTTGTCCTGGTCCATGATTACGATGGCATAAGCACCGATTATCTGATTTAAAGCTTGGCGAACGGCTTCTTCAAGCGGGCAGGCCAGATTCTCCTGAATGTCTTCAATAAAATGGATTAGAACTTCGGTGTCGGTTTCCGACTGGAATATATGGCCTTTTTCTGCGAGATCTTTTTTGATTGCAGCGTAATTCTCAATAATTCCGTTGTGAATAATCGAGAGTCTTTGATTGCCTGAAAAATGAGGGTGGGCGTTGGAGTCGCTTGGAGGTCCGTGTGTTGCCCATCGTGTGTGCCCGATTGCTACCGTGCTGTCGAGACTTATTTGTTTAATGTGCTCTTGCAGGTCTTTAACCTTTCCTTGCTTTTTGAAGTTTTTGAGCTTGTCTTCTAAAAATACACTTATCCCAGCGCTGTCATAGCCTCTGTATTCCAGTCGCTGAAGCCCCTTGATGACTATGTCGGATGCTTTTCGACTGCCTATATAACCTACAATTCCACACATAATAATTTCTTTATAAAATGAAAAAGCGCCGAAGCGCTTTTTAAAAATAACTAAATTATTTAATTAATTATTATTTCAGCTTCGTGTAATATATTTTCAGTTTAATATCGCTCTGATTGCCAGTTAGGAAATTCACTTGAGATCTTCCGTTTCTTGGATCAATAAGCACTTTGTTAAAGAGATTTCCGTTGTCGTCTTTCATCTTGAACTCCGAGCGGGCACTTCCATTGTAAGTGTCGAGCAGTGACTGAAAATATATGGTATTTACCAATCCGTTGAACTTTCTTCCGGAATAATATGTATAGGTATCCATGTTCAGGTTGCCGGACATATCATTGCCCAGACTTAGGGGATACGCTAAATCCGACTGCATTGTTCGGTAATATGAAGCGGGATTTCTCGGAGCCAGTATTCTTTTGTTGAATTTGTCGTGCGAGGCGTCGGAATAAATGTAGGTGAAACCAAGCCTGGCTGGCGGAGTCACGTACTTCGGTTCCTCGCGGTTTACCGGCATTTCGAATTCCGCGTAATTGATAATAATAGTGGTGTCTTTAAAACGCTCATAGATCTTCGAAAAATCTATTGCTGAGTGCAAGCCGTAAGCCGACTGTACGTAGAATTTACCGTCCGAAGGCTGAAAGTCTTTATTGAATTCTGTTAGATTTGCCAGCGGCGTGCCCGCGCGATTGGCTTTGTAGTGGTTGTAGCCTGTTACATAATTGTCTCCCACCGTGTCGGCCTTTTGGTTTAGGTAATATTTTATTTCGAAAGTAGTATCCGAGTGTGTGGTGTATTTCAGACTGAGGTAGGAGGAGAGGTAGGATTTGTCTTTGTTGTTAATCCCAATGTTGTTAATCCCAATGTTGTTAATCCCAATAATATTGTGCGAGTCTTCAGCCGGTAAGACAGCAATGCCCTTGAAGAATTCGTTGAAATCTTTTTGCGTAAAATTTTCTTTGTCTGAAAATTCGTTTTGTCGTCTGAAGAATTCCTGTCCCAGGTCGTCGATGAGGCGAATGGTAAGGGTCGAGTCTTCATTCAGGTTGAAAGAATTCTCCTGGCTGATTTTTCGCTTGAACTGACTATTTGGAATGTCGTCCTTAGAGTAATAATAATCGACGTCTTTTTTGCTTGTGTTTCTCAGGTTTTGTCCCAGTTCGTAGACATCCAGGCTGATGTTTTCGTCGGAACCGAAAATATAGCCGTCGGCTTCCAGTGTAAGGTAGAGACCTTCGAAATTGTTGCTTCCTGAAGACGATGTTTTCAGAGAATCAGCGGTTAGCCGAAACATGGTGAAGAATTTGTGGCTCAGCTCTCCG
>JAKSBZ010000328.1 GCA_022360875.1 Cytophagales bacterium | reverse complement strand
TGGTGACCCGGGTCTACGAAGTCTCGGCCGATGGCGGAGCTGCCGGCAAGACCGTCCGGGCCAGCAATGAAGCGCTGGAAGACACGAACATCGAAGCGGTCTTTCGCATGAAAGAGCGCATGGAGGCCAAGGACGACACGGTCCTTCAGGCCGGGGATTTGGTGGCGGTCACCGGCAAGATCGACGGCATGGTAGAGGCGGCCCAGCACTTCGGCAGGGAAATCTCTCCGCCTTGGGCTTTCGATCTCGTCGAGGAGGCGCGCGATTTCATCCTGACCAACTCGACGCTGGCCGGAAAGACGATCGCCGAGGTGCACACCGAGTTCGGCAGCGGGAGCCGCTTTGGGGTTTATCTGACCGGCATAAAGCGGCTCGGCCGGGCGCTGCCTATTCTGCACGACGTCACGCTGCACAAGGGCGACGAGCTCCAGTTCATCGGCACGCCGAAGGATCTCGACCGCGTGCAGCAGTTCATCGGCGACAAGATCAGCGCGGCGGCCGTCACCGACTTCGTCTTCTTCGGTCTTGGCATGGGCCTCGGCATGCTGCTCGGCATGATCGAGTTTCATATCGCCGGCGTTCCGGTCAGCATCGGCAGCGGCGGCGGCTGCCTCTTGTCCGGCCTGCTGTTCGGCTGGCTGCGCAGCACCCATCCGCGGGTTGCCGCCGTGCCGAGCGGGGCGACGAACTTCCTGAGCAACTTCGGTCTTGCCGTTTTCGTCGCCGTGGTCGGCATATCGGCGGGTCCCCAAGCCTTGACCACCATCCAGCAAAGCGGCGCGCAGCTCTTCCTGCTCGGCGTCGCGGTGACGATCATCCCGTCAATCGTCGTCTTCTATTTCTCCTACTATGTGCTGCGCATCCGCAACCCGATCGAGGCCCTGGCCTGCATGATCGGCGGTCGCAGCGCCAATCCGGCTTTCGTGGCGCTGATGGACAAGGCCGGCAATGCGACGCCGGTCGTCGCCTTCACCGTGACCTATGCGGTGGCCAACGTATTCCTGACCATCTGGGGGCCGATCGTCGTCGGCGTCATCGACGTCAATCCCACCGTCAGCCCATAGGCCGCGCCAAGGAGTGTGCCATGCCCGATGACTTCAGCGCCTTTGCCGAGCTCAGCCCCTTCGAGCTGAAAGACAAGCTCATCGACATCGCCCGGTCCGATGCCGACCGGATGATGCTGAACGCCGGTCGCGGCAATCCGAACTTCCTGGCCACGGTGCCGCGCCGGGCCTTTTTGCGCCTGGGCGATTTCGCGCTGGAGGAGGCGGAGCGGTCCTATGCCTTCCTCAACAGCGGCTTCGGCGGCCTGCCGGAGGTCGAGGGCATCGATCTTCGCTTCGAGATCTTCGCGCACCGCCACGAAGACACCGTCGGCACGGGCTTTCTGCGCCGCTCTCTCGCCTACGCCAAGGACCAACTTGGCATCGCGCCCAAGGCCCTGCTGCACGAGATGGCCACGGCCTTTCTCGGCTGCATCTACCCGGTGCCGCCGCGCATGCTGGCTGAGACCGAGAAGATCGTGAAAGCCTATGTGGCGCAGGAGATGTACGGCCGCCACGCCCGCGGCGGCCGGTTCTCGCTCTTCGCCACCGAGGGCGGAACGGCGGCGATGACCTATATCTTTCAGACGCTGAAGGCCAACGGTCTGATCGCGCCCGGCGACAAGGTGGCCCTGGGTACGCCGATCTTCTCGCCCTATCTGGAGATCCCGCCACTGCCGGACTATCAGCTCGG
>JAKSBZ010000327.1 GCA_022360875.1 Cytophagales bacterium | reverse complement strand
CGCGTTAATATAGCAGGGGAGCGCTTCGAAAACGATTTTTTTCTAGAACCGTAACCACTAAGGTATCCCACCCAACTCATTTGGGTCGGGATAACTGAGTATTTAGTTGCAATTCCATTACCTGAGAATCAACTTCTCAACTGTTTCTTGTATTATTCTAACAATCACCTACAAAATCTCTTCTCTTGCATGTGGTGCCTTCTATGCCTCCAATTTTAAGAAGTTCTGCCATAGCCCATACTTAAAAAAACATTTACTGGCTTAACCAATTTAAAAACCCCTTGACATTGCTTCGGCTAACAATCACCTCATCCTCCATGACAGGCAAAAGATGAAGCTTAAGCCGGCCGTTATAGTGCTTAACCGCCTTCTTTATTGTACCGATGTGCACAATGCACTTCCGATTTACACGGAAAAAAGCTTTAGAGGACAGCTCATCCTGAAGTTTGCTTAAACTATAATCGATCAGATAATTTTGCTTTTTGTATGTATAGGCATAAGTGTATTTGCTGTCCGCGTAAAAATATGCCACCTCATCTATAAACAAGGGCAAATAACTGTCGCCAATGTGCACCATCAGTCTTGAAAGACTTTGAGTCTGTGTTTTTTGATATAAGTTTTCAAATTTTGATAAATCTATTGGAAAAACATCCAGACAGTGTTTTCTATACTTATTGATTGCCCGTTCCAGTTCATCCAAAATAATCGGCTTAAGCAAATAATCAATACTATTAACTTTAAACGCTTGTAACGCATACTCGCTGTAAGCGGTGAGAAAGATAATAGGGACTTCGAGCGTAACCTGTTCAAAAATTTCAAAACTGACACCATCCGAAAGCTCGATGTCCATAAAAATCAGGTCAACCCGGTCTCGGTAAACTTTTAACCACTGAACACTTTCCTGTACAGTTGACAAACATGTCACAACTTCTACCTCATCCATCGTTCGGATCAGTTGACAAAGTTCTAATTGTGCGAGCTTTTCGTCTTCAATAATTAACGTCCTCAACATGCTGATTCACTTTTCAAATAAGGCACCTTTACACTAAAACTGTCCGACTCTCTGCTGATTACAACAATCAAATCAAACTTTGCATAACGGTTTTTTATGTTCGACAAACCCAGCCCCCAAGAAGAGCAGCTCGCCTTCGGATTCAAAGAATTTCGAACTAAGACGCCTTCTTCGCTGCTCTCAATGGTTATATGCAAGGGCTCTTGCTCTGTCATCTTGTTGTGCTTCACGGCATTTTCTATAAGCAATTGTACAACCATCGGCAAAAGCAGCTTATTACTATCTTCTTCGGAAATATTAACAATAACCTGTAAAGCATCTTCGTACCGGGTATGCAACATAAAAAGATAATTTTCCAGAAATATCAATTCACTTTTGAGACTCACAGCTTCCACATTTCTAAAATCCAGCACATGCCGAATCACTTGCGACAAACTGGTAAGAAAACGTTTTGCTTTCAAAGGATCCAAGCTAATCAATGAATTCAGTGAATTCAGATTGTTGAACAAAAAATGCGGATTAATCTGGTTTTTAAGGTTTTCATACTGAATTCGAGCATTTTCCTTTTCAAGGCCCTCCCGCCATATTCTTTCATTATAATTTCTTTCGTTTTGAAAAATGAACTCGAAAAAAGGCACAAACATAATGGTGAGCAAAACACCAATTGCACATAAAAAATAGATTTTCTGAACCATTAACGGATTTTGCCCTATGAGCCGTTGAATAAAAAAATTTATTCCAACAATCCACAGGCAGGTAATTCCGCTTAGAAGAATAATTTCCAGTACTAGGCGTATCAATACATATTCTGTGAACCGTTTTTGGGTATACCTAACCGAAAAATAATACAGACTTGTGATAACCAAAAGATTGAAGTAATTCACCCAATAACTGCTTGCAAATTCACTCCACGAAAATGAAAGTGAATTTGTAAAGTGCCAGCGGATAATCTCGATAAACAAACCAAACACCAAATTAAAAACAGCTAAAAGCAACAAAAAGCGCTTCCCTAAGCGCTTTTCAAATTCTTGACAAATATTCATTTAGAATTCAATTTTATAATAGAAATTAGGCAAAATGAATAAGACTTCGTCTACGTCTATAGCCTGATTTCTAACATTATAGGCATAGCCCCTTTTTTGAGCCGTCAAGGTCGCATTTTGGAAGTCAAAACCCCAAGTGCGCACCGAATTCTTTTTGTTGATTTTGTAAGTAACTCCAAAGTTCACCCACAACTCCGGATCGGCCTGCTCTTCATACAAACGCGTTTCGTCCAAAATAACTTTCTTCGCCGCCAGGCTTTCTTGCTCCAAATAAGGCGTTCGGCGAATTCCTCCCAAGTAGCTTACATTCGCATTGAAGCCCAGCAGATTTTTTCCTTTTACAACAAACTCTTTTCCGAAGGTCAATGTGCTCATAAATCTACGGTCGAACAACGTGTTATGGATTTTTCCTTGCGCATCGGTATATTCCGAATCATAGAGCGAACAAGAAAGTAAATAATACCACCCGTTGTTCATGCTTCGCTCCAGAGTAAGATCAACCCCCTTATTGATTCCCGTTCCTTTGTTACTGATCGGGCCATTTAATTTCCAGAGCTGAGTATAATTGGCAAAGGAGTATGTCGTTCCTTCAATCACAGGAATATCGTACAAATCCTGGTAATACACCTCTGCGGTAAAACGAGCATGTTCCCCTAGGCGAAAATTCAAAGCACCTACATAGTGTTTGGCCTTGGAAAGATTAAGCTCATTAGGCAAACCTGTTTTCGGATTAAGATAAAAATAAGTTTTGAGATCTTCTCGCTTACTATGTTCTCCAAAAGCAAGCGACAAGTCCATAAACGGAAAAACTTGCCACTTAAGCCCCAAACGTGGCTCCCAAATCGCTTCATCGTTCTTTCCAAAACGTGTGGTAGCCAAACCAACGTTCAATTTCAGGCCTCTGCTGAGTTCAATGCCAAACTGGGAATACGCGCGAAGGCTATAAGTTTTTCCACTCAGCTCATACTGCTCTTCCATAAGCTGCTTAGGATCCGGAGAAGCCCAGGAAAGCGCCTCAATAGTCAGATAATCGGCCTGGACGCCCGTCCTGTTTGTTATTCTTTTGCCTAGTTGAGAATACAAATGGGTAGAGGCCGAAAAGCTTTCCGTTACATCTCGCTGTTTTTTATAGTCAAAGAGCTTCCCGTCATTGCTTTTTTCTTCCTTGTCCTCAAAAAACTGCACGTCATTGTCATAATAGTTTTTCGTACAGCCCACAACGGTATTCAAATGGGCATTTTCTCCTAAAGATAAATAATGGTTAAGCCCGGTTGCACCCATTCCAAACTGAATGTCTTTATCCAGAAAATCGTTTTCATACTCCCTGAATTTCTCTTTTTTAAGTTTGCCGTCTTTTTCTTTTTTCTGGTATTTCTTGTACGGCTTAACGTTGCTGCTTAAACCACCCATTCCCCAAAAACTAAAATCACCCCAATTTTTCGTCGGAAAATTTAGATTGAAAGACAAGTCCTGAAAATGCGGTTCCACTCCGCCGGAAAGCTTCCCGATATATCCGATGAAACCGTGCCGGTAATTCACCAAATACGAACTCTCCTGTTCCTTGCCAATTGGCCCTTCAGCCCCCAGATCCACTCCGATAATCCCCAATTTACTAGTAAAGTGATGCCTTTCTTTATCCCCCTTTCTAAAATTGATGTCAAACACACCAGAGGTAGCGTTGGTGTATTCTGCCGGAAAAGCCCCCGTAAAAAAATCAGTTGAACGCAACACCTGTGCGCTGTAGATGGAAATAAGACCGGCTCCTGCCATATTTCCTCCGCCGAAATGGGACGCACCCATCACATCCAGACCGTTGACTTTCCACAACACGCTGGTTGGAGAGTTACCGCGGACAATGACTCCATTGTCTTGCGGAGAGGAAAAAGTAACACCAGCAAAATTGTACACAACACGCGAAGGATCGCTAAGCCCGCCGGCAAAGCGAGAGGATTCTTCAATTGTGAAAGAACGCCCGCTCAGCGTTGCCATGGTATTTCCTGGAGCTTTAGAAAAGGATGATTCTACGGTAATGCCTTCCAATTCAATCGGATTTCGCTCAAGTTGAACCTCCAGTGATAAGGGCTTTTCGGTGACGGCCAGCACTTCATGAATTTTCTTTTTTTTGTAGCCTACATAAGAAATCACCAAGGTATAGCGCCCAAAAGGCACGTCTTTTAAAAGAAATTTTCCCTCTGTGTCCGTTGTCGCTCCGATAATCGGCGAGCTGTTTTCAATGTGGACATTCACACCGACAAGCGCTTCTTGATTCGCGAGATCTTTAATTTTACCTTGAATTGTAGAATGTTTAACTTGAGCAAAACTCCATAAAGCAGAGAATAAAATAAAAATTGGCGTGAACAGACTTCGTTTCATTTTTTTATTTACAAATGTATTCCAATTTACTCGTGTGGCAACGACTTCAGAGATCAGATGTCGATTCTAAAGGATAAACTGAGTTATTTAACCGACTAAATGCAGTTGCTTGCTTAAGCTATTCTATTCGGCTAATTTCTAACATATTAATATATTTAGCACTTTTTTAATGCAAAAAAACAACGGACAACAGCCTCATAACCAAACTGATTTTCAGCCACAAAACTGTATTCACAATATTTCCCGTACGTTTCCAAAAACTTCTTAATGCCTTTCAAAAAAGCAAAACGCAATTCAAATGAACCGCGCATTTTGATATTCAAATTACTCAAAATTCCCAATACGAAACTTTGTTTCTTTTATGGAATTTGGATAGTATTGTAAAGAGCAAAAAGTTAGACTCTCTTCTTGAGCATGACAATAAACTATCTGCTGAACGCTTTTTGCCATACAAAATAATTTTGGAAAAAATTTTAACAGCTATTTGCACCATAGCCTTTCCGAGCCAAAATTTACCAACAAACAATTTTTCGAATTGAAAATGATTTCTAAATTAATGCAGGAAGCTATTTCGGAACAAAAGCGATTTTGTCCTCCAAAAAACTTTTAAGGTTATGTCTTCCAATTTTTTATTTAAAACATGAACGTCGCGTATAACCAACGTTTTGTCCGAGCTTTCCTGCAAAGCACCGTAATCTGGATATTCTTTAACCTGCTTTTTCACGCCGTCGTCACTGTAACACTGCAGGATTTTCAGGTTAAAGTAACGCCTCTTGGCATCAGCACTAAGGTTCTGGCCGTTTCCGGCGTATATTACAGCATCATTATGGGAATTGCGATCGGCCTGGTCTCAACGCTGAATCACAACTTCATAATACAAAGCAACCGCTTCCGTCCATCGTTTAGATGGAAATACGTAATCAGCCTGGCAATCCTATGCTGTTTTCTGCTATGCTTTTACCTTCTGTTTTTTCATCTTACCAACCCGGAGTATTTCCGGACAGATCAGGGTTTTCACTGGAGCCGTTTTCTGCGCTTCGTTCTCAGCCGCAAAACTTTCATCCTGTATTGCATCTACATCATCTTCTGCTCAAGCATTGTAAACAGTTTTTTAAGAATGAATGAAATGATGGGCTCAAAGATGATTCACACCATTATTTCAGGCCACTACCGCGTGCCAAGAGAAGAATCCAGGGTCTTTATGTTTCTTGACCTGAACAATTCCACCAGCTATGCCGAAAAGCTTGGGCACGTTAACTACAGCCGGCTGCTTCAATACTGCTTTCAAGATATTAATGATGCCGTGGTCGCTTTCAATGCGGAAATCTACCAATACGTGGGAGACGAAATTGTTCTTTCATGGGACTCGCGGGAAGCATTTAAGGACAATCGCTGCGTGGAGCTTTTTCATGAAGTAGAGCGAATTTTCAATAAAAACAAGACATTTTATCAGCAGGAATTCGGCGTTGTGCCCAGCTTTAAGGCCGGACTGCACATGGGCTTGGTAACCAGTGTGGAAGTAGGTGTTTTAAAGCGTGAAATCGCCTATCACGGAGACGTTCTGAACACAGCCTCCAGACTGCAACAGCTGAGCAAAGAGCTGGGAGAGCGGATACTGATGAGCGAACAAGTTGTAAACAACCTTCACAGCCAAAGCGCCCGTTACCTTGGTGAATATCAGCTGAAGGGAAAAAAAACTCCCAGTCAGGTCTTTACTCTGCAAACCCCTCTTCAAAACAAAAAAGCTGTTCCTCTGGAAGCTTGAAGCAGCTGGTTCTATTTCTTCGACTCTTGAATTATACGGTGTTCAGTATAAGCCATGGCAAGCAGAATGCCCGCCCCCATCGCATGAAACAAAATGCTTATCAACCCCAGTTTAGAGGGAAAAACGTCAATGTTTAGCCCCTTTCTGTCCGGATGAGCTTCAGAGAACAAACGGCCCATTTCGATCTGGTCAGGAAACATATTTGACGCATCAGGGAGAACCACCGTAACCGTAGCTACAGCCAAAATTCCGGCAAGTGCCAGATAAACAAATCGCCTGTACTGCCAAAGCACCGAAAAAGGCAACAACAGCATCAGTCCGGCCATAATTTCAAAAATGGTTACCGGATAAAACATAAGCTCGCCCATCGGAAGACGGATGGGACTCTGGGCAAGGTACTGCATAAAGGGAGTCGGCTGAAGCAGCTTAAAAATACCCGGAACCAAAAAAATAATCCCCATCCCAATTTTGGAAAATTTGTACAGCGGATGCTTAATCCACATATGATTAGCCAAAGTCTCTTTCATCACAAATGTTAATTTTCAGTATTCATTACTTGAGTGAAAATCAAAACAATCTGTCGCGTTTTGTGCGCTCACTCTGCTAGAATTCAAACCGCTCCCACACTGTTTCCCGATTTCTTAATCAACTGGTAAGCATACGCTTTACCAATAATTAAAGATGTAGAATTCCAAAATAGTTTATATCTCCAGTGATATTTTGGACTTTAAGCCAATTTTTTACTGAAAAAATTCTTGCCGCGCAATAGAATAAAAACTCTGGATAGATCTAAAGCCTGAAGACATCGAACAACCCCAGAAGCAAACGGTTGATGGAATAAAACCAAAATGCGTTTATATGAACCAGTTCTTCATTGCGGTTTGCCTGGGCCTAATTCTGCTTAGTTGCAAAACACAAAAGAAAAAAGCCGAAGCGGTCAACAAAGGCTTAACCGCCCATGCTATCGCTTCCGAACCGTTTGATATCTTTCAGCAAAACTACGGCAGAAAAATCGTATCCGGAGTACTGGCTCATTACAAAGTGGGCCCGGTAAACCAGCAGGCTTTTCTATTCGCGCTTGAAGACGGCGCAACGCTCTTTCTTCCGGTGGGCATGTCGCTGAAACATGATTATGAACCGGTTACAGGCACTTTTTTTCAGTCCGGCGCTTCACTGAAAAAAAACATGAAAACCTATCTTTACGAGGGCTTCATGCCTTCGGAAACTGTGCCGCTTAAACTTGCTCTCCAGGTTGAACGCATGGACAGCCTTTGCCAAGGAGAAATAAAAACGGTTTCAAGCCTTTCTCCAGGAAAAACCAATATGCTCCGATTCAAAAACATGAAGGTTAAGTATTTTGGACGATACCTTGGACAACAGACCGACGAAACCGTCAACGACAAGAAGAAACAGTAAAAGTAATCGTCTTCGAAATTGTTAAAAAAATTGCCTCACAAACAATATAAAAAAATAAATCAGGGCCAATAAACAGCCCTGATTTTTTATTTGAGTTGAACTAAATTTTTTAAAGATACAGTCCCAGGTATTTTTTCATTTCTTCCTGCAGAACACGGGCCGCGTCATGGGCTTTCTCGGCAAAATCCTCGCCTTCCCCAGCATAGATAATGCCCCGCGAAGAGTTCACCAACAAACCGCAGTGATCATTCATGCCGTATTTGGAAACCTCTTCCAAACTTCCTCCCTGCGCACCGACTCCAGGCACAAGAAAAAAGCTATTTGGTGCCGCATGCCGTATTTTGCTTATCAAATCCGCCCTTGTGGCACCAACCACAAACATCAGCTGCTCCTCGCTGCCCCACTCCTGGCTTTTTCTCAGCACTTCTTCGTAGAGCGGACGCTTAGCTTCTCCAAGCTCCAGATGCTGGAAATCAAAACTGCCCGGATTGGACGTCGCTGCCAGAAGAATCACCCACTTGCCTTCAAAAGTCAAAAAAGGCTTTACGGAATCCTCGCCCATATAGGGCGCTACGGTCACCGAATCAAAATCCATCTGCTCGAAAAACGCCCGCGCATACAGCGCGCTTGTATTGCCAATATCGCCGCGCTTCGCATCGGCTATGGTAAAAATATCATTGGGTATATATTCCAGCGTTTTGCGGAGACTTTCCCAGCCTTGCGCTCCCCTTGCTTCGTAAAAAGCCGTATTGGGCTTGTAAGCAACGGCATACTCTTTTGTAGCATCGATGATTTGCTTATTGAATGCAAAAACTGGATCCTCTTCCTTCAATAAGTGCTCTGGTATTTTTGCCGGATCCGTATCCAGCCCTACACACAGGTAAGATTGCTTTTTCTTGATCTGCTCAAATAGTTCTCGTCTAGTCATGCTGTAGCTTGGTCAAAAAAAAACCGATTCAAAAGAACCGGTTCGCTGTTATTTTTTTAATTATCTCAAATCCACAATTTCAACATCTGGATATTTATTTTCGTCAAACTCAAAGGTCTGGTCGGGCACCTGATCTAAAATCTTGAAATTGGATATCAAGTACCGGAACTTGTTGCCTTCCCTGTCAAAACTCGTAAAACTTAACACTTCATTGTTTTTTTTTTTTTTTTTCACTTAAATTTTGAAAAAACTCTTTCCTTCAGGTTTTCTTGGGAACAACGCTACTTTCTGAAGCATCTTTCCACGCAAACGGGTCTCGCCCAAATAGCGGAATTTAAAATCCTTTTTATAATTGGAAAAAATAAAAGTAGGATCAATCTCTTCTTCATCGCTCACCGGCGATATGGTTACTTCCTCATCATCGGGAGAGTACGTCCAAATTTCCCTGCCATTATTGTACAAGGTGCGGCCCGCCACCTCAATTTTATATTTATTCTTTTTTATTATTCCCTTCCCGGTAAAACTCTCGTTTATTCCTTCCTGCTCGTTGATCATGCTTTGCGAAAAGTCAGCTGAGAATGCTTCGATTTGCTGATACTTTTTAGCCATCCGCTCCAGAATACCCGCAGCTTTCTCATCTTCCTGCCCCCAAACCATTTGCCCTGACAGCAAGATAAAAAGGATAACAGATGTTAAATGCTTCATTTTTACAATTTTGACTTTAGATTTTGACAAAGTTACCATTCTCAGAATGATTCCCAATATATTAACCGTATTTTCTACGATGTCGACTTTAAATTTTCGAGCATTTGCTCCAGTGCATAATCGTCCGGCACTAACACCTCACGGGCTTTACTGCCCTCAAAAGGCCCGACAACTCCCGCGGCTTCCAGCTGGTCAATTATCCGCCCGGCTCTGTTGTAACCCAGCTTCAGTTTGCGCTGCAGCAAAGACGTGCTGCCTTGCTGGTGAGACACGATAACACGCGCTGCTTCTTCGAATAGAACGTCTCTTTTGGACAAATCGACATCCCTGGCTGCTTCATTTTCTTCGCCCACATACTCCGGGAGCAAATAAGCACTGGCATACGCCTGCTGCTCGCCGATAAAATGGCAGATTTCTTCTATTTCCGGCGTGTCAACAAAAGCGCACTGCAAACGAATCATTTCCGAACCGTCCGACAGCAGCATATCGCCCCGTCCGATCAGTTGCTCGGCACCTCCCGCATCCAAAATGGTGCGCGAATCGATCTTTGACGTAACCCGGAACGAAACCCTTGCCGGAAAATTCGCCTTTATAAGCCCTGTAATCACATTCACGGACGGACGCTGGGTAGCCACCACCATGTGAATGCCCACAGCACGGGCCAGCTGAGCCAAACGCGCAATAGGCGCTTCCACTTCTCTTCCCGCCGTCATCATCAAATCAGCCAATTCGTCAATAACGACAACTATATATGGCAGAAACTTGTGCCCCTTCTCCGGATTAAGCCTTCTAGCCTTAAACTTGGCGTTGTATTCAGAAAGCTTGCGGCATCCGGCTTCTTTCAGCATATCGTATCGGTTGTCCATCTCAATGCACAGCGCATTAAGTGTATGCACGACCTTGGAGGTGTCGGTAATGATCGCCTCCTCTGAATCCGGCAGCTTCGCCAGATAATGCTTCTCAATCTTGTTGTAAAGAGTAAGCTCAACCTTCTTCGGATCCACCATTACGAATTTCAGCTCCGCCGGATGTTTTTTATAAAGAAGCGAAGCAAGAATCACGTTGATTCCCACAGACTTTCCCTGACCAGTAGCCCCGGCCATAAGCAAGTGAGGCATTTTGGCCAAATCGGCCACGTAAATCTCATTGGAAATGGTTTTGCCCAGCGCCACCGGCAATTCTTTCGAGCTTTTCAAAAACTTGTCCGTCGCAATAACCGAACGCATCGACACAACTTCCTTGTGCTTGTTCGGCACTTCGATGCCGATGGTTCCCTTGCCCGGAATCGGCGCGATAATCCGAATGCCCAATGCCGAAAGACTGAGCGCAATATCGTCTTCCAAATTTTTAATTTTTGAAATCTTAACCCCCGCTTCAGGCACAATTTCGTAAAGCGTAACCGTCGGACCAATGGTAGCCCGAATAGAAGAAATACCGATCTTAAAGTTAATCAAGGTTTCGACAATGCGGTTCTTGTGCATCTCCAGCTCTTCGTCCGAAACCTTCACATTTTTCATCGGCCGGTCAATCAGCATGTCCACCATAGGGAATTTGTACTGCGAAAGCTCCAGCGTAGGATCAAAACACTCCTGATCTCCCAGCACTTCCCGGGCCTTTTCGGCTTTCTTAGCCTCCCGCTTGGTCAGCGTTTCAGAATGGTCTGTTGTGTCCTCAACCGAAAGCTCCAACTCACGATCCTCCCGGGATTTCTTTTCTTTCTTTGCCTCCTGCTTTCTCTTTTCCTCCTGAATATCCACATCCCATGACTGAGTTGTCGAAATCTCTGCTTCCTCCGGCTTTTCCTCTTCAGTTTCCTCAGTCTTTTGCATAGCAACTGCAGGCGCCGCGGACTGCTCAATTTGCTGTTTTACAGATTTTCGCAAATGCGGTTCATCAGCCATTTTTTCCGCTTTCCCCTCAACATCCTCATGCTTCGGCTTTCGAACTGAAAGAGAAGTGAATTGCGAAAAGTCCAATGAATTGATATTGAAGAAATATATTATAAAAACTGCAAGAACAAACAATAAGAAAATCAGGGTTCCCCAACCCAGAAAACTATATAAAAACGAAGAAACCCAGTAACCTATTCCGCCCGACAAAAAGCTGAAATGGTATCCGGAAGGATCAGAGGCTGTATGAAAAAAGCCAAAAAACACACCGACCCACAGCGTAAAAAACGACAGAAAAGCAAAGCTTCTGTAAAAAGAAAAAAGCGTCTTTTTAAAAACCAGCTTTACTCCCAAAGCAAAAAGCAATGGCGTCAGAAGAAAAGCCGCCACACCGAACCACTGGTATATCAGACGATACCCCGCCCATGCACCGACAAGTCCCAGCCAGTTGCGCACTTCGCCTCTTTGAATCGGTTCGCCGCCGCGTATCCAGCTTTCCACCAGACTCTGGTCTGCCGCACCGTTCCAAATGAAAGAAACGAAGGCAATCAACAAAAAAACAGAGAGCAACATCAGGCTAAGCCCAGCGCACATTTTAAAACGGGGATCGGATAACCCGTCGAAACTGAAACGCCATTGCTTTGATTTTTTCCTGCTTTTAGGAGTTTCAAAGCGGTTGGATTTATATGTATTCTTGGCCATAGCTCTTAAAAAAATGATAAGTATCATGCCGCATTCCACCTTGCCTCTAAAGAATCAGAACACGGCATCAGTATAGGATCCGAAATGCGCATCGTCTGTCGCAAAGGCCGATTTTTCCCCGAATCCCTGATTCGCTAATATAATCAACTCTGTTTTCAGTTTGAAAGAAAGAAAAAAAAATCTTCGGCTTGCAACCATTCAGCCCACCCCATGTATTGCAAAAAATTCGATCAAGAATGCCGAGAAAATTCACATTGCTGCCTCAAATTCTTTCCTTTGATTCTATAATCCTTCCCCCTTTCAAACTATTGTGTTTCGTTCCGAACCACCGCGCTCCGATGAATGCTCAGTCCCGCGAAAAATATGATTAAGAAATCTGTAAGCTTGTCAGCAACACGGTTTTCGAAGCAGAAATACTCTACGTGTTCCTTGCCAAGCATTTTATCTGATTCGGCAACTGAAAGAGAATCGTTTAGGATACGATTTCACACCAATAAATTTTGTTATCCCCCAATTAGCCGTCACTTCCAACGCCTGCTTGACAATAAAAAAACACCCGAATGATACCAAACGGGTGTTTTTTCACTCCTAGCTCATGCTAAAATGTGATTGTTTCTTCGCCTTAAAACAATTATACTTAGCCCTTTAGGCGATAATTTTTTTTGCTTCTTTCCAAACCAGCGAGCTGGCTCCAAGAACCGCAGCGTCTGCTCCCGGAAGAGCCGATTTGATCACGTCTACTTTGTGCTGATAGATTGTCAAAACGTTTTGCTCCATGTACATTTTAACCTGGTCGATCAGGTATTCACCCGCATTGGCCACGCCGCCGAACAAAAAGATCGCCTTAGGACTAGTGTATGCAATTGAGTTGGCCAACGCTTCTCCCAAGATCTCAGCCGTTTTGCGGAATGCCTCCACTGCCAGCTCATCGCGGTCAATTGCCGCTTCATACACCATCTTAGACGTAATGTCACCTTCCTTCACCTTGTCTCTCAGACGGCTAGGAAGCGTAGTTGTTCCGATCAATTCAAATACCGTTCGCACCAAACCTGTTGCTGAACAATACGTCTCCAGACATCCTCTTCGTCCGCAGCCGCACTGACGGCCGTTTTTCTCAACAATCACGTGTCCAACCTCGCCGGCGAATCCGTCGTGTCCGTAAATCAACTCGCCGTTGCTGACGATTCCGCTTCCTAGACCGGTTCCCAAAGTAATCATCAAAAAGTCGTTCATACCCTTGGCGCCGCCATAGATCATTTCGCCGATTGCAGCAGCGTTGGCATCGTTGGTCAGCTTGATTACCGGATAATCGAAACGCTCTTTCAGCTTGTCTACCAAAGGAACAATCCCTTTGAAATTCAAATTAGGCGCAAATTCAATCGTTCCGTTGTAGTAATTGCCGTTCGGAGCTCCGATTCCGATACCCAGCACTTCCTTCTCGCCTGCTTCGGCCAACAAACGGCGGATTTCCTCCTCCAGCGCTTCCACATAAGCATCCACTTCCTGATAAGCCTGTGTCGGGATACCTCCGGAAACCAGCACTTCTCCGTTTTCCTTCACCAAACCAATTACTGAATTGGTTCCTCCAATATCTATCCCGATAGCAATCTTTTCCATTTTATCTAACTTTTTGTTACTTCTACTTCCTCCGTTATTTCCTGCAGTAATAGCAGTTAAGCTGATCCTGCTAAATTTATGGAAGCCTAAATTAGAAAAAAATCTGCCAACTCTGCCCCTCTGTCAAAGGACTTTTGTTAAAACTGATGAAAATCACCCTTCCTCTTTCGGTAAAAAACGCCGCTGGGCTGCTCATATCTTCGATTTTTTTAGCCTTTTCTTTGACAGAATTGCTGTTTGCATTTTTCCATTTAGAAAAAAACGCCAGCTCCAGATCTTTAAAAAAGTAAAAAACAAGCTCTCTGGTGCCAAACTATTTTGCATAAGCGCTAAAAGAAAAGCTACTTGTAAACACTGTCAGTAGTTTTACTCATGTCGCTATTTAGCTAAGTCGTTGGCTATGAAATAAAACTGGAAATAATAATAAATACGAATACTTAATCCTTTGTTTTGCTCTAGTACACTGATCGTTTCCGCCAAATGCTTACCTTTGCAAAAATACAACTTAAGAAAAAATGATAATAACATACGGAAAACCCAGCGTTGTAAGCCTGGCATACGATCTGGCGGTCAACAATGGTGAAGGTCTCCCGCAGCCTTTTGAATCTCGGGATGAAAGCGCACCCATGGTGTTTTTGTACGGCACACAGTCTTTCATGCCGTATTTCGAAACCCAGCTCGACAAACTGGAGGCAGGCGACGAATTCGAATTCACGGTCCCTTACGACAAAGGCTACGGCGGCTACGACGAAAAAGCCAACGAGTGGTTCCCGCTCTCTACCTTCGAAAACGACGGCGAAATAGATTACGAAATCCTGCAGGTAGGCAACATCATTCCGATGGCCGATGAAGACGGCCACCAAATCCTGTCTCAAGTACTGGAAATCACAGAAGACCAGGTAAAAATGGACTTCAATCACCCGCTGGCGGGATACGACCTGCACTTTACAGGAAAAATTCTCTCGGTTCGGGAAGCGACTGCTGAGGAAATTGAACACGGACACGTTCACGCCCAAGACGGCTCGTGTTCGCACTGATTCAAAAAAACTGGGGGAGCAAGTTCCGCTCCCTTATTTTTTGTACACTTCCAAGTAGGCTCCAAACAGCTTTTCATCAGTACACGGAACTAGAGGCAAAAAACCGTCAACAATCTTTCCGTCTATTACCGTAGGCTTTCTCCGGTTCTCGTCACAAAACTGACTGAAATTCCGTCCCTTTTCTGCTCGAAAAAACGACCACCGTCCCGTGCTGCCCTCAGCAACCAAACGATTCAGATAAAGCGTCAGCAACCCCATCGACATCCGGCAATTGATCTCCACACACGGATGAACCAGCAGTTCGCCGTTCTCTTCAACCACCATCACATCAATACCCAAATTGCCGCGGAATTCTCTGCAGTAATCGCTCTGCCGAAGTGCCCGAACAAGCAGCCCAACAGTTTCCTCAATTTTCTCATCCGAAAAAAATCCGCACAGCTCTTCATTTAACCCGTCGCGGAAATCGCCGGCCACCGAACTCTGATACTGTCCAAAAGCATTTGTATCAAACCGTGTCGTCCCCAGAAAAACCGGCGTTCCGTCACAATCAATCTCAAACTGAAATGTAAAATCCGCTCTTTTCTGCAGCCAGGGTTCCACCATTACATAACCTTGCTCCCGGAGCGTCGTACGCAGCCATTCACTCTTAGCGCGGTTCAGCTCCTTGGTCTTCACTACCTGAAGGCCTCTTCCCGACGAACTCCACGGCGACTTCATCACTTTAGTCCCTTCAATTTCCGACAGCACATCAAGCGCCTCTTGAGTGCTTTCACAGACACGGGGCATTTGCTCCTTCCCGATAAAACCGACGCCGGCATTGCAGATCACATCCGCAAGAACCTTCAGCGAGCTGCTTCGCGCAAACAGATCCCGATGAGAAGCTTTCCAATTGAAAAAAGAACTGTCTTTCTCTTTTTCAGAGCAAAAGGACTTCAGCTCCCTGAGCTGCCTGTGCGCCAAAGGACTCCACCCCCAGGGTTTCAGAAGCACTTCTCCTCCGGTTTCTGCACAGATTACCGCACATTCCTCTGTAGTAAAAAACGAAGGAAACTTTTTTACCAAAGGCCGGAGCAACTGAAGAAAATTCTCCGATGGCTTTTCGCTGGCCAGCACAACATCCTGAGGCGCGCACATAAACAAAGGCAGAACGCTTAAGTCCCTCTCCATTTTTCTCAGAATTTCCGGGGGATTATAACTCTCCGATGCATTCAGAACTGCCAGCTCGCAGGTGGGATTAAACAAAAAAATCTTTTTGGGCTCCATACTCTTCACTTCAAAACAAAAACACAGCACAAAACGGCACTTTTCTTTGCTTCAGAATGAACGGCAACAGCGGAGAATAGCTTGTCGCCGAATTTCATCAAAACCATCAATGGTTCTTTTCAAAGAAAAAAATTTCAATTCGGCCGATTTATAACTAACTTATACACAAAGATAAATGTCTTACCCGAAATTCCTTTGTTATGGCCCGAATCGTCTTTAAGTCTGCCTCCGAACTGGCGGCTATGATCCGAAACAAAGAAATCAGCTCTTTCGAACTGACAAAACAATTTCTGGAACAGATTGATGACCTGAATCCCCGTCTTCAGGCTATCGTGTACAACCGGGCCGAAGATGCTCTTCGGGAAGCTCAGGAGGCTGACCAGTTGCTGGAGAATGGCGAACTTAAAGGACGGCTGCACGGCGTGCCTTTTACCGTTAAGGAATCATTTGAGATCGCCGACATACCCACAACGCTGAATGCTTACAAACTCAGAAACAACATTGCCAAACGGAACAGTTCGGTTGTTGAAAAAATAAAGGACGAAGGAGGCATTTTGCTTGGCAAAACCAATGTGCCTACTTACCTGGCCGACATCCAGACTGCCGGACAGCTGTTTTCCACAGCCATCAACCCCCACGACGAGACCCGCACCACCGGCGGAAGCTCTGGCGGAAGTGCCTGCGCCGTAAGCGCGGGCATGAGCGGTTTCTGCATCGGGACCGACATGGACGGCTCGCTGCGGCTGCCTGCGCACTTCTGCGGTGTGTACACGCTCAAGCCAACCTACGGCGCCATTCCGCTCAACGGGCACCTTATCCCGGTTTCCGATGTGCGCTCGCGCATAGAACTGCTGCAAAGCACCGGCCCTGTCGCTCGCTCGCTGCAGGATCTGGAACTTGTCTTTTCGATCATGCAGCAAACCCACCCGGAACTTCTGCTGGCTCAGTCGTACAAAAGCTCCAACCGGCTCAGGCCTTTTGAAGAATACCGGGTAAGCTTTTCCACCAATCTGGGGCGCTACCACACAAGCTATGCTACAGCCCAGGCAATGAACGAACTTTTCGAGAATCTCAGGCTGGAAGGAGTCTCCTGCATTCCGGACCGACCGAAGGTATCCATCAGCCGCATGCTGGATCTGTGGGCAGAACTGCTGGGATTCACGCTTTCGCAGGGTTTGTCTTATTGGAAAAGAAAAAAAATGACCTACAGCCTCCGCAACCACAAAACGCTTGGTGAACTGGGAAGAAAAATATCCAACGGATTCACCAACGACTTCAACCAGTTTGCCAACTCCCTGCGCATCCGCGAGCTGATGGTCAACACCTTTGAAGCATTCTTTCAGGAATACGACTTCTGGATCTGTCCGGTGGCTATGGGACAAGCCTTCGAGCACTGCCGTCCGGGAAGCGAAATCCGTCTGGAACACGCCCATATTCCTTACTACCACTACAGCACGCCTTTCAACTGCATTGCCAACCTGACAGGCATCCCATCGCTGGTTGTTCCGGTCAAGAAACTGCAGGACGGAATGCCAATCGGCATTCAGATCATGGGGCGCTACGGCAGCGAACGCCAGCTGTTTGATTTTGCAAAGCAGCTCGAAAAATTTGTCATGGGATATTCGATTCCCAACCTGCTGGACGTTGACCGCGCCATTTACACCGAAGACGAACTGAACTACAAATAAGCGGCGTTCTTCTAGTCCAATTCAAAAGATACGGCATATATTCCGTGCTTTTCGACAAGCTGTCTATAGTTTGGAAAGGAATAATAAAGAGACACGCCCGCTTCTGCGCTTGAGATTCCGGGCAGCAAAGCCCCAATCGGTTCAGATTCAAGCATTTTCTCCACACTCGAATAGTGTCTGAAATCCGTCACTGTGCCCAGAATGACGGCATGGGTGCGTTCATTCTTAAAAAGCAACCTGTCGCCCCTTTTTATATTCGCTTTTCCGTTTTCATTAAAGTATTCCCTCAACACACGTCCTTCCACAGTCTTTTTTCCCGAAACTATCGCTTCAAAAAAGCGATCCTGCAGACCCAGTTTCCAAGTTTTGCTAGTATTCATTTTTCAAAAAAACGCTGAAAAAACAAACAAAAGAAAAATAATTCGTATACGCATAAGTTGATAGAAAAAAACAACGAGCCCCCAAAACCTTTTTTTATACAAAAAAGTGCTTTTTCGGCTATTGATTCGTTTAATGAAAGAAACCAAAAACCATTTTTAAACATAAATACAATACACCTTATGAGAAAATTCAAAATACTGTTGGGACTATGCCTTGTAGCTTTTTGGACAGCGTCATTCGCGAACGGAGATGAAAAGACCAAAAACATAAAAACCTACGGAAACTGCGGCATGTGCGAAGAACGCATTGAAACAGCAGCCACAAATGTAAAGGGAGTAACGGCCGCTTCCTGGGACAAAGCGAAAAAAGTGCTTACAGTTACCTTCGACTCCCAAAAAACGGATCTGCTTGCAATTGAAAAAGCGGTTGCCGCGGCAGGGCACGATACGGAAAACGCAAAGGCAAAAGACGAGGTGTACGACAATCTGCACGGCTGCTGTAAATACGTCCGTCCGGAAAGCTCTTCCAAAACCGCCAAGGCCTGCTGCTCAAAAGAAGCCAAGGCTTCGTGCAGTCCTAAAGCTTCTTGCGACAAAAAAGCAAAAGCATCCTGCATCTCAAAGCAAAAAAGCTGTTCGAAAAAATCAAATTAACAACCCTCTCAACAGCCGGACGAAATTCATCGTTCGGCTATTTTTACTTTCTCCTCTTTTTTCTCATTGACGGCTGTGTGCCGAAGCCTGCACTTCTTCAAAACTTTTCGGATATTCCTCGCCAAACAACTCGAAATATTCTTTCAAAAACTTATCATAGCGGTTTCGAGCCACTTGATAGCTGCCTTTCTGTAAATAGTATTCCACCTTGCAGCTCAATGCAAACTCATTGACAGGATCCAGCGCAAACAAAGCATTCGAAACCAGCCTCATTGCTTCTCCCGAAGACAAATCCGAAAAGCTGCTAAGGCTTTGAATAATGCGTTCTTCCCAGCGCTCGGAAAAATCTATGGCCCATTCCGTCGAGATAAACGGGCACAGCCGTCCGCGGCGAATCTGCAACAGCGCAGCCACATGCTCTTCGGCAAAAAGTATAGTCTCCGGCTCCACAATATGGCGGTTGACAAAAAACAAGTCGCACATAACCTTCGGATCCAGCTCAAGCTGCCAGCAATCGTCGTGAAAGGAAACCTTTCCCAGCCCGTGCTCCTTGAAAATCTTCCTAAGCTTGGAAATATAAGTGCTTCGGTTGTTTTTGGCCTGGCTCGCCGACATCATCGGCCAAAGGTGCTGGTTAACTACAGGCGTTTTCAACTTGCGCCCCTCCAGTTTAGAAAAAAGCAACAACACCAGCAGCTCACGCAGTTTCGGGGAAAAAAGACTCGAAAGGTTACCGCTTTCTTCGGTAAAAACCTCGAATCCTCCAAACAAGCTAATCCGCTTCTTAAAAACCAGAGGTTTTTGACCGTCTGAAATTTTCCTCAGCAATGTCTCAGGTTGGTCCCGCCTTTTGGCTTTCTTTTTTCTCAAATAAAACGCAATCATAAAACCTCCCCACAAAACCGCAATGGCCGACAGCGCATAATGAAAATATGGCACTGGCTCCTTCTCCATTTGCCTCAGCATTTTAGCCTCCTCAGCACTTAAAATCCGGTTCCAAACCAGCACATCTTTAATGGATCCTCGAAAAAACTCATCCCAGACATTGTTCCCCACCACCAATGCTTTAGTGCTTTCCTCAAGTTTGCCTAGTTTATAAGTACCCGCCCAATCGCCGTTGACGTAAAACTTCAGCTCTTTCCCTCCTTCTGCCGTCACAAGGATGTCATACCATTTCCCAGATTCAAAAGCATATTTGTTAAGTATGATATCGTCCACGCCCACGTGGGTAAATGTAAGAAACCGGTCAATCATCTTAATATTGAACAGAATGCCTTTTCCAACCAAACTCTGACGCTCCCTCAGCGCTTCTTCGTTCATTCTAAAGGAAACGAAAACAGAAAAATTACTTCTCAGATACATTTCCTCCATTTCCGAAGACTGCAGATAAGACGTAGTGCCGTTGAACTCAAAAGCTTCTCCTGCCTGAACCACTTCATGAAAACTCGGATCGGACTGAATCCTGGATTTCTGACAAAAAGAATCAAAACGGCCTGATGCCAAGTAGCTGTACACCAAATTATCTTTCAGCCCAAAAGGAATCGCCTCAAAGGTTTTAACTGCATTAAAATTTTCCAGATTGAAATACATAATATCCGGCATGAATCGGAAAGCATCTTTCTTGGGACTCAGCCAAATTCTGTTGCTCTTCTCCAACGGATAACTAAAATAATGGCTGACCACTAAATCCGGATATTCCTCCCACCGAACCTCATCCAAGCTCTCGCCATTGGCCTTCTTCAGTACAGCTTTAATACGCCTGCAGCCATTCAGCCTTGGCGCAAGCAGTAGAGAATCCGGACAGCTTTTGCGCTCCACCAGAAATACAGGAGGCTTTCCCGACTTCCGCCAAATGCTCAGTATACTGTCCCGGCTTATCCGAACCTTGTTCAAATCCAAATAGGTCACCCGGCCTTCCCTTGCATTTTCCAAAGAATAGCGAACCCAGCCTTTTTGATACTGCCGGTACTGTTGCGGAATACTGTCCAAAGTTGAAAGCGCTATAACCGTATCGGCCAGCGGATGGCTGAAGCCTTCAAGCTGCGTTTGCGCCTTCCCATTTTTCCAAAAAAGGAAAAGTAAGAAAATGAAAGAAAATGCATACCGATAGACCATTGCAAATTTTTTCAATTTTTTTCAATTTTTTTCAGCCAAAAAAGAGCTGTTACCCCGCGTGTTACCCCAAAAAATACACCCTGCCGGCTATTATAGCGGTGAAGCCACAGGAGATTCAAACTTCATATCTACCCAAAAAGTAAAGAATCTTCCGGAATAATTAAGGCTATTTTTAATTTAATTCCGAAAATTATGTCT
>JAKSBZ010000322.1 GCA_022360875.1 Cytophagales bacterium | reverse complement strand
TTTGGGCAGTTTTTAAAATATCATCCTTCCAATCATGATCCATAGCAATCATCGCTTTCCTTTCTTCAGGAGTATATGGAGCTTCGTTGCCTCGAATTGCAGCCAATTCCTCTTCATACTGAATCAATTGAGCCGCATTCATCATATCAAAGTCATCCTTGACCTTTTTCGCAAATCCCAATCTAGTAGAAAATGAAATTGAAGCATCAGTATTCTTTTTGCCTCCTTTTGTTGTAACCACAATTACACCGTTCGCTCCTCTGGATCCATAAATTGCAGCAGAAGCAGCGTCCTTAAGGACCACCATGCTCTCAATATCATTAGGATTAATTGCATTCAAATCTTCCTCACTAAGAAAAACGCCATCTATCACGTATAAAGGCTGTGACTTGTCGCCTCCCGTAACGTTCAATGAGACGGCTCCTCGTATTTTCACAGTTGCTGTTTGCCCCGGCTTGCCGTTAAGCGCAGTTGCATCCACTCCCGTTGCTTTCCCCTGAAGCATGTTGTCAATCGAAGTCGATGGTGTCAGACCTTTAACATCCGTTATCGTTGCTACTGCTGAGGTAATCACCTGCTTCTTTCTTTCCGAATACCCTACCACAACCACTTCATTCAGTTGCTGGGTATCCTCGCTTAATGTTATATTTATAACCGTTTTATTGCCAACAGCCACTTCCTGCGATGCATACCCGATGGAAGAGATGATCAGGATAGCATTTTTGTCAGCCACTTTGATCGAGTAGTTTCCATCGAAATCAGCAGAAACCCCGTTAGTGGTACCTCTTACCTGAATTGTGGCTCCAGGAACGCCCTCACCAGTACTGTCAGTAACCCGTCCGGTTACTTGAATTTTCTGCGCCCAAGCCATGCCAAACGACAGCAAGGCAAAAACGCATGTAAATAGTAACTTTCTAATCATGCTGGATTGTTAATATGTTTTTATAAATTGACACTCCTCAAAACATATATAATATTCTTCACAGAATTCGCATCCAGCCGTTCAAAAATTATCAAAATGATAATTGAAAATCGATTTTCGGCAAAATAGTATCAGCCGATATTTTTAGTTATTCATTTTCACAAAAATCATATCTTTTCTTTTCCAGAATTTTTTCAGAATAATATTTTAACTTTTTCAATAAAAACAAAATAACAAAACAGCCTTGAATCTACACTCGTCACTTTGTTTGCAACAAAGTAACACATTTTGAACTATTCTTTGCTTACCGGCGCCATAATGCCGTACTTCAGCTTTAATTTACCTGCGCCTATGATAATTTTTTGGCATATCAACCGCATTGCACATTTTGCTTTATTGGTATTTTCATATTTTATTTCCAAGTGGATCAGAAAACCGATTCTACCGGGCAGGCCCGTCTCGCTGTCTATAGAGCCCACTACATCCTGCAACCTGCGCTGTCAGGAATGTCCGAGCGGCCTGCGGTCGTTCACCCGCCCCACAGGCATGCTCGCCTTCAGCACATTCCGAAAGCTGATTGACCAAACTGCTCCCCACTTGGTCTTTCTCAACCTCTATTTTCAAGGAGAGCCTTATCTGAACCCTCAGTTTCTTGATTTTGTCCGCTATGCCCGGAAAAAAGGCATTTACACTTCTTCTTCCACAAATGCGCACTACCTAAGCGAAGAGCGCGCCCGCGAAACTGTAGCTTCCGGACTCAACCGGCTGATTGTTTCGGTTGACGGCACTACGCAGGAAATTTACGAAGCTTACAGGACAGGAGGGAGGCTGGACCGCGTGTTGGAAGGGACGCGCAGACTGATAAAGTGGAAAAAGAAATTGAAAAGCCGAAGTCCAAAAATTGTTTTCCAGTTTTTGGTTGTCAAGCCCAACGAACACCAAATCGGCGAGCTGAAGTTGCTTGCAAAAGACATAGGCGTGGATGAGGTAAGCATCAAAACAGCGCAAATAGGCGATTATAAAAACGGCTCGGCGCTTTTGCCGGAAAACCCCAAATACAGCCGCTACAGGCTGCAGGACGACGGCACTTATGCAATTAAAAATCCATTGAAAAACCAGTGCTGGAAGATGTGGCACTCGTGCGTTGTCACCTGGGACGGCCGGGCAGTTCCATGCTGCTTCGACAAAGATGCCCGGCATGAAATGGGAAATATCAAACGCTCGTCTCTGAATGAGATCTGGAAAAGCAGCGCCTATCATTCGTTCAGAAAAAAACTCCTGCAGAGCCGGTCCTCGATCGACATTTGCACCAACTGCACCGAAGGCATGAAAATCTACGAAAAGTAAAGCCTGATTGGAGGGCGGGCTTAGCGGCATTTACCGCCGCGAAAGAGCTAAGAGTCTGCGGTGCAAAACTGTTCCAGCTCCACAAGCTGAATTTTGCCTTCGTAAAGAGCTTTTCCGACTACAACGCCTTTCACTCCCGTTTCTTCCAATTGCCTGATGTCATCCACCGACCGAACACCGCCGCTGCTGTATACTGTCAGATCCGGAAATTCTTGAACGATCTGCTTGTACAAATCGAAATTAGGCCCTTCCAACGTTCCGTCACGGGAAATGTCGGTCACCTTGGCATATTTCAGCCCTCGCTTATAATTGCGGTGCAGCAAGTCAAACAAATCTACATTGGTATCTTTTTGCCAACCCCTGATTCTAACCTTTCCGTCCCATGCATCGGCGGCCAGCCATACATTTTCCCGTCCGTAGCTCATCAGCCAGCCTTCGAAAAAATGCGGAAAAGTAACAGCCGCGGCTCCCACTGTTATGGATGTAGCACCGCACTCAAACGCTTTGGCCACAGCACCGTCGGTCTGCAGACCTCCGGCAGAGTTGATTTCCAGCTGGGTATAAGCTTTGATGAGATGAATGAATGCTTCGTTCTTCGGCTCTCCGTCGCGGGCGCCATCCAGATCAACCAAGTGCACTTTACGGATGCCGTGTTCCTCCAAAGATTTGGTGAATTCCACAGGTCCCTTGTCATACACCTTCAAGGTTTGGTAATCTCCTTTGACCAGTCTAACGACCTTACCCTGCAAAACGGAAATTGACGGGATAATCTCTATCATACTTGTAAAATTTTAGCTTATACCATTATACTATTTTTCATCTGCTGGCTAATGGTTGGCAAAACCATTAGAGCATTCGCCCCTACCTGAAGCCAATTTATTTTTGGCAAACGTGGCGCCACATACAAACAATATATGAAAAATAATTAATTTAGCCAATAAATATTTTACAAAACAACGATATTACCTAACATTTATTTCACCTCCACTAACTTGAAGCCTTCTCCATGAATAGTCAGTATTTTCACCTGATCATCGGGCTTAAGGTATTTCCGCAGCTTGGCAATGTAAACGTCCATGCTCCTGGCGTTGAAATAGCTGTCGTCGTGCCAAATCGTCTTGAGCGCAAAAGAACGCTCCAGCGTTTTGTTCACGTTAGCACAAAGAAGATTCAGCAAAGCGGATTCTTTGGCAGTCAGCTTTTTCTCTTCTTTCCCGACCTTCAGTATCTGCTGTTCTACCAAAAACGAAAAGCCTCCGATGCGGTACTGCTCCACCTGAGCCGAAGACTGATTCTTCACCACAACCCGCCGGAGGATTGCCTGAAGCCGCAACAGAAGCTCTTCCATGCTGAAAGGCTTGGTAATATAATCGTCTGCTCCCAGCTTAAGCCCCCGAATAGCATCTTCTTTCATGGACTTGGCCGTTAAAAATATAAAAGGAATTTCTTTGTCCAGCTTTCGGATGTCCTGCGCCAAGCTAAAGCCGTCTTTCTTGGGGAGCATCACATCCAGCAGGCAGATTTGGTAAGAGTCCGACTTAAAGGCCTCCAGTCCTTCCTGCCCGTCACTGCACAAGCGAATTTCAAAACCTTTAACCTGCAGGTATTCGCTAAGTATTTGTCCCAAATTGGGATCATCTTCCACTACCAGTATTTTCGTCTTGTTCATAGGGTAAAAAAATCTCAAAAGTAGTTCCTTCGTCAAGCGCGCTGAACACCTTTACCGAACCGCTCATAGCGTCCACCATCATCTTAACATAAGCAAGGCCCAAACCAAATCCTTTCACGTTGTGAATGTTTCCGGAAGGCACCCGGTAAAATTTTTCAAAGATATGCCTCACTGTTTCACGGCTCATCCCGATGCCGTTGTCGGCTATCCGTATGATAATGCCCTCTTCGGCGCTTTCTGTCGACAGCACGATATGAGGCGAGCGGTTCCAGCAGTATTTTACTGCGTTGTCCAGTATGTTGTCAATAATATTTGTCAAATGAAGTCGGTCAATTTCCATATGATGCTTCGGAGCATTCAGAAGCAAGTCAATTTTTCCTTTTTCATTCTCAACCCGAAGCCTTACTCCCTCAATCGATTTTAAAATCAGCTTGTGCACGTCCAGCCGCTCAAAATTGAGGTTGAAGTTCTTTTTCTCCAGAGCGGCAATCTGCAGCACTTTTTCAACCTGTGTGCCCAGCCGCCTGTTTTCCTCTTTTATTATGCCCAAATAACGGTTCATAATCGACTCAACCTGCCTCATTTCCCGGTCATTCATCGCCTCGCAGGCCAGCGAAATTGTAGAAATGGGCGTTTTCAGCTCATGCGTCATGTTGTTGATGAAATCATTCTTGATATCCGAAAGCTTTTTCTGACTGATGATAGTGTAAATTGAATACGCAAAGGCAGAGAGAATGATAAGAATAAGCAAAACCGATGAAAAAAGACGCAGCCATATTTTTCCAAACAAAAAACGGTTCCGGTTGGGAAAATCCACCTGCAAATAGCTCGGACTCCCTTCTATGTCTCTTTTAAACAGATTCGTCCTGAAATCAGATCGGTGCGGAGCGGGCTCACCGCGCAAAGCATTGGTCAGCAGCAGGCTGTCCCCGTGAACCATGCGGACTGCATACAGATATGCCGAGCGTATGCCTTTTTGCCGAAGCTCCATCCGCAGCAAAGAGTCCAGCACTATCGGATTGATCCGGTTTTCGAGCTTCCGCTCTTTGGCAAACATGGCATCCACCACAAAGGTCACAAACTGAGAATACTCCCGCACGCGGTCAAACTTGTTTTCTTTCAGGCTTCTGACCGAATCTACCCGCTGGTCCACATGCTGCAGACGAATCCGAAACTTCTCGCTCGTCAGCCCGATCCGGTTGTCCTTTCCCTGATGCGGACTGTAAAGAAATTCGAATGCGTCGTTTTTCTCCTTTATATCAACCGACACCCTGTCGCTGAAAATGCTTCTTCGGCCCAAGCTGTCCACAGGAAAGTAAACCGGCGGCGTGTTAAACGAATAAATACCCTGAAGAGTAAGCGAGTCGAACTGCAAATTCAACTGTCTGGAAGTAGAAGAAATGTAAGACTTCTGCGCTGTATGGATTACTTCCATTTCCTCAAGACTGGCCGATACCTGATTCAGCGCTGTTTGCACCAAGCGGTCAAACTTCTTGCGGTTTTCGGCAATCGAATCTTTTATCCAATAAAACTGCAGCACAAGCAAGCCTACTATAGCTACGCCCATCAACCCAATAATGAGTCTTAATTTATTTTTTGTCATGCTCAATCAAACTCCAATTCATTTATCTGCTCCTGAGTGATGGCAGTATTCGTCAGTCCTTCAAACTGCGCGTACGCCTGCCAGATATTATTAAAAAATGTAAGCTCGTCTGTCGGACGATTTACCCATTCCTTCAGACTTAACCAGACCAAAAACCGGTTGATACGGCTTTCGCTGAGCGTTTCCCCTAAAATAAAATGTATTCTGTCCTTATTGAAAAATTTATTGCCAGATGCGGCTTTATACAATGCCTCCTGCTCCAGAATTCTGGCATAGCGCCTGGCTTGTTTGTAGTCTTTGCCAAACATGGAAAAAAGACTCCAGCTGCTGTTGTTGGACAGAAACACTTCTTCGGACTCGCGCCGCTGCCCTTCCAAAGCCGCCAATCGCCTAGAACGCTCGTCCATCTGAAGCTGGAATTTCCACTGCTGCAAAGAATCCATTTGTTCATAATACGCCTTAAGGGGCGAATCGGCATAAATTCGAACTTCCTTCAAATAAAAAAGGGTGCGCTCCAGGTAAACCGTCAGCACTTTGTCTGCCGAACCGGCTCCTGTCAAAGGAAAATGACAGGGCAAATAATTCATGTGCGTAATGCGAAGGGTATCCCTTTCCCGGCAGCGCAAACGAATCCTCCCCCGTTCATCGGAAGAATTTCTCAGTGATCCGCCAATCCAAAGATTAACCCCTTGAACCGGCAGCGAATCCGTTTTGTCCAGCACCTGCAGCTCAACTGTCACATAGCCTTCCTGAGCATGCAGCCACACACTCAGAATCATTCCACAAATCCATAAGAACCCTTTTTTTCTCATCGCTTCGGTTCCTTTACAAAATTCCTTTGAAGATAAACATTCTTCGACAGAGGAAGGCCTTCCGGCTCTCACAATCTTGTTAAAAAGTGTAAAGCTTCGAAATGCCGAGCAGCAAAAAAGCATGTGAACATTTTTATAAATATTAATTAAAAAATAATTTTTAGTAATTAAATAATAAAACCGTATATTCAATTCCGGAAGTTCAGCATTCTATTTTTATGGACTTCCGGAATTTTGCTCTCGGCGCCCCAACCTTTTTTTTCATGGGGATTTTGTTCCAGTACTGCATCTTTTTCATTTTTTCACTGCTAATCTCTATTGTATGTAAAACATAGACGAAAACTGCAGGCAGGCTCTCGGCAAAATGTCCGTCTTTCTTTTTCAGCGGACTTTCACTAAGCGTATCATACTTCTTTTTCCGGGCAGCCTCGTGCCTTAAAATGACCAAGCAACGCTGGAATCAGCGAAACATTTCAACCTTTTTCAAACAACAAACACATTATGACAAGATTACTATCTTTTGCGTTGGCATTGATGCTTGCTGTGCCCCTCTGGGCCCAGGATTTTCCAAAATCCAAACACTGGTCTTTCACTTCTCTGCAAAACTGGAGCGAGGCATCGGAACTCTCCGAGCCCGACATCGAATACCATATCTCCAGAGTTCCGCTGAAACCCCGGTTCCAATTCAAAGCTTCGCAGGCCAATCCGGAAATCGATCCGAACAGACGCATGGGCGTTTGGGTGCTGCATCCTGAAGACGCCAGGGGAAGTGACAACGCCTACGAGTTTTGCTTTATGGGCTGGCAGTATCTGGATGTTTTTGCCCGGTGGAACGGCGGCGGAAGACGCATAACCATTCCTCCGGCCTCGTTTGCCGAAGCCGCACACCGCAACGGCAGCAAAATGCTCGGCAACATCATTTTTTCATGGGGCGACAACAACTCGACAGAAATCAGCAACATGCTCAAAGTAGAAAACGGAAGATATGTCAGCGCCCTGAAACTGGTAGACATGGCCATCTTCTACGGATTCGACGGCTGGGCGTTGAATATTGAGTCCACCACTTCTATCGACAAAAACAAGATGGTTGGCTTTATGCAGGAAATAAAAACCTACGCTGCCGAAAAAGGCATCAGCGACTTTCCTGTGCTTTGGTACGACGCCCGCAACAACAGCGGATACATCAGCTTCTACAACCGGCTTACAAGCAACAACGACCACTACTTTCACTACAACGGCGAGGAAGCTTCCGACGTATTCTTCCTGAATTACAACTGGGCCACTTCATACCTGGACCAGTCAATTTCACGAGCGGAAGCTCTGGGACGAGACCCTTACGACGTTCACGCGGGAATCTATGCAGGCGCCAACCGAAGCAATTATGCTGATTTAGCCCATAAAAAAATCTCCATATGCTCCTGGGGCGGAGGAGGAGGAGGTCTGCCGCAAGACTCGCCAAAGGAATTTCTGTACAGTGCTTTGAAAGAAACGAACTTGTACTGGTCAGGTCCGAACCAGGACCCTACCAATCCCGGGACCCCTGTCAACAACGTGGACGGCAGCGCAGGTTACGCCTACTTTATAGCCGACCGGTCAGCTATTCAGGAATATCCTTTTGTTACTCGTTTCAACACTGGAAGCGGCGTTTCATTCTACATAGACGGAGAAAAAGCCTGGGAGCGCACATGGACCGACGCGAGTCTGCAAGACGTGCTGCCTACCTGGCGCTGGTGGTGGAGCCAAGGCGGCCAGAACCTCAAAGCCGGGATTGACTGCGAAGAAGCATATAATGGCAGTTCTTCTTTAAGAATTCAAGGAAATGCTTCGGGCGACAACCTGCTGCGTCTTTACAAAGTAAAACTTCCTGCCGGCCAGCAGACAGAACTTTCCGTGACATACAAACTGGAAGATGGCTTCGCCGGTGACCCGTCGGGACTGGAGATCGGGCTGGCTTTCGAAAACGGATCAAACTTAAGCAGCTTTACCTATCATCCTGTCGGAAACCTTACAAAAGAAGGCTGGAACACAAAGACAATGAGCCTGTCGCAGCACAACGGGCAAACCATTGCCGTCATTGCTTTGAGAGTAAACGGCTCATTCAGCAACTATGATCTTCGTCTGGGCGAGCTTTCCCTTACCAACGGTGAAGTATCAGATCCAGTGGCTCCGGCCAATTTCTCTTTCCAAAGCCTCAGCCAGGCAGGAAACAAGCTTTCCGCGAAACTGAATTGGGAGCTTCCGGGCAATCCTCGATTCAACGAAAGCGCCAATGTAGCATATTTTGAAATCTACCAAACCACCTCAGACGGCAAAAGCCACTTTGTCGGCCGGTCTGTAGCCCGCGCACACATGTTCAAGGGGCACTCGATTGTAGCCGACGGATCTTCAGTAAATCTGAAGGTAGTTTCTGTTGGGCTTGACGGAAAGAAAAAAAGCTCTTCAGTATCCAGTCAAACAGACTGGAATCCTGTGCCGGTGGCAGACTTCGAAACCGAAATAATCTTGGCCGGCCAGGCTGCTGTATTTACAAACAAATCGCAGGCAACCGTATCCTATCAATGGCAATTCGAAGGAGGCACTCCGGCAACAAGCACTGAGGTAAATCCTACCGTAACATTTGCGACACCGGGCATATATTCCGTGAGCCTAAAAGCCATACACGCTGACGGAACCCAGGACACAACAATTGTAAAAGAAATAGGGGTGCGCCGTCCGTTAGAAAACAACACGATAACAGCCGAATTTCAATCCGATGTGCAGAATCCGCAAGTGAATGCACCGGTGCGCTTCAGCTACACCGGCGATCCGGGAAAAACCTACTCGCCGACTCCTGCCTTCGACTTTCCTTCCGGCAATAGAGAAGTCAGCAGTTATGCTTCAGTGGACATGTCCGGAAAGCCATTTACCGTTTCCCTGTGGTTCCGCCTTGATTCCTGGCCAAAAGACTGGCGAGACATGATCCGAATTGGCAACAATCTGGATATCTTATGGAAAGGACGCAACATCAGTCTGAGACCAAGAGCACTGCCTAACAATGCAAAAATCGGCCTTGACACTCCAATAAGCTACGGAGAGTGGCTTCACCTGGCCTTTACTTACGACGGCACAACTTTCAAACTTTACCGAAACGGAAAATTCGTATCAGAACAAGCATCCCCAGGCGCCTCGTCGGGAGCCGGTGGAAGAGTTATTTTCGGGAACAATAGTTATGTGCTGCAGAATTTTGTCGTGGACGAACTGCGCGTTTGGGAAGGCGCGCGAACACAGGCCGAAATTCAGGAGTACATGTACAAGGAAATTCCTTCTCCGTACCCTGCATCGCTCAAGCACTACTGGCCTATGAACGAAGCCTCAGGAAACACTGCAAACGACGTCGCTGGAAACGTCGATGTAAACATGGCCGGCAGGGCTAAGTGGACCGAAGGCGCCCCGTACCTAATGGCTGCCCAGCCGCTCGTGCCCACAAACATCATCTACGACTGGACATTTACCGGCGCTGAAACAGAAAAAAGCGACAAAGCTTCGCCGAAAGTGCGCTACAGTGAAGCGGGAACCTACCCGGTAAGCCTCACAGTCACAACTACCGGCGGAACGGCCAGCCTGACCAAGACCGGATACATCACTGTCGGACAGCCCCAAAACCAGGCGCCTGTGGCAGTTATCGCAGGATCGTATTCGCCTGCAGCCGGCCAGCAGGTCACTTTCAGCAGCGAAGGAAGCCAGGATTCGGACGGAAGCATCACCTCGTATCTGTGGGATTTCGGCGACGAAAACACTTCTTCGCTGGAAAACCCTGCACACACTTTCGAGAATGCGGGAACATACACCGTTACGCTTACTGTAACCGACGACAAAGGGCTTACAGCTAAGGCCTCCAAGCAAATCACAGTAACCGACAGCTCGGCGCCGAAGGTCAAAGCCGAAGGCGGAGTAATCAACCTCACCGAGACTTGGACAACGGTTGCGCTGCAGCAGAACTACAGCTCCATGATTGTCGTAACCACGCCGGTCATCGAACAGAACTCCGCGCTGGCGCCTATCATCACCCGGATCCGAAACGCCTCGGGCAATTCGTTCGAAATCAAGCTGCAGGCGCTCGGAAACGGCACGGTAGGCACGCGCCCTGTGCATTACTTTGCGGCCGAGGAGGGAACCTACACCGTTGAGCAGCACGGCGTAAAAATGGAGGCCCGCAAAGTAACCTCGGACCAGTCAGCCTACAAATGGAACTACCCAGGAAAAGGCGAGCGCATATACTACAACAACACCTACACCACGCCTGTCGTCATCGGGCAGGTTATGACGCACAACGACCCGGACTTCTCGGTTTTCTATGCCGAAAACGGCAGCCTGGTCGACCCAACACAGACCGATACCTACATCGGAAAACACGTTGGACAGGATCCTGACGTTACGCGGGCCAACGAAGTCGTCGGTTTCATCGTCTTCGAATCGGGCGCCGAAGCCAACCTCGGTCTTGTGAGCATAAAAGCCGGAAAAGTGTCGGATGTGCAAAGCTTCGTGCAGACGCCGGCCGGCTATGTCCGCACGCACGGAAAAGCCGACGCCACAGGCCTGGTTGCCTCCATTGCGGGCATGAGAGGAAGCGACGGCGGATGGGCCTGTCTGGTCAACCCGGATCCTCTGGACGGCGCAGACATGACGCTCACCATCGACGAAGAGCAAATCGGAGATTCGGAGCGCCGCCATATCAGCGAAAACGTCAGCTTTGTGGCCTTTACGCCGGTTGCAGGCAGCGCCAGAATGACGCAAGCCGGGGCACCGACTATGGAACCTGCTGCTTCCGGCCCGACCGTATGGCCGAACCCGACCGAAGGCCTGCTGCACATTGAGCACGCTTCGGGATGCAACTATGAAGTCTTCGCCCAAAACGGCTCGTTTATCCTGTCCGGAACACTCGAGCAGTCAGGAACCGTAGATCTTTCGTCCCTGCCTTCCGGCACCTACTTGGTGCGCATCACCACCGAAAACGAAACCAAAGTCACACGCATCGTGAAACGCTAGCATTCCGTTTTCAACGTTTTTCAAAAAGCGGCCTTCTAACAGAGGCCGCTTTTTTTGGAAACACGTTCAGCTGCTTACAGCATAGCTATTTCTATAAGTATATGAAACACAATACCTTAAAGCTGATAAGCATGTGATCATTCTTAGAAATATTAAATAAAAAATAATATTTAGAGAATAAAAACAGAATATATATATTTATACAGGTTGTCCAATTTTCATGTTTTTTTGGATTTCCCGTTGTGCTCGTGGTGCCTCGACCATCATCGCTCGGGGATTTTTGTTCCAACATGATGTCTTTTTTACAGCTGTTCACTTTTTATGCAAAACAGAAACGAGAACCATTTACACTTTTGAAAGCACTGCTCCTTTTTCCGCAATAGTGCCGACCCTCTGATGAATTTTCTCTTTTCAACCGCTAACAGCTAAAAAAACAGAAGCAGGAATTGTCTGAAACGTTTAACCTTTTAACAACAAAACCAACCACATTATGAAAAAACTATTATCTACTGCACTGGCCATGCTGCTGGCCCTCCCTATATGGGCACAAACCTTTCCTAAATCCAAATCCTGGCTTTTTGATGAAAACAACGCGACCTACTCCATCTACAACTGGAGCGAAGAATCAGAAATAACAAACCCGGATATTGAATACTACATTTCGAGAGTGCCTCTAAAGCCCCGATTCCAATTCAAGGCTTCCCAAGCTGACCCGACTATTGATCCCAACAGGCGAATGGGCATCTGGACAAGCATAACGGATAACACGCGGGGGAGCAACAACGCTTCTGAGTTTTGTTTTATGGGCTGGCAATACACGGATGTGTTTGCTCGGTGGAACGGAGGCGACAAACGAATTACGATACCCCCTGCTTCATTTGTAGAAGCCGCCCACAGAAACGGCGCCAGAATGCTGGGCAACATCATCTACGCCTGGGGAGACAACAACCAGAACGACCTCAATTCATTGTTCAAGATTGTTAACGGCCGTTACGCCAGCGCACTCAAACTAGTAGACATGGCTATCTTCTACGGATTTGACGGATGGGCCTTGAATGTAGAATCCACTGTTAAGATAGACAAAAACAAAATGGTGGGTTTAATGCAGGAAATAAAAACCTATGCGGCCGAAAAGGGCATCAGCGATTTCCCTGTGCTATGGTACGACGCTCGCAACAACAGCGGTTACATCAGCTTCTACAACCGGCTAACCAGCAACAATGACCACTATTTCCACTACAACGACAAGAAAGCTTCCGACGTTTTCTTCCTGAATTACAACTGGGGCACCTCTTATCTTGATCAGTCCATAGCCCGGGCAGAAACTTTGGGTCGGGACCCTTACGATGTTCACGCGGGAATTTACACAGGCGGCTACCGAAGCAACTTCGCTGATTTGGGCCGAAAAAAAGTCTCTATATGCGTATGGGGTGAAGGAAGCGGCGGCAGTCCGCAAGACACACATAAAGAATATCTTTACAGCGCTCTGGAGAATACAAAATCGTATTGGTCCGGGCCAAACCACAATCCGACAAACCCAGGGACACCTGTCAATAATGTGGACGGCAGTGCGGGCTACGCTTACTTTATTGCTGACCGTTCTGCAACGCAAGAATATCCATTTGTAACCCGATTCAACACAGGAAGCGGCACCTCGTTTTATCTTGAAGGAGAAAAAACCTGGGAGCGCCCGTGGACTGATGCAAGTCTGCAGGATGTGCTGCCTACCTGGCGCTGGTGGTGGAGCCAGGGCGGCCAGAATCTCAATGCCGGAATTTACTATGAAGACGCCTACAACGGAAGCTCCTCTTTGAGGATCAGCGGAAATGCTTCGGGCGACAACCTGCTGCGCCTTTACAAGGTAAAACTTCCTGCCGGCCAGCAGACTGAGCTGTCAGTGACTTACAAACTGGAAGATGGCTTCGCCGGAGACCCTTCGGGTCTGGAAATCGGGCTGGCCTTCGAAAACGGATCGAACTTAAGCGACTTCTCTTATCATCCTGTCGGAAACCTTGCAAAAGAAGGCTGGAACACAAAAACAATCAGTCTGTCGCAGCACAGCGGACAAACCATCGCCGTCATTGCTCTTAGAGTAAACGGCTCATTCAATAATTATGACCTTCGGCTGGGCGAACTCTCCCTTACCAACGGCGCAGTGTCTGATCCGACGGCTCCAACAAATATCACAATTCAGAGCCTCAGCCAGGCAGGAAATAAGCTCTCTGCAAAACTGAAATGGGAGCTTCCGGGCAATCCTCGGTATAATGAAAACGCCAATGTCGCATATTTTGAAATATACCAAACTACTTCAGACGGGAAAAGCCACTTTGTCGGCCGGTCTGTAGCCCGCGCGCACATGTTCAAGGAACACCCAATTGCTGCTGACGGCTCCGCAGTCAACCTGAAAGTTGTCTCAGTAGGGCTTGACGGCAAAAAAATGAGCACAGGCCCTTCTTCAGAAATAAACTGGAATCCGGTGCCTGCAGCGGATTTTGAATCGGGAATCATTATGGCCGGCCAGCCTGCCGTTTTCACAAACAAATCGCAGGCAGCAGCCAGCTATCAGTGGCAATTCGAAGGAGGGACTCCGGCGACCAGCACCGAAACCAACCCGACAGTTGTTTTCCCGAATTACGGAGGGTACAAAGTAAGCCTTACTGCTACTCATGCCGATGGAGTTCAAGATACTATAATCACTAAGATTGTTCGGGTAAACCGTCCAGTGGAAAGCAACCCGATAACCTGCGACTTCCAGGCCGGCGCGCTGAATCCGAAAATAAATGACCCTGTTCGTTTTAGCTATACGGGCAATCCTGGAAAAACATACGCGCCGACTCCTGCCTTCGACTTTCCGGCTGGAAACGGAACTGTCAGAAGCTCCGCTTCAATCGACATGTCCGGCAAGCCGTTTTCTGTTTCGATGTGGCTGCGAGTGGACTCCTGGCTGAAAGACTGGCAAGGCTTTGTCGGCGTAGGAGACAACCTTGTACTAATATGGAGATACGGAAGCGTCAGTTTCAGACCTAGAGGTCTTCCAAACAATGCCGTAGTAGCATTGGATGCGCCTTCGCCATACGGCGAATGGGCCCATTTTGCCTTTACTTTTGACGGGACAAACTTCAAGCTCTACCGCAACGGAGAACTAGTAACCACTAAAACCACTCCCGGCGCTTCTTCCGGAGCAGGAGGACAGCTGATATTCGGCAGCGATCATTACAAAGCTCAGAACTTCGTAGTAGATGAACTTCGCGTATGGGAAGGCGCACGCACACAGGCCGAAATTCAGGAGTTCATGTACAAAGAAGTTCCTTCTCCGTACCCTGCAGCGCTCAAGCACTACTGGCCTATGAACGAAGCCTCAGGAAACACAGCAAACGATGTCGTTGGAAACGTCAATGTAAATATGGCCGGAAAGGCCAAATGGACAGAAGGCGCCCCGTATCTGATTGCCGCCCAGCCGCTCGTGCCCACTAACATCATCTACGACTGGACATTTACCGGCGCTGAAACAGAAAAAAGCGACAAAGCTTCGCCGAAAGTGCGCTACAGTGAAGCGGGAACCTACCCGGT
>JAKSBZ010000175.1 GCA_022360875.1 Cytophagales bacterium | reverse complement strand
GTGTATCTGTACAACAAGCTTGTGGTGCAGGTCCAGACTGCGTATGTATTCCTGAAGGATCAGGAATGCTTCGTCCAGATTCTGAATGTAGGCCACATAGTTAATCGCGCCGGCTTTGTAGCTTTTTTCAGCGGTTTCGATTTGTTTTTGCGCCAGAGGAACAGCCTGGGAGTTGTAGTATTCCAGCGTGTTGCTGATTTTCCGGATTTCCAGAAGATTGCTCTGAATAGCTGTTTTCATTTCCAGTTTGCGCTCTTCAAGAGCGAAAGCTGAAGCTTTCATCTTGAGCTTGGCCGCTTGTATGCGTCCTTGCTGAGGCCGAAAAAACAACGGAACGGAAATCCCGGCCTGGTAACTGTAAATGCCTGTTCTGTCACCGGATTTCTGCTGGCTGTAGCTGAATGTGAAGCTTGGCAGCAAACGTTGTTTTTGGATTTTCCATTTGGCGTTCTGAATATCTACTTGCTTCATTGCAAGCTTTACAAAAGGATTTTCCTTCAGGCGGGTGCTGTCAATTCCCAAGCCGATCGGCTCTTCGTGGTCATTGTCTGTCACGGCGCTGTACTGAATGTTTTCTCCGATCCACTGTGCCAGCTGCTGTTTTTTTATCTCCAGATCAGCCTTGGCTTGGGTTAGGTTTACATCAACGCTTCGGGCTTTGCTTTGCGCGGCAATGTATTCCAGCTGTCCGGTTTCCTCTGTTTCAAACCGCAGCCGGGCGGCCCGCTCAAAGTCCTTGTACCTGGTTTGGATCTGTTCCAGCAAGGCAACGCGCCGCTGGGCGTTGGCAACTCCGTAATAAGCCAGGGAAACGTTCCGAACCAGTTCATTGGCGGTGAGTTCATACATTTTTTCAGAAAGCAATACTTGCTCGTTGGCCAGCTTGTTCTTGGCGATGTAGCTGGTTGGAAAATCGATGCTTTGGCTGGCGCCGACCAGAGTCTGGATATTATCGCCATTTACTTCCTCGTTTCCGGTGAAGATTTCGGTATTGCCCAGATCAAAGGCTGTTTTTTTCTGTGCCTTGGCCTCGTCGATGCCGGCAAGGGCTTTTTTGATGGACGGATGCTTTTGCTTGGCGGCAGCAATGGCCTGCTCCAGCGTCAGGTTTTTGTTTTTTTCGCTTTGAGCCGATGCAGAGCTGAAACCTGCAGCAGTCAGGAGCAAAAGGATAATTGCCGGACGGATGCTTTTTTTCCAGTTTGGAGCAAGCGTTTTATTTTTTCTTTCCTCTCTTTCTTCCAGCCATTGATAAAGCACTGGAATAACGACAAGAGTCAGGAGCGTGGAGGTAAGCAGCCCCCCGATGACGACGGTTGCCAGTGGACGCTGCACTTCCGCTCCTGCTGAGCTGGAGACGGCCATTGGCAGAAATCCCAGGATATCAGTGGAGGCTGTGAGCATGATAGGACGCAGGCGTTCGTGCGCTCCTTTGAAGATTCGTTTTCTGATGCCGGAAACGCCTTCAGCTTTCAGGTCGTTGAGGCTGTTGACAAGCACTAAGCCGTTCAGCACCGCAACTCCAAAAAGCACGATAAATCCCACGCCTGCCGATATGCTGAACGGGAGACCTCTAAGGTAAAGTGAAAGCACGCCTCCGATGGCGGCCAGCGGAATAGCCATGTATATCATTATGGCTTGCTTGATGGATTTCAGAGAAAAGAAAAGCAGAATGAAGATAAGTCCCAGCGCGGCGGGTACGACAAGGGTCAAGCGGCTTTTGGCTTTGCTGAGGTTCTCGAAAGCGCCTCCGTACAGGATTGTATAGCCGGGAGGCAGGCTGAGACTGCTTTCTAGTTTTGCTTGAATGTCTTTTACCGTGCTTTCCACATCCCGGTTTCTTACGTTGACGCCCACGTAGGTGCGGCGTTTTGTTCCTTCGCGCGAGATTTGCATTGGAGCCGCTTTGAATTCAATGGATGCAACTTCTTTCAGCGGGATCTGCTTGCTGTTTGGCAGCGGAATAAAAAGGTTTTTCAGGTTTTCGATGTCCTTTTTGTGCTGTTCATCCAAGCGAACGACCAGATCAAATTTCTTTTCTCCTTCGAAGAAAACGCCGGCGCTTTGCCCTGCAAAAGCAGTGTTGATTATTTCGTTCAGTGTGTTTACATTCAGGCCGTACTGAGCCACTTTGGACCGGTCGAATTGAACGGTCATTTGAGGAAGTCCCTGTATGGCTTCGATGTTTACATCGCCTACTCCCGGAATGTCCTGAATGAGCTGAGCGATTTTCTGGGCTTTCTGAGCCAGCACGCTCAGGTCTTCGCCGAAGATTTTGACGGCGATGTCCTGGCGGACGCCGGTCAGCAATTCGTTGAAGCGCAGCTCCACAGGCTGTGAAAACTCGAAATTGACGCCCGGCAGCTTGCTGACTTTTTCCTTCATCAGGCCGATTAGTTTTTCCTTGTTCTGGGTGACTGTCCATTCGTCTTTGGGTTTCAGAAGTATAAACATGTCGGCAATGTCCATGGGCATTGGATCAGTTGGCAGCTCGGCAACTCCGATTCTGGCAACAACGTCTTCCACTTCATTGGGGAAATTTTCAAGAAGAATAGTTTCGATTTTATTGCTTGCTTTAATGGCTTCGGTCAGTGAGCTGCCGGGTTTCAACAGAGCCTGCATGGCCAGATCGCCTTCGTCCAGTGTTGGGATAAATTCTCCGCCCAGGCGGTTGAAAACTATTCCTGCCAGAGCCAGAAGTCCTAGAGACAAGCCGATAACCGATTTTTGGCTTTTTAAGGCCCAGTGCAGCGCCGGACCGTAAATGCGGTGCAGGGCGTTCATTATTTTGTCGCCGAGCCCAGGTTTTTTGTTCGGGTCATTTTTAATGCTGAGGAAAAGGGCTGTTGCCATCGGCACATAAGTCAGGCAAAGCACCATGGCTCCAATAATTGCAAAGCTGAAGGTGAGCGCCATTGGACGAAACATTTTTCCTTCCACTCCTGTCAGCGCCAGGATCGGCAAGAACACAATCAGGATAATCAGCTGGCCGAAGAATGCTGAATTCATCATTCGGCTGGAGGCCTTGCGTACAATAGCGTCTTTTTGTTTCTGGCCGAGCTTTTCAGCAGTTTTGTTTTTGTGGATGTGCTGTGTCATGTAAAACACAGACGCTTCTACTATGATTACAGTGCCGTCGACGATAATTCCGAAGTCAATGGCGCCGAGGCTCATGAGATTGGCCCATACGTCAAAAACATTCATCAGAATAAAGGCGAACAGCAGAGACAGAGGAATGGCCGAGGCAGTTATTAGTCCGCCGCGGGCGTTTCCGAGCAAGATTACAAGGACGAAGATTACAATCAGTCCGCCTTCGGTAAGGTTGCTCGCTACCGTGCGGGTTGTGTTTCGGATCAGCTCGGACCGGTCCAGAAACGGCTTGATCGTAATTCCTTTAGGCAAGGCTTTTTGCACGGTCTCGATGCGTTTCTTGATGTTCCGGATAACTTCGTTTGAGTTTTCGTTTTTGAGCATAAGCACCATGCCTCCAACGGCTTCTCTTCCGTTTTTTGTAAAAGCTCCGTAGCGGACGGCACTTCCTATTTTCACTTGAGAAACGTCTTTGACAAGCACCGGCGTCCCGTTCGCGTTGTTTTTTACAACCGTGTTTTCAATGTCTTCAAGCGATTTATACAGACCTTCCCCTCGGATGAAGTTGGCCATGTGGTTTTTCTCGATATAGGCGCCGCCTGTGTTTTCGTTGTTCTTGTTCAGCGCCTCGTATATTTCCGGCAAAGTGATCTGCATGCTGTTCAGCTTATCCGGATTGACGGCAACTTCGTATTGTTTGACAGTGCCGCCAAACGAGTTGACTTCCACGACTCCCGGAATCATTGCCATCTGGCGTTTCACATTCCAGTCCTGGACGGTTCGGAGCTCTTGCGGCGTAAACTTGTCTTTGTATTCAGGGGAAACTTCCAGTGTGTATTGATAAACCTCGCCCAGGCCGGTGCTGATAGGCCCCATGAACGGCGCTCCGAATTTTTCAGGAATTTCCTGCCTTACAGCCATAAGCCGCTCGCTTACCAGTTGCCTCGGAAGGTAGGTGCCCAGGTCGTCTTCAAAAACAATGGTGACGACAGACAGCCCGAATCGGGAAATTGAGCGGATTTCTGTCACTCCCGGCAAGTTCGCCATCTCCAGCTCTATAGGATAGGAGACAAATTGCTCGATATCGGTGGTGCCGAGATCGGGCGCTGTCGTGATGACCTGCACTTGGTTGTTTGTAATGTCGGGCACGGCGTCCAGAGGCACTTCTTTCATGGACCAAAGTCCGGCTGCAATGAGCGCGAAAGTCATCAGGCCAATGATGAGTTTATTTTTTATGGAAAAGTTGATGATGTTTTGGATCATGATTTTACTTTTTCTGCATAAGAAAAAATCAAAGAATCAGTATTCTTTTCTATTGGTTGGGTGAAAAGTTTCGTTCAAGAGCATACACAAGAGGCCTTGTTTGAACAGCCGGAAGCATGCATCTGTTCTCAGGCAGCGCGAAATGAAATAGTTTTCGGTCAATAATTGAAAGCCCGGCGTGACTGCGCTATGCGAACGAAAAATAATTGTGGAACAGCCTGGAGCCGTTCAGAAAAGATCAGGACTGGGGAGGATGAAAGAAATCGGATGAGAGCTGAATAGGCGCCGCGTCTTTGTAAATCGTTTCACACTGCTTGACAGGCAGCATAATGCAGGCCAACAGCGGACGAAATACATTCTGGGGATTGATATGTGCACCGCAGCAAGAGCATACGCACAAAGGCGAACATACAGAATGCTTGTGGCCGCTTTCGTGATGCGTTCCGTGGCAAGAGACTTGATTTAGCTGCGCGACGAAGTGTTTTGACTTGGATATAGGGGCATCAGCGCACGGCAGACCTGCCAATGCAAGGAAATAAAACGTCCATATAATCACCGCAAATTTCACAATAGCAAAAATATGCATAGTCGCTTAAAATACCTAGACACAGTGTTGCACTTAGCTTATTTGGAGAAAAAATTGGTGGCACCCGGTTATAACCTCAGCTGGGCTTCAAGCATCAGCGATTTGGGATAAATAATGGTCTCGTCTATATGATTTTGGTAAGCCGCGATTTGCTCGAAAGCGAGCAACGCTTCTATCAGTCCCAGAGAGTCGTAGTGCGCAAGCTGTTTGAGCTCGGTTTCGGCCAGAGACTTGACCTGAGCGTAAGTCTTTTGAAAGTTTCGGTTGGCTTCTTCGACTCCCTTAAGAAGTTTGTCGGTTACATGTTGCTGAGCCTGGGGCAGTGAGCGTTTTTCTTCTTTGGCTAGCAAAAGTTTTTGGATGAAAGGATAAAAAACAACCTCTTTTTTTTCAAGCAGGGAAGAATAGGCTTTTTCTAGCTTGTCGAACAGCGCTCTGAATTGTTTGTTGAATTCACTGTCTTTTTTTGGGGATGAAAGAATTTGTCTGATTTTCTTAAGAGACTGCTGTCCGTAGAGCCCGTTTTCATAGTTGGCAAGTATGCTTTCGTGAAGTCCCTGTTCTTGCAGCTTTTTCAGTTTTTTTTGCAACAAAGCCGAGTTAAGTTCGGAAAGTGTTGTCTGGATGTCAAGAGCGTGTGATTCGCAGAGTTCGGCAAGAGTTTGCAGCGAGTGGTATTCATAATCAACGCCTTTTTTCTGAAGCCATAAAAGACTATCCTTATGGTTTTGTTCGAGCTCGAAAATTGAATGATGGGCTTGGATCAGCAGCATATCAGTTGATTGTGGTTTGTAAGAGACAAAGCAAAACTAAAGCCATACTTTCGATCCCATACTGCTGCGCGAAAATTCTTACTTTGTAGAGAAGATAAGATCGGGATCGGGGAAACAGTCGGATAAGAAATGGAAATTTTCCGACAGAAAAACAGGAAATAATAAAGAACTGACAAAAGAATTTTCGGTTGAGCTAATAGCTGATTGTTTATTAAATATTCAAGCTAAATCACTGGCAAATAATCACCAAGAAAATATTAATTGGCACGAAGTGCTTAAACAAAAAATGATTATGAAGAGAATCGTTTATTTCATCCTTTTTTCCGGGCTTTGCATTTTTTTCACAACATGTTCAGATTCCGATACGGTTCGGTCTGTTGAAAGGAATTATTTGGATGGCAATGTGTACGAACTGGATGCCGGAAATGCTAATGAGCTTCTTGCAGTGCAGAAGCTCAAGTTTATTATGCTTCACGAGGATTCTTGCGGTTCTTGTCCGCAGACGCTGCAGTCTTTTCGGTCATATGCCCTGCAGAAGGCAGGCCGTGCGGTGTTTGCCAGTCTGGATATGAGGAGGCAGTCAAATTTTTTAAACGTCCAGGCGGCTGGGCGGCTGCCCGCTATTGTTGTTTATGACGGTTCGGGACTAGAGATTGGCAGTATTGCATCGCTGGGAACGAACGAGGCTAGTTTGGCAAGGGCTGTGGAGTTGTTTATGAGAGCAAATGCTCTGGCATTTTGACAGACCCGTGTATGGCGGTTTCTTGAGAAAAGGATATAAAAAGGAATTGCTTTGCGATTCCTTTTAGTATTTTATTTCTTCTATGAATTCACCCTTGTCATTGTACATTTTCCATATGCCGACTTCCGTTCCTTTTTCGAATTTTCCTTCCAGAGCAAGTTTTCCGTTGTCATGGTAGTATTTCCACATCCCTTCTTTTAAGTCGTTTTTGTACGCGCCTTCTTCCTGTTTTTTTCCGTTTTCGTAGTAACATGTCCAGACCCCTTCCTTTTTGCCCCCTGCCATTTTCCCTTTGCAGTTCTCGTCAGCGTTTTCCGAATAAAAAATCACAAAAATCAGGAAAGAAAAAAATATTCTCATATCAAGCTAAAAAACTGGTGTACTAATAAAAATAATCATAAATGGTGTATAATTCAAGCATTCTTTTTTAGCACCACAAGATTATTGAATGTGATAAAAATGTTCTTGAACAGGCACTTTCTTTTTTCAGGTTTGGAACGGATTGTATTTATTTGAGTCTGTGGAATTGCAGCGAATTCACAAGAGGTTTTGCCTTGTCCCTTTTCGAAGAAATTAAAGAAGATTGTTTCCGGGAAAAATTCAAATGGTTTTTCCCGGAATGACTTGCGGAGTTTCTTTGAGCGGTTATATGGCTTTGGAGAAAATTTGGTTTCCTTCTCCGGTAGAGGCGTGCTTTCTTCTGAGACGGGCGTCAAAAGCCATGCAGATGTTTCGTATAAAGGCCACTCCTTCTTTTGATACTTGCAGCCGGTCGCCATCCAGTTTGATGATTCCTTCTTTTTCAAAAGTTGAAAGCATGCTGCGAGCTTGCTCGTCGAGCGTAGCCTTTACTGTTTCGGTAAGCAGCAGCTGGTTGTGACAAATCAGTTCCAGAATGGCCTTTCGGATTACCAGATCTTCTTCGTTAAGAAAATGGCCTTTAAACACAGAAAGCCCTTCTTGTTCAATGGCGTCCTGATAGTCTTCGACTTTTTTCAGGTTTTGGGCAAAAGCTGTTTTGGCATCGCTGATCGACGAGCAGCCCAGTCCAATCATCAGTTCGGTTTGGTTGGTCGTGTATCCCATAAAGTTGCGGTGCAGCCGGTTTTCCCGGAAAGCCTTGTACATATCGTCCGATTCCAGCGCAAAATGGTCCATGCCGATGTCTTGATAACCAAGTTCGGCCAGCATTTCTTTTCCGGTTTCATAAAGTGATCTTTTCTCTGCGTCAGTGGGTAAATCCGCTTCTGAGTAGGCACGCTGCCCCGGGCTTGTCCAGGGAACATGGGCGTAGCTGTAAAATGCTATCCGGTCGGGCATCAGCTCGGCAACTTTTTCGATAGTGTTTTTGATAACGTCCAGCGTCTGAAAGGGCAGGCCGTATACCAGGTCGAAATTCACTGACTCATAGCCGAGTTTGCGTGAGATATCGGTAACATGCTTCACGTTTTTAAAGGGCTGAATGCGGTTGATCGTGGTCTGCACTTTAAGATCAAAATCTTGCACGCCATAGCTTACACGGTTGAAGCCAAGCTCCCGAAAAGCCTCCAGATGCGCTTCGGTGGTGTTGTTGGGGTGTCCTTCAAAGCTGAATTCGGGAGTGTTGCCGTATACGGCGGTTTTTTTGATTTCTCCGAAAAGCTTGCGGTAGTTGTCGGGGTGGAAGAAAGTGGGAGTTCCGCCGCCAATATGTATTTCCTGAATGACAGGTTTTTCCCCGAACAGTTTCAGATAAGTGTGCCATTCCTTGATCAGCGCATCGATGTAGCGGTCTTCCACTCGGTGGTTTTTGGTAATGCGCTTGTTGCATCCGCAGTAGGTGCAGAGGCTTTCACAGAAGGGCATGTGAAAATACAGGCTGATTCCTTTTTCAGAGTTTGTTCGCTTAAAAGTGTTCTTTACGGCTTCGAACCATTTTTCTTTTTGAGGAGTTTCTGTGCTCCAAAATGGCACGGTTGGGTAGCTCGTGTAGCGCGGAGCCGGCACATTGTATTTTTTTATTAAGGCATCTCTGTTCATATTCGGTCCCTGGATTAGGTTCTGGTAACGTTTGAATGGTCTTGACATTGTATGAATACGCAAAAAACGAGGTTTATCAATAGATTTGCTATAGTTTTGTAGGTAAATTTTCAAGTGGTCTGTCAATAAGTTTGTAATTTTGCGGGAAAACTGAAATAGCACGGAGGCAAGAACAGTTAAGTGCAAATATGGCAGGAGCATGCCTGGTTTTATTTTGAAAATTGCAAAAGGCGCTCACACTGTGCTTTTCTGGCTGTTTTTGTTATGCCGGGAATTGTTGTTTGCGGGTTTGGGCGTAAACAATGAAAATAATTAGCCGATGTGTTTGTTGGGTAACATGAGTAAGAAAATGAATATTTCATGAAAGCAGCAGAAGAAATAGCGAGATTGAAGAAAAAGCTGCTATGTGAAGAATCCTTCGACTTTTCGGATTTTTCCTTGCAGGTGTTTGAGCTTCAGGCAAGATGCAACGAAATTTATAAAGAATATATTAATAGGCTGGGGATTAATCCCCGACAGGTGGATAGCGTAGAGAAAATTCCGTTTTTGCCGATTGCGTTTTTCAAAACACATGCTGTGAAGACCGGCATCTGGGAAAGCACGCGTGTGTTTGAGAGCAGCGGAACAACCGGGAGCGTTACCAGCAAACACTTCGTACAGGACTTGGATTTTTATTTTCAGGTAGCCCGGAAAATTTTCGAGAGAACTTACGGTCCGTTGACTGAGAGCGTTTTTTTAGGATTGCTGCCTTCTTATTTGGAGCGTGCCAATTCGTCGCTGGTGGCGATGGTGGACCATTTTATTAAAGAATCCCGGAACGGGGGAGGATTTTTTTTGAATGATTTCGAACAGCTTCGGGAAAGTCTAGAACAGCTTCGGGAACAGCCGGACAAGCAGGCTTTTCTTATTGGTGTAACATTCGGCTTATTGGATTTTTCTGAAAAACATTCTGTAGATTTAACGAATATTCGGATCATGGAAACCGGAGGGATGAAAGGCAGAAGAGAAGAATTGATCCGTCCTGAAGTGCACCGGTTGCTGCAGCGCTCTTTCGGAAAGGCGCCTATTCATTCCGAATACGGAATGACCGAACTATTATCGCAGGCTTATTCGAAAGGTAAAGGGATTTTCAGCCAGCCTTTTTCTATGCGGGTGCTTCTGCGTGAGTTCAACGATCCGTTTTCTTATACTACCCAAAGAAGCGGAGGCGTTAATATTATTGATTTGGCCAACATACATTCTTGCAGTTTCATTGAGACACAGGATATTGGAAAGTTCCATAAGGGAGGATTTTTTGAAATATTGGGGCGTTTTGACAATTCTGATGTAAGAGGATGTAACTTAATGGCCGTTTAGTGGTAGAAGTGTATAAGAAAAAGTGAAATATATTTTTCCTGTACGTATTGTAAGATGATAAAAAATAGATTATTTTGTGAAGTGTTTATTTTAAAAATTATACTCCGATGAAACTAAAATTCTTATTTGCTGGAGCATTGCTTGTGTTGTTTACATCTTGTGCGCAACAAGTATGTCCTACTTACACTAAGCACAGCGAAAAGCAACAGAAATCGATCGAAAAAAAAGAGATGAATAAAGAGACTCGGGTATAAGGAGTCTCTTTTTAAAATCCTCCATATTGGCGGACATCAGTGTCCGATATTTTTTCATGGCCCATGATCACCAGGCGTTCGGTGACGTTTCTCAGCTGGCGGATGTTTCCTGACCAGTCGATTTTTTTGAGTTCTTCGATGGCCTCATCAGTAATTTCCCGCTTCTTCACTCGGTATTCATCGGCGATGTCCTGCAGGAATTTGTCAACCAGCAGCGGAATATCGTCCAGTCGTTCCTTAAGTGCCGGTACATGGATCAGGATGACGCTGAGGCGGTGGTATAAATCTTCCCGGAATTTTCCTTTGGCAATTTCCTTTTTCAGGTTTTTGTTAGTAGCCGCTATCACCCGTACATCCACAGCGATTTCTTTGTCCCCGCCTACGCGCATGATTTTCTTTTCCTGCAGGGCTCGCAGCACTTTGGCTTGCGCAGAAAGACTCATGTCGCCTATTTCGTCCAGAAACAGCGAGCCGTGGTTGGCTATTTCAAATTTCCCCTTCCGCTGCTTGACCGCCGAGGTGAAGGAGCCTTTTTCGTGGCCAAAAAGTTCGCTTTCTATCAGCTCTGCCGGGATAGCCGCGCAGTTGACTTCTACCATTGGATAGCTGCTTCTGGGGCTGTTTTGGTGTATGGCTTTGGCAACTAATTCTTTACCGCTTCCATTTGCTCCTGTTATCAGCACACGGGCCTCCGTAGGGGCCACTTTGTGAACAGAGGCTAATACCTCTTTGATGGCGGTTGATTTGCCGATTATCTGATCATTTTTTATGGCCTTCTTTTTCAGCGTCTTGGTTTCTTCTACCAGCTCGGATCTTTCCAGCGCATTTTTGACTGTCAGCAGCAAACGGTTAAGGTCAGGGGGTTTTTGTATGAAGTTGTATGCGCCTTTTTTTGTGGCCTCTACAGCTGTTTCTATACTTCCGTGTGCACTGATCATTATAAACGGAGAGCTCACGCCAAGTTTTTGAGCTTTTTCGAGCACCTCAATGCCGTTGACTTTGGGCATTTTGATGTCGCAAAGGATGGCGTCGTACTGGTTTTTAATCATGAGTTCCAGTCCATGTTCGCCGTCCTGAGCTTCTGTAACTTGGTAGTTTTCGTATTCCAAAATTTCTTTGAGCGTCATACGAATGCTTCGCTCGTCGTCAATCAGTAGGATATTGGGCATATTCGTACGTTATGAAAGAAAGAAACGTCGGAGGCGATGCGTCAAAAGGAAAAGAAGTCCTGTAAGTGTATAAGCCGGGTTCTGTACTCCGAAGAGCCCTTATCATTTATCTAGGCTCTGGGTCGCCCCAGAGCTCGATCAACCTACCCACCAGCATCGGACGAGCAGCCCTTTGCGCTGGCTTATTTGGTCTTTCAACTCGTAAGGTTTACCCTGCCGTTTCAGTTGCCTGAAACGCGGTGAGCTCTTACCTCGCCTTTTCACCCTTACCCGGAGGCGGTTTGTTTTCTGTGGCACTGGCTGTCGCACCAAGGTGCGCCTTCCCGTTAGGAAGTACGACGCTCTGTGTTGCCCGGACTTTCCTCTTGCACTGAAGCAAGCGATAAGGCCACTTACAGGAACACTGCAAATATACGGAACTCTTTGAGCTCTTTAAAGTATATTTGCAGATACCTTCATTAATAAATGTATCCTAGTGAAGACTGCCTCGCTTCTAATGAATTTAACAAGATCTAGTTATATTCTGGCAAACGATATTTTTTTTATTTTAGAGAAAAATGTAATGTAATTTAAATTACAATAAATATAAAAAATCAAATTAAATTAAGATTATTTTATTTTGTCACGGATAATGTATATGAAGGGTCGTTTAGGCGAATAAAGTATTCAGGCAAGAAGATGGGGGAAATCTTACCTGAATAAGGTTTGGAGCGAATTAGTTTATTCTGATGAGAGTGGCTCCATATCCAAATTTGTTTTTCTGAGCATCTTCGTAATATTTAATATGCTCATTTTTGCTTAGTCTTTTATGAATTTCGTTTCTTAGTATACCGTTTCCGATGCCGTGAATGAAAGTGATTTCCAGCATGCCGGAGGCAATTGCATTGGCCAGTGCGTTTTCGAATTCGTTTAGCTGCCTTTTCAATTTTTCGGAATTGCTCATCAGCTCAGGTGCTTGCTCCAGTTTTTCGATGTGCAAGTCGATAACTGTTTGCGGTTTCACTATCTCATGAGTAACCTCGGGCAGGCTTTTCCCCTGGGTCATGCTTTCTTGCACCTTTTCCGGATTTACTTTTGGTGCGTTGCTGTCGATCTGGAATACGTAGGCTTCCTTTTCGAAAAGAGGCGCTTCTTTTTTGTTTTTGAAAAAAGTCGAGGCTTTGAATTTCAGCCTTTTTTCAAACATCTCGTCGCGGGAAAAGAAGTCGTTCTTATGAAAAAGAAAACGAAAGTAGAGTGTTGCCCAGTTGTCAAACTTCTTCATGTTGAAGTCCTTTAGCTTAAGGTATTTTTTTTCCCTGAGCAGGCCTGCAGAAATGCCCTGGTAAGAGCTGTGGACTGTCTGAGCAACTGAATATAATAATTCTGAATCTGTGTTGTTGATAAGGTAGGCGGTAAGCAGGTCGTTGCCGTTGTCAAAGAATGCGATAAAAACGCCCTTCTCCGAGCTGAGCGTGGGTTTTTCGAATCGTTGGCTTTTTTTGCTGCGGTTGGGGTCTTCGCTTTGTTCTTGTAAGTCGTCGCCGAAGTGCTTTTGCTCATCCTGTCTGACGAGCACGACTTCTTTGGCTAGAAAATCAATAGAGAATCCGTCTTCAATTTCAATTTCGATGATGTCGTTTTTTTTGAATCCGATAATGATTCCCTCTTCGTTGGTATGCAGCGATCGCACGCGGTCGCCAATATTCATTTTTTTCATAAAAATCAAGTTTTGTGTTTTACCGGTCCCTGTCTGAATGCGCCTAAAAGAGAATCTGCGGACAGCTTTGTGCAGTGTTAACTGCTAGGCGACAGGAAGGATTTTTTTACAAAAATAAAAAAACGCCTGACAATTTGTACAGGCGCTGGAAAGTTCCTTGGTTGTAGCAAACGTGCTAATCGCGGCTGGAATGGACGTCGATATTTGCGTATCTGTTTGTAATGCGCATGCTGCCCTGTTTTCCGGATCCGATTTTTCCCTTGTATGTTTTAGTGCTCCGCTGGTTTTCTATGTAGTTGCAATTGACGAGCGATTTGTCGTAGGAGATGTTTCCGTGTGAGGTTTTGGCTGAGAAATCGGCGTTCAGGCCGGGATCTATGCCAATTTCCACATTGGTGTAGCTTACCCGGAGATCAATCATGTTTACCGACTGGCTCACGTGCTCAATCTCGAAATCGCCGCCGTAGGAGCCCGACATTTCCAGTTTTTGCGTTAGCCGTTCGATTTCAATTCCGGAGTAGCCGAAGGATCCCTGTATTGTTTTTGCCTTCATCAAATTTAGTTCGCTGTACCTGGCTGTAAGATTAAGCGCATCAGTTCTGTCAATTTTCGCCTCGGAATATCTGATTTCCAAATTTATGTCTTTGGCTTTTCCGATTTTTATTTTCGAATAGCTGACTCTGAATTTGTCAGCATTTTCGATTTCATTGATTTTTATGTTATCAGAATAGCGGAAGTTTAGTTCGTTGTCGCCTAGCAGAGCGTCGATTTTGACCAGTCCTTGATAAGCAAGATCGAGCGAAACTTCTCCTTTAAGCGTGCCAAGGAAGGAGCTTCCGTATTTGTTTTTTAGATTCAGACGGGCAGCTTCAGGCATGCGCAGGTAGTAGTTGACTTCGATTTTTTCATTTCTTCTCCCGTTGATGTTGTCGATGTCGGTGGTGTAGCTGATATTTGAGCCGGGGTTGTCATCGTCGATTCGGATGTTGATGCGGTCAAAAAGCGTTTTTGTGCGCTGTTCATTTTTTCCTTTTACTTTAATCTCCACCTTGATATCCAGCTGGTTTTTTTCCCAGGGAGTCACAACTACATCGCCATAGCGGTTGGAGATTTCGATTAGGGTATTCGGTTTTATCTGATAGCTGTTCCGGATTGTTTTTACCTCTTGGCCGTAAGCGGGCAGCATCCAGCTTATAAACAGTCCAAGGGTTAAAATTGAGTTAAATATTTGCTGATGTTTTTTCATTTTTATTAGGCTTAAATTTTTCCAGTAGTACAATTTTTCGGTTAAGGTAGGTGACCCTAAGCTTTAGGTTCTGAATCATGGCGTGCAGCAATTTGTCGCTTTGCGTCATCTTCCATTCTTCTTTCAATTGGTTGTAGGTGTTCTCCAGTTGCCGCATTTCTTCAGCAAAAGCTTCGTCTGTGGCGGGCATGCTGGCCAGCAGCTCTTTCAGCGAGGTTTCTTTGCTGGCTATGAGACTGTAATAATATCCTTCGGTTTGCTGAAGCTCAGAAGAAACGTCAATTCGTTGGCTAATGAGTTCTTTTTCTGGAGCCGGCCGGAACAGAAGCGTCAAACAGCTCACAAACAATATTGCAGAAGCAGCCTTCCAGAACCAGGCAGGAATACGCTCGGTTGTAGATCCTTCAGTGGACGGCGTTTTTTCTAGTGCCTTTTCGATGGCTTTCCAGTTTTCAGTCTTGTTAGGCATTTTTTCCTCGAAACCGTCTCGGTTTTCCTGGAAAAAAGCTTTGAGCGGGTCAGGCTTGTTGGTATTGGCGTCCATGAGCAAGATTTTCTTTTAGTTTTTTCTTGGCGCGAATATATTGAGTTTTGGATGTTGAGAGCGAGATTCCGAGGATTTCTGCTATCTCGGCATGGTCGTAACCCTCAAAAAGGTAAAGCGAAAGAACACTTCTGTAACCATCGGCAAGCTGGCCAACAGCTTTTTTTACGTCTTCAATACTGTACTCAAAGCCATTGTTTTCGAAAGGAGGAGAGGCATCGTCTGCAAGTTCCAGTTGTTCCGAATCTTTGAAGTCAATTCTTTTTTTTGACTGGATCAACGAGAGAGACTTGTTGATGACAATCCTTTTAAGCCACGCGCCGAAAGTGGATTCGCCTTTGTATTGCTGAATTTTTTGAAAAGCGCTAATGAAGGCGTCCTGTACCGCATCCTGGGCGTCGTCTGTGTTGTTGGTGATGCGCTTGGCTACATTGTACATGGAGTCAGCGTAACATTTGTACAGCTCAAACTGCGCTTGGCGGTCATTCTGCAAACATCTTCTGATTAGTTTGTCGTGTATGTTGAGTACCTTTTCCAAATTTGTTTTTTGCTTTGATGCTCAATGAGATGAGGCATCTGCATAATAAAAAATCAGTGTTATTTATTTTTCAGCTCAAAGACAGACATAATGTGCAGGAGTTGCATGAAATGGCGTATTTTTAAAAATTAAAAATACAGGGGGTGAAAACGGAAAATCCCTTTGGAGTCCATTGAAACAGCTGGCGAAGGTATTTTTACTGCATCCAATACGAAAAGCAGTCCTTTTAGCAAGGAAGAGCGCGTGCGGATGTAGCTTAAGTCCCAGTCCAGGGCTAAGTAGAATTGGCGGCGCGGAGGTTTTATATGGCGGGGATCATTTGGGAAACCGTAAAGCATTCCTTCGGCTCCGTATCCGGCGGCTATATTCAGCCACTTTGGGAAGGTGTTTTTTTTGGAAAAAAAAGCGTGTATGTCTACCGAGAGCCAGTAGGTTTGGCCGTTGTAGTCTTTGATAACTTGCTCAAGAAATCCTTTGCCGAGTGTTTCCGGACGGTGCCTGGGGAAAGCTGTGGTGTGGTAAGAAAATTTGGGTTTGATGCGCTGTTCGTGCCACAGAAGTTCTTGTCCGGCAAAAAGTCCTGCTCCCAGCAAATTAGCCGACAGATCGTAAGCAGAGGCACCGTAGCCGTTTTGAAATCCGTCGAGAACTTCGACGGAGGATATCATGAGAAAACCGGTCAGGCTGCTGTAAAGTGTTTGGCTGTTGCGGGAAATCGTCAGTCGTTTGAAAAGCTGGCAGCTTAGTCTGCTGAAATGGTAAGCTGCAGTAAAGTGCGCCGCTTTGTCCATTAACAGCCATTCTCCTGAGTCGTCAAACCAGTGAAATTTTGCTCGGTCCTTTTTGTACCACACTGCCGAAAGGCCTGCAAGTGTTCCCGCATAAGCTAGTGTTCCGCCGGCAAACAAGAGTCCGGTTCTTTTTTTCGGAATAGTTGTCCTGAGACTGTCTTGCGCGTAGCTGGAAAAACAGATCAGCATTAATAAGAAAAAAATTGGATACTGCTTCATGTTTTTGGGCTGAGTGCCTGCTTGTAAGTGATGATGGCCCGGTTTCGGGCTTCTTTGTATTCTACAATCGGATCCGGATAATTGGCTTCGTGCCGTTCGGGGACCCATTCGTCAAGAAACTGTCCTTCTTTGTCCCATTTTTTGATCTGAGTTTCAGGATTGAAGATCCGGAAATAAGGCTGCGCGTCAGTGCC
>JAKSBZ010000319.1 GCA_022360875.1 Cytophagales bacterium | reverse complement strand
CCAAGGGCAATAGCACCGCCATTCAGGTTGACTTTGTCTTCCATGTGGTCAAGGATCTTCAGCTCTTTCATCACCGCCAGAGATTGCGCGGCAAAAGCTTCGTTTAATTCAAAAACATCAATATCATCAAGGGATAAGCCAGCTCTCTTAAGAACCTTCTGGGTAGCTGGGACAGGGCCGCGCCCCATCACCGCGGCTTCACAGCCGGCGACGGCCATACTGTGTACCCGGGCACGGATATTCAGCCCCAAAGCCTGGGCACGTTCAGCCGACATCACCAGCATTGCCGCAGCACCATCAGACAAGGCGGAAGACGTACCGGCCGTCACGGTACCATTCTTGGGATCAAACACCGGCCGCAGGGCCTGCAGGCCTTCCAGGGATGTTTCCGGACGAATCACTTCATCAATCTCGCACATCACTTTGAAACCATTGGCATCATGCCCTTCAATAGGCACCACTTGATTCTTCCAGCGGCCTTCCCGGGTGGCTTCCCAGGCTTTCTGGTGGGAACGCACCCCAAACTCATCCTGCATCTGGCGATTGATGCCGTTCAGCTGCCCCAGCATCTCGGCGGTCAAACCCATCATATTGGAGGCTTTGGCAAAATGCTTGGAACCTTCCGGGTTCAGATCGATACCATGATCCATCTTCACATGCCCCATATGCTCGACACCACCAACCACAAATACATCACCATTGCCGGTCATAATGCCCATGGCTGCCGTATGCAGCGCCTGCATGGAAGAGCCACACAAACGGTTGATGGTCTGTGCCGCCACATCGCGGGGCAGGTCAGTCATCATGGCGACATTGCGGGCGATATTCATGCCCTGCTCTTTGGTCTGGTTAACACAGCCCCAGATAACATCCTCGGTTTCCCGGATATTCCAGTTCAGGTTCCGGGCCATCAGGGCATTAATCAGTTCGGCGGAGAGTTTCTCCGCCCTGACATTGCGGAACATGCCGTTTTTGGAACGCCCCATCGGGGTACGCACTGCATCGACAATCACCGCATCTCTTGGATTCAGACTCATTTGCTGGCTCCTGAATTCTTTATCCGATAAATCCCATGGCTTCTTGTTTTTTCCAAGGGCTAGTAAAAGGTTCCGCCCTCAGCGGCCATCTTGCGCAGGTTTTCAGTCGGTGCGTACATCGGACCAAGGTCAGCATATTTGTCGCACAGATCGACAAAGTTCTGCAGCCCCATCTCTTCGATATAACGGATTGCCCCACCGCGGAACGGCGGGAAACCAACGCCAAAGATCAGGCCCATATCGGCATCAGCCGGGGTCTCAACAATCCTGTCTTCCAGGCAGCGCACCACTTCCAGACACATCGGAATCATCATCCGGGCGATAATATCGTCCGCTTCAAATTCCTTCTTCTTGCCACAAACAGGTGCGATCAGCTCATAAGTGCCTTCATCAACGACCTTCTTGGGCTTGCCGCGCTTGTCGGTTTCGTACTTGTAGAAGCCAATATTATTCTTCTGACCGTAACGCT
>JAKSBZ010000254.1 GCA_022360875.1 Cytophagales bacterium | reverse complement strand
GCATAGTTTTTTAGAAACGCTTCCGGATATTTTTCACAAAACCTGCAAAGATTTGGGGATAAAAGGAAAAGTAGATTTATGGATCCGACTCCTGCAAACTGAAATTTTAAAAAAATCAGAGAGCAATATCTCCGTCTCCCTAATCAGTTCATTTTGAGTGTATTCTAAATTCACTAGCTATACTTAGTTTATTAATTATAGAATTTATGTATAAAATTAATTATTTTTTACTAAATTAACATAAAACAATAAAATAGCATAATATGATAGTTTGGACTTATCTCCTGAAATTTTTGAAGCTTATGAGTGTGTAAAAATAAAAGCAAGTTTACTTGTTTTGCAGTCCTAACAATCGGGGGAGCATTAGGGAGAACGCAATGGCAGAATACGTTTTTTGAAAGAAGAGAAGATTACCAATAAATTGATTCGCATTTTTTAAACAAAAAACAAAATGAGAAAACTGTTACTGTTACTTTTTCTTAACGCAATTCTGGGCGTTTGCTATGCTGGAGACATTATTATCAACACAGAGAACTTCAGCGCCTCAAAGCTTCAATCCATTCCGGCTAACAGCACGGTGCTTTTCGAACCCGGTGTGTATACAATGACCGCCGAAATTTGTAGCGCTTGGGCCAAAAAACGAAACAATGTCATCTATAACAGAAAAGGAGACGAGGGCGAGGTCATTATCGACGCCAGCGTTTTGGATGCGGTTCTGTCCCTCAAGTTCGAGTACTCCAATTCCATTATCATTAAAAATATGCGCTTCAAAAATATGAAGCTCGCATACAATCGATGCAATGACGGCGTTTTTGAAAACCTGACCATCGAAGACAACACATCCGGATGCGATATGATCGGCCTTTATAGATGCAACAATACCACGGTCAAAAATTGCAAACTCTTTTTCAACGACGAACTGCTCTACGGACGGGGAATTTGTATATGGAACGGAGACCACAACAAAATCATCGACAATATCATAAGAGGACATAACCTGCGGGGTGCCATCAAAGCCTGGTCCAGTCAAAATGGTGATGACAGAAGTCTGAATCTTTTAATCAAAGGCGGAGAATTTTCCCGAGGCACCAGTGACCCCAACATACCCGAAGACCATGGAATTTATGTTCACGACGCTTCCAAAGTCGTGATTGACGGCGTCAGCATCAAAGGGTTTTCGCATTCCAGCTCGGGAGGTTCCATCAAACTCAAAAATGATGACGATATCGAAGTCAAAAACTGCGTTTTCAGAACTTCGGGCATGTTATTAAGAATAGAGGAAAAGGTAAAAGGTTTCCGGCTGGAAAACCTATGGATCCACGACAACCTCTTCATTGACGGAACCATAGGATCTTGGACCCCCAATCTAGCTCCGAAAGCGATCGTTATCGAGAACAACCGCTTCCTCAATGGAAGTGTCATTTTCGGGCAATATGCCAGAGCATCCAATCTCAACTTATATTCCAATCTAGCCAGAAAAAGCGGAGGTATCTACCGCAATGAGATCGTTGGTAATAACAGGGCTCCAAAAGGGACCAACATGTCCGGAAACTTCATACGGACCCTCGAAATCGAAGGTGTAGAGCCGAGCAACACCGCTCTAAATAAAACCTGCCGGCAGTCCAATGATTTTGCCGAAGCGACTACGGCAGACAAAGCCGTAGACGGCGACACCACCAGCGATCAGGTATCGCTTCTCGCCCATACCCTTCCGGGGCCCAATCGCTATTGGCAAATAAACCTGGGGGGAGTGGCCGAAATCCACGAGATCAAAATATGGGGTAGAACGGATGAAGGAAGTACGCCTCTCAAAAACTTTCACATTATCATTTCGAATGATTTCATGAAGCCCAATACCGGCAATTATGACGTTACAAAAGAGGCTCATTCGTTTAAACACACTCAAGAAGGCGAAGTTGATAAAGAATACAGCAAGATTTTCGAAAGCCCCGTATTCGGTAAATACGTAAGGATTCAGCTGGCGAGCCAAACAGACGCTCTTGCTTTGGCTGAAGTGCAGATAATCGGTAAAATGCTCACCACGGAAGATCCGAGTACCGATCCAAAGCCTGTTCCTGAAGCAGTACCGACGGTTATGAGATTGGACCCGGCGCAAACGACCATAAGCCTCTATCCAAGTCCAGCAGAATCAACTTTGAATATCAAGTCAAACCGGAAAATCATAGATTATACGATCTACTCGGTTAATGGCGAAATCCTCGCGAGCGGGTATGTCAACAACAATATTTTATTGAAACAAATCTCTTTCTTGAAAAAAGGCGTATACGCTATTCGTCTTAATATGGAGGGAGGCGCAAGCATCAATAAGAAATTCCTTAAACAATAGTGGTTGTCACGAAGGCGCTGTTGCAAATATTTCGAGAATTGGCCTTTATTGAAATGAGAATTAAGCCTTTATGATGAGGCGGCGCTAGAATGAATAGATATTGAATAGTTTTTCGTTTAGACGAATTTCTCCTGCAGGCCTTAAATATTATCTGGAGAACCTATCCAAATATCAAATTGGCGTTTTTAAATAATTGGATACTTTCCCATCAAGTGTGAAAATTCAAAATTTAAGGGTCAAAATGTGAACACACATTTTGACCCTGCTTTTGAATGTAGTCAAAAGTTGATTTTGAATAAGTCCACAGTTTCGAATCGGCATGGACCACTTTTTAGTAGCCTCACTGACTGCCAGAAAAACAGACTTTTGCAAAGCCTTGCCAGTTGGAAATGAAAGCTTGTTTTTCGTGTAAATGATTTCCCCTGTTTCGGTCGGAAACTCAAAAATTCGGTAAGCGCATTCCAGTTTTCCAGCCAGCATTTTCAACGCATAGCCGTCTTTGCTTTCCCATCTATCAGCAAAGTTTTCCAAAGCGGCTTCAGCAGCTTGTTGTCTAAGGCAGCTTTCTGATCTCTTGGCATCAGCATTTCAGACTCGCCCAAGCCGATTTTCACTTTTTTGCCTGTATGTTCGTTCCTAGCATTCGTGCTTGATGTTTTTCATATCCCAAAAGGGCTTTCAGCTCAGCATCAAGGGTTTTCTCAATTCTCTGCTTCTGAATTTGCTGAAGAAAATCATTTAATTGGCCGTCTGTTATAAGTTGGTCGAGAAGTTCGGCGGTAATCAAATCCCGTGATTTCACAAATAGTTATAAAAATAGCGGCGATACATGGTTGCATCGCCGCTTAATATATTACGGAGTAATATTATTCAGAAAGCATAGTATTTATTTATTCTCTTGATCTTTAATAAATCCAGCTCTTTTTGCCAGCGCTTTAACCGACGGTTTGTGTCCGCTGAAGCGCTTGTATAGTACCATCGGATGCTCCGATCCTCCTTTGGAGAGCAGCGTGCTGCGGTAGCGCTCAGCGGTTTCGGGGTTGAATATTCCTTCTTTCTTAAAGACTTCAAAGGCGTCGGCGTCCAGAACTTCCGCCCATTTGTAGCTGTAATAACCCGCCGCGTAGCCGCCAGCAAACAAATGTCCGAACTGGGTGCTCATAAGGTCTCCCTTCACCTCAGGAAATAAAGCCGTTTTGGCCATGGCTTTTTTCTCGAAAGCTTCCACGCGGTCGTCCATTTCGGCAAATTCGTTAATCGCCTTAACGTCTTTGTCCTGTGCCGAATGCCAGGCCATGTCAAGATATCCGAAGCTCAGCTGACGGATGGTGGCGTAACCTTCATGGTATTTCGAGCTTGCTTTGATTTTCTCTACCAGTTTGCCAGGAATCGGTTTGCCGGTTTTGTAGTGTTTGGCAAACAGAAGCAAGGCCTCTTTTTCACCTACCCAGTTTTCCAGCAGCTGCGAAGGCAGTTCCACAAAGTCGAGGGAAACGCTTGTCCCCGAAAGCATGGCATAATTTCCCTGCGCCATCATGCCGTGCATGCCGTGGCCGAATTCGTGAAAAAGCGTTTCCACTTCGCGGTAGGTAAGCAGTGAGGGTTTGTCGGCTGTAGGAGGAGTGAAGTTGCAGATGTTTACAACGTGCGGTCGTATTTCGCCGTTCGGGCCAACTGACTGCGAGCGGATGGCGTTCATCCATGCGCCTCCTCTTTTTCCCGGTCTTGGAAAATAATCGGCATAGAAAAGGGCGATGTGCTTGCCTTTTGCATCTTTTACGTTAAAGGTTTTCACGTCTTTGTGCCATACAGGAATATTGTTTAAAGGCTCGAAGGTCAGGCCGTACATTCGGTGTGTTATCTCAAACAGACCGTTCAGCACGCTGTCCAAAGGAAAATAGGGTTTCAGCACTTCGTTGTCAATTGAGAATTTCTCTTTCTTCAGTTTTTCGCTGTAGAAGTTCCAGTCCCATGCCTGCAGCGGCACTTTCAGTCCCATCTTTTCAGCGTAATCGGCCAGTTCTTCTTTTTCGTGTTCAGCAACCGGCATGGCCAGGTCGTATAGCTGATCCAGAAAGCTGATTACGGTTTCCGGAGTTTTAGCCATCCGGTCTTCAAGCACCATATCGGCATAGCTTTTATAGCCCAGCAGTTTTGCTTTCTCGAATCGGTTAACCACGATTTTCTTGATGATTTCGCGGTTGTCATTTGCATTGCCGTTGTTCCCTTTTGCCTTGTAGGCGCGGAACATTTCCTCACGAAGCTTTCGGTCTTTTGCATAGGTTAGCACTGCGTGGCTTCCTGTGCGGTTGGTCGAAAATGCCCATGCATCAGGCATGTTTCTTTTTTCGGCTTCCTTTTTGGCCCGCTGCACCGCATCGGCTGGAATTCCCGCCAAACGGTTTTCCTTTTTGACGATTACGGCGTTGTTATTGGTTTCGGCCAAAGAATTTTCTCCGAACTTGATCTTCAGTTCTGACAATTCCTGGTTGATCGCTCTCAGCTTGGCCTTGTCCTTTTCATTCAGGTTGGCGCCCTTGCTGGCAAATGACCGGTAGGTTTTTTCCAGCAGTGTTTGTTGCTCGGGAGTCATCTTGAGTTGACCTTTTTGTCCGTAAACTTCTTTTATGCGGGCAAAAAGTGCTTTGTTGAGCAGCAAGTCGTTTCGGTAGGCTGAGGTCAGCGGTGCGGCCTGGCGCGAGGCTTCTTGAATTTCAGGGGTGGTTTCCGAGCTGTTCAGATGGCTGAGCAAGTTTTCTGTTCTGCTGAGCAGTTTCCCCGAACGTTCCAGGGCGACAACAGTGTTTTCGAAACTGGGTTTTTCCTCATTGGTTACAATAGCGTCCAGATCTGCCTGTGCTTGTTTGATGCCTTCTTTTATTGCCGGAATGAAGTGCTTTGCCTCAATTTTGTCATAAGGCGCTGCTCCGTAGGGATTGGTGAATTCTCCAAGCAGCGGATTTTCAGGCTGTTGTTTTTGACAGCCGCACATTCCGAAAAGGAAATAGAAAGCTAGTGCAACTGGGTACAGTGTTCTTTTCATTTTTTTTCATTTAAAAAGGAAGTGTTCTTCCCAAATCACTTATATAAATTCTAAAAATAGATTACGCATTTTCTTTATAATAATATGATATATTGTTCATGAAAACAAATTTATTCCGATGATTTTTCTGTGAAAATGCGCCATTTCGTCCAAATGAAATAGCTTTTCATAGACGAGCAGACATTGATTAGCTTTTGTGCCTTGTGCAAATATTGTTTTGACTGATTGAACAGAATGCTTAAAAAATGACAGTTTTTTCGATTTTTAATGTTTCGAAATAGAAAAATTCATCGGCTGTTTTGTTGGGGAAGAACAAAAAGGTTAAAGAGTTTCGTTATCCAATTTTTTCCTATATATTATGAGAAGATTAGTAAAAGCAATGAGCTTTTGGTGAGTGGGATGAAAAATTGTAATGAATTTATACAGAAACCATATGAATTGATTTGAGGACGGACAGAGTGAAAATGGCTTCGTATCAATATATTTTCCAAATAAAAAATTACTTGATATGAATGGATTTAATGGTCCCTTCCAGCTGATTGTGCGAGAACAGAAGTCTGTGGGCTGGAGCGCGCTTTCCGATGAACAAAAGCAAAATTTAGAAGCCGACGGGTACGGCGAGGACAAAACTAAGGTCTACCAGATTACAGTATCTGCGGTTCCCGACAGCCACATTAACGAAAAGGGCAACGAATGGGAAAAAATACGCCGCGTGTATTTTGAGCTGAGCCTAGGAAAAAAATGCAAATCGAAGATTGTAGATGTAAGTCCGAGAGTCGATCCGAAAGTGATGCCTCCTCATGTCGGTCATTTTGCTTCTCACAAGAAGAAATTTTTTAATCTGGTTCAATATGTTTTCAGAGTGGAGCCAGTAATCCTGCCTGAAATTGAAGGCTACAAAGTATTGACGACATTCAACAACCGCTACGGGCAGTGGATATTCACCGATGTTTGGGATAAACCGGATTTCACTTTAACGATATGTCTGGATAAAGAGCCCGAAGGTCAGTGGCTGTATCTTTCGACTCGTCCGGTGATCAAAGGGTCAAAGTCCCTTAAGAATATATGCCTTTGGAAGCACGCGATCACGTTTGAAAAAGAGCTTGTTTAGCTTTTTTTGTGCAAGCGTTCTGTTTGTGCATTTAGATATTAAACTAAAACTCCCGCCAGCATACCGGCAATCGGCACGCTGGCGGGAGTTGTTTTTCTGAGTGCAGCATTGAGCGGCTTTCCTTTTTACAGCAGGATGTTGTCAGTCGGCTGCTGATAAATAGGCGATCGGTGCATCCATTTTCCTCTTGTAAAATCAGGAAAAGTCTGCGGCTCGCCGCCCAGCTGGATAGAAGCTTCCGACAGCGGTGTGATTGCACTCCAGGCCGCCGCATCATAAACATCAAGCGGCGGTTCAGTTTTGTTCTTTACAGCTTCTACGAAGGCGTGTATTACAAAAAAGTCCATGCCTCCGTGTCCGGCGCCTGTGGCGTCTTTTTCATATTTTTTCCAAAGCGGATGGTCGTACTCTTTCAGCCAGGTTTCTGAGGCTTTATCCCAGTGGTGATCTTTTGTTTTTCCTGCCAGGTGGATTTTGTCGGCATCTACTTCCCAAATGCCCCGGGTTCCCTGCACGCGGAAGTCCAGCGAGTAAGGGCGCACTAGGTTGGTGTCGTGGGTCAGCAGGATTGTTTCTCCGTTTTCGCAGGTGATGATCGACGTAATGACGTCTCCAAGCTTGAATTCCTTCGAGGCATTAGGGTGGTTGATGCCGCCTTTCGGATGGTTGAGGATGTAATCATGCAGGCCGACGCCTTTTGAGGCGATCGAAACCAGGGATTTGAAGCGGTTGCCCCGGTTGATGTTTGCGTACATGGCCAGCGGACCGAGTCCGTGAGTGGGGTAGATGTCCGCTTCGCGCATAAGCGAATATTTTGTTCGCCATTTGGCTTCTGAGTACGCTTTTTCGCCGAACTCTACCCCGCCGCCGTAGTATTGTTTTCCGTTGTTGAACTTAACGCTGCGCAAATCGTGACAATAGCCGCCGCGGAAGTGGACGAGTTCTCCGAAAAGGTTCTGTCTCACCATATTCAGCACTGCCATCACGTCTCGGCGGTAGCACACGTTTTCCAAAATCATGCATGGCACCTTGGTAGCTTCGTAGGTGTCGACCAAGTCCCAGCATTCTTTCATGTTCATAGCCGCCGAAACCTCCACTCCCGCATATACGCCGCACTTCATGGCATCAACGGACATAGGCACATGCCAGCGCCACGGTGTAGAAATGATTACTCCTTCCAGTTTTTCTTTCTTCAGCATTTCCTGGTAAGAATGTTCATGAGCGGTGTAGAACTCGGGCATTTTTTTTCCTGCCTCGCGGATCATTTTTTTGGATTTTTCGATTGCCTCCGGGTCAATATCGCAAACTGAGATGATTTCCACGTCTGACCGGTTCAGAAGCAGCTTCAAATGGCTGCGGCCTCGGGCCCCGACTCCTATAAGCCCTATCAAAGCTTTGTTTTTTTTTTTTTTTTTTTTTGAAAAAGCAATACTCGGGGAAAGTGAAAGGCCGATGCCTGCCGCGGAAGCCTTTTTCAAAAAATTTCGTCTGTCTTTTTCCATAGTTGATGGGGTTTTATTTAGCCCGCTTTGCCGCAGGGAGCTTCGCTGTTTCAAGCCAAGCAACACGTATTTTGTCTGAAACAAAAAAAAAGCGGCGCTAAAAGAATGAAAATATATACCGCGAATGCGGGTTGTATGCACAAAAAATTGATGAACTGAATGTAATGAAAAACTGATTAAAATTCTATATCAAAAAAGGGTATTCCTATAAATATGAGAAGAATCATTAATGATTCGTGTATGGACTAAGTGTTGTGGTTTTTTTGCCGGAATCAATTCAGCTCCCACAGAGCTTGCCTGTGAACTAAGTCTGCCCCTTTCCAGGGTCAGTGCTCTTGTTTTGGCGAGAAAAATTTTCAAAAACTCTATTTAACATAATGCATTAAGTCGTATAACAATATACATATGCAGCAATCAAAAAGAGGGGAGATTTTTATGAGGCTCAAAGAAATTTATTTGAGCTAGATCAAAATATTTCCAAACTTTACAAATAAACACATTCGGGTCTCTGGTTATAAAAAGACTGTCCAATAAAGCTTGTGCAATCATTTGACTGCGAAGTTCCAAAAATGAAAAAGAATCACTTGGCTCAAATATTCCTCCTTTTCTCGTAAAAGTTGTGCTGTCAATAAGTCTGTTCAGTGGCGTGAAGTTTTTGCCTGTATATCTCGAATAATTCTCAGAAAGACGATCCATATCTTCCATGCTGACTGCCCAGGATCGGGTTTCCGGCAACAAAGAATGTCCGGTGATATCTTTCATTCTATCAAGTATAGCTGTGTTGTCCGGGGACTGAGCAAAGGCTTTTATTGACGGGTCTTCTGCTAAAGCAACATGCTGCAATAGTTCATCGAGCAATGGGCGGCTGTAGTCAAATGAAATAGTTTCGGTAAAAGGCTTATAAGCAAAAAGAGGGGTATGAGAGTAACCGATGCCTCTATGCAGTTTTTTCACCATAGGGGGAACATCTGTTTCAAAGCAGTGGCTCAGCTCTTCAAAATGTGCCTGAAGCACCTTCATTATTGCTTTCATCTCTACCATGGAATTTGAATAAAGAAGGATGTTGTCCAGTCTTTTGGGCAGCTCATTGTAATCCGAAATTTTTATAAAAAAAGTATGGGGAAACTCCTCGTTTAGTATGACCCGCTCCAAAAAAAACTGCAGCAGTTCCGGTGCAAAATCAGGTACTGTGTTGATATAGAGCCGATAGACAGAGCCAGAATAAGAGCCTTTGGTTTTTTTCGAGTTTTCGAAAAAGAGAAAGGTTCCGTCTTTCACAATATCCACTGTTGTAAATTTCAAAAAAGACCGGGCAGGAAAGAACTGAAAGATTTCCTCTTCGCCTTCTTCGCTTGCTTTTCCTACATTGAAATCGTATCCTTGCCAGCAGCATTTAAGATAATCGGGGCGGTTTTCGAGCATAGCCCCCAGAATGCGCAAATACTCCTGGGCAGACATAGTACAATGGGAGGTTTTATTGGTTGCATGATAGTAGAGCATTTCTTCAAGGTTCAATCTGCTTCTTTCATCAGTCATCGCCAAGTCCCGGAACCTTTCCCAAACTTCGTAAAGCCATTCAATCATTCCTTCAAAGGAATTTACAGCGCTCTTGCTCTTAAGCGGACCCGAAACAAGAAAGAGTCCCTCGGGAAGGCCGATTATTTGTTCGCCGCTCGAAAACCCGTGATGAATGTCGTGCAGAAAACTGCTGAAAGGAGAGATGCGTAAAGGCGGCGAAGAAGTGGGAGGCATCGGTTTGGCGATCAGAGACTTGTCGGAATACGCCGCTTTGAATTTTGCCTGCACTATTCCGCGCTGATTCTGAATAATTTCCGTAATGCCCTGCTGCTTTTTTTGAAAAAGAGAGCTTGAAGATCGGGCAGCAAATGGTTTTCTATTTTGCCCGCTGGATAGATGTTTTCTTTTTAGGGGTTTTTCGCACAACATTAAAAAAAGCATTAAGCCCAAAAGCTTCATTCAAAAATAGAGCAAGCTTTTTCGCACTCAGTTTGGAACCGCACATCCTACTCTGTTGTTCGGGCGGGAAGGTTTTCGTGCGGTTTGAAGAAATTGATTCGGGCCTGCTGGAAAAGCTTCCAGACCTGACAGATAAATACATTGGGATCAGCAGTCTGTAATATGCTGTCCAGGAGTGCCCGGACAATGAGATGAGTGCGCAGTTCAAGAAAAGAGGTGTTTCCATGAGCTAAAAATGCGCCCATTGCCGTCGTGTGATAAACCGAAAGTCTGAGGTCTTCGATTTGCTCAGAAACATTTCCTGTATACTGCAAGTATTTCTGCTGCAGTTTTTCCAGTTCTTTCAGACTTATTGCTTCTGCGCGGTTGTGTGGCAGAAGTGTTTTGTCTGCTTTTTTTTGCATGCTTTCCAAAATAGACTTCACCTCCTCGTCTTTTCTATAGTTTATCAAAAAAGGGTCGTCTTGAACCTGCCGCATCAGTTCTTCTGCAATTTCCCGGCTGTAGTCAAACGAAACGCCTTCCTCCATAGGCATGTAATTCATAATCGGACTTTCAGCTATGGATACTCCCGTCATCTGTTTGTCGCTCATCATAGGCACCTCCTTGTCGAAAGCAAAGCTGTAGTCTTCCTGGAATGCTGCAAGCATCAACAGTATCCGGGCTCTCTCTTTCGCAGAATCAGAGAAAATAACAAGATTGTCTTTCCTTCTGGAAATTTCATGTACATTGGCTATTTTAAAAAAATAAGTGAAGGGAAATGTTTCATCGAGAATAATGTTGTTGATGACAAATTGCAGAATCTCCGGAAAAAAATAAGGAGCAACATTGATATAAATACGATAATACAGTTTTAAGTTTTTTCCGCGGCCCTTTAAATCATTGAAAATGTGCAAAAAAGCGCTCTCCGAAGCCTCTTTTACAGTAGTGCGCCATCGTAACTTGCTGAGTGAAAAAATCCCTGACTGGCCCCACTGCCATAGCCCCATAAGATGCCGGGGATAGCCTGATAATGCAATTTGCAATAAATTTTGGAATTTTTTCAGAGTATAAACATAGCTTGCGGTTTTGTCAGTGGTAATATTGTAAAGTTGTAAATGAAGATTTAAGCGAAGTTCTTCCTCGCACAGCAGTCTCTCACGGTATTCACTCCACAGTTCATAGAGCCAGTCCAGCAACTGATGAAAAGAAGGCGGGCTTTTTTCCTCCTCAACTGGACCCGGAATGCGGTACATTCCGTTAGGCAGACCGATAAGCTGCTCACCGCTGGAGAACTCGTGGTCTTTCTCATGTAAAAAAAGGGTCTTGGCGAATACTAGCTCAGTTTTGTTTGCATTCGGTCCGACAGCATGGGCAATATGGGTTTTGTTGGAATAAGCGACACGAAATTTTGCCTGTATGGGTGCGCCAGAGGATTGAATAACTGCCTGCATCTTTTGTTGCATTTGCTGACAGGCAGAAAGCGGAAACATGCTAACAGTACCCATAGAGGCTGGAAAAGACCGGCTTTGCTTTTTTTGCAGAGGAGCATCAGCGAACAGCATGGGTTACTTTCTGTTGAGCTGCAATATCAGAATTTTTGATTTCCGTTTGCAAGGCAATGTATATTAGTCCAGAGGCGCTTGTATGTATTGGAATTTCTGCCCGTCAAGTTCTGGTAATGGTTTGGCAGTGTTTTTACACTATTTCAGGGAATGTTTAGCTGATATTATATTTCTCAGTTGGAAAAATACGAGCATGTCTGTCTGAGACATATACCAGTAAACACGGCGCTGCATTGTCAATGCATATTTATGCTTTACACAAAAAGAAAACCGGTTTTGAATATAAAAAAAAGAAAGACTCCCTCTGGAGTTTCCAGGTGGCCTCCACCGGTTTCTGACAATCTTGTGCAATGCCTCTTTTCTGCAGAAGAACTTCGGCGGCGGTTGCATAAAAAGGAAAAAGTGGATTCAAAAATTTATGAACTGCTTACCGAGCTGCAGACGAATGAATCAGAGATTTATTTAGTAAAGACGCAAAGCAGCTATAGAGAAAGCATTCGTGAACGCCTTATGCAAAAACGGCTTAACCTGCTTGTGCAGCTTGAATATCAGTTGTTGCAGCATCCGTTGAGCTTCAGGCCCGGAAACGAAAGAGATAATAAAGTGATGACTGAATTGTTTTCAGATGTAAGCGCGCAAAGAAGAAAATATCAGAAAGCCTTGTTCTGGCTTTCGGAGAATTATCTTAAGGATCTGTTTCCCTTTCAAGTGACAGAAGGAAAAATGCTCGAAAGCGGCGTTATGGAGGCCTGGAACTTTTTGAAACTTCTTTATCCATTTCTAATCAGGCGGCTGACAGATCAGAATCCTGGTGAAATACTGCTTCTTTCCGGGATCCCGCCGCGGTTGGTGCCCTATGATCCTGTAAGCTTCTTTCCTCAGATGAAAGAAGGCGATGTGCTGGTTCGTCATTCGGACAGCCCCTACACCGGAACTTTTATGACGAACTATCTGGCAATGCTGTGGCAGATGCTCCAGCAGGCTAATAGCCTTTCGGAAGCAGAGCTGGATCCGTTGCTTATCCGGCTGACAAGCCAGGGAGTGCTGAACTTTATAGAATCGCCATTCTTGGATCCCGGAATTGGGTATCCAGATTCTGACTCTGAGGCTGAGGAGCAGCCGGAAAAAGAGGAAGAGGAAGAAGACCGTATCAAATGGAAAATAAAATGGAGAAGGCCCTCTGACTGAGTCTGGGAGAAAAAGAAGACCTGGAAATGGAGAAAAGTCTGTCGGATCAGCGGGGGCTTTTAATGGAGGTTCCGGCATTTGCCCGCATAGAGCATCCAAAACTTGTTGCGCAGGATATTCTTCTAGGCGATGTTTTTACCCTGGGCCACAATGAAGAATTCATGTTTGCCCGTCTGAGTGAATTGCCTAAGCTAAAGGAGCGCTTGAATCTTCTAAATGCAGCCAGCGATTTTGTAAATATGATAGGCGAGCGGGTCCGGTCAGTGGACTGGATGGTTATGGACAGCCGTCACCTGGCAAAAAATATACTGGAGGAAAAGGCAAAAAAACTAATAAAGCAGGAAGGAGAGAAGACTAGCCGGGAGCTGGGAAGAGACACCAGACCTTTGTTCGGGTTTGAAAGTTTTGAATTGTGGAACAGGCAGGAGGAGCAAGATAAAAGAGGCAACGCGGAATTTCTTTTAGAAAGTGGCGAAGCCTTTGGAAGAAGGACAAGAGAAGAAAAGCTGGGGAGTTTTGCCGGCCGGTATGCTGTTCACGAATGGCCTCATTTAAATGCCTTTCGCGAAGTTATGAATGTCGAAACCAGAACAGACGAAAGCTGGGGGCTGGTAGGACGAACGCTTCCCGCCGGAAAAAGGCATTTTATTCGGGTAATAGATACTAACACAATTGCTCAGGGAACAGCGTTTTGGCAGGCGCTGGGTGAAACTGTTATGCTCAGCATTTTGCTTGGCAACTGGAATTTTAAACCAATAGACCTTTCAGGAATTGACGGCTTGGAGCTTCTAACTAGAAATGGTGTCCGTCCATTTATGGATCCGGAAACTGAAGAAGTAATGTTATGCATGGGAACTCCGAGACTGTCGGCGCAGGGATATCAGCGGTTTGTCAAAAAGCTGCTTTTCAAGGGGCGGCCTGATTTGCCTGAGCAGTCTCTCCCGGGTCCTCAGCTGGTTTCGGCAATTTGCGGGTATTTGCACAAATTTATTCGCAAAACAGCCGAAGACCTCAAATTCCCACATAAACCGCAAAAGTACTATGAATTTTATCATGGCTTTTCTCTGTGCGAAGATTTTATCGGATACAAGGCTATGATAAACGGCATGCTGAAAGTATTATTAAAAGTGGCGATGCTTAAGGATGAGTGCCTGGCTGTTGCTCGCCGCTTGGATGAGAAATACGGTGAGGAGCGATTAATATTTGAACGGCTTATCGACGCAGTGTTTAAGATTGTAGATAAATTCTACTGGGATTCTCTGGCCAAAAGAATTTTCAGGAGAAACTGGGAGCTAAAGGGACTTAAAGTTTCAGCTCCCTGGGAAAAAAGTTCGGTGTTGATAAACAATTCGGATTTTATACGAAGCTTCGATTACAGGGATCATATTCTGAGCCAGCGTGTCATTCTTAAAGGCAAACCCTATCGGCTGCTTTTGGGAAGCTTCAGTGCGGAATCGGCGGATATGGTAAAAGCACAGCTGGAAAACGAACCTGACTTGGCGGGGATTTTCATCGGTCAAATTTTTGGGACGACCAACCTGGAGAAAACAGAAAAAGTAGGCAAAATAATACGAGATAAAAATCTGCCTGTGTATTTGCTGCCGTTTGGCGAAGCTTATTCAGGAGGATACAGTTTGTTTATTGCAGGGAGTCCGGCAATTGCTTTTTATCTTAAAGACTTTGGCTTTGCCGAAACCCAAATGCTCGGAGCTCACGCCTGGAAATCCCGCTCTTCAGGAGTAAGAGCTGACCAGCTGCCGCTTGACAGTCCTCAGCATCTGCCTCACATTGCGTATTATGAATATCTGGGGCTTTCTCCGGAAAAAGCCCGAGAAGCTTATTGGCTCACTGTTCAGGCGCCGCACGATAGCTTGCATTATTTTACGCATGAAGACGAGAAACGGCTTGGATTGTTTAAAACGCAAATGCTGGAGCCAAACAAACCGATAGGAGAGTACCTGGACTAACTTAAGAATATATCTGGGTTTTATGTTTTTTTCAAAAAAAAGACTACATAAGCACAAGAGCCTGAAAATGGCAACGGGCGGGAGAACTAAAGATCCTCCTCGGCAATTGTTTCCTATTCAATGTCTTTTTTCATCTCAGAAGCTTAAAGCCAAACTCAAGCAAAGGCGGCGCATTCATGAGAAAATATTCGAATTGCTGGACCAGATTCATGCAGTGGACAATAGGATAAAAGACAAAAAAGTACTGCTCCAATATAAGTCCAAAGAACGAGAGGATCTGGTTAGGGAAAAACGGGACCTCCTGATCAGTCTTGAATTTGAGTTATTAAGTGTTCCGTTAAGCAAATTATCCCTTGCCGGCGATGATAATCGGTTGATCAGCGAGCTGTTTGAAGAAGTGAGTGCTCAGCGGCGAAAATATCAGAAAACTTACGATGATCTCAGCGAAAAGGACAGCGTGTTTCCGTATTTATTTGATTCAAAAGAAAAATATGATACCGGAATAGACGAAGCTTGGGCGCTTATCGTTCTCCGTTATCCCATGCTGATGCTTCGGCTAAAACAAAAGGATATCGACAATTTTAAGATTGGCTATGAGACGCCGACTCGAATTGCCGCAGATAGCGCCGTTTATTACTATCCGATGCTTAAGGGGGCCGGCCATCTTTTCTCACCTTCAGGAGGCAAAAACAATTTTATAATAACCAACTATTTAGTCCTGCTCTGGCAGCTGGTAAATAGCACTCTGGACCGTGTTTCGGAATGGGAAGTTGATGATGTGCTAAAAAATATTTTATCGGAGGCACAGTTAACTATAAAGCTATCTCCACATTTTCAAAAAGAATCGGACTATGATTCTTCAGCGGAAGAAAGTGAAGAGGAGTTCATCGGTGAATCTTTAGGAGTTAAGGAAGTGTTTAAGCAATTCTGGAAAGAAAGACCTCGGATTTCGAAAAGAGAAAAAGAACAGCTAAAAGCGCAACGTCTTAAACGCTTTAGAAAAAACTTAAGCATTTATACTCCGCTAATGAAAAGCGCCGGCAGCCTTCGGGTATTGGCCTGCAGAGTATCCAATAAACTAGTGACTTTTGGGAAAGAGCACGATTTTGTTTTTTTGTGGCTTACTACTGAAACCCATCTTAACAAGACATTTGACAAGGTTTGTTTCACCTCAGAAATTGTCAACCTTGTAGGCGAAAACGCCAAAACACCCGATTGGATTCCATTGAGAAGTGATCAGCCTCTTTGGAGAACAATGGTGGAAAGATCGAAAGAAATGCTCGCAAGATCTGAAAGTCAGATGAGTAAAGAAACAGGCCGGGAAAGCAATCCTCTGCAGGGATTTGACGCCTATGAATTCTGGCACAGAAAGAAAATCGAAAAATCCAAGCGTGATGCACTTCGCCGAAACAAACCATTTACTCTCTCAAAGTACAATTTTTTGGAAGAATTTAAAAAACATGAATGGACGCAATTCAGTGATTTCAATCAAACTCTTACGGTTCCAAGCTACAAGCATGAGGGCATTTTAGGAGCAGTGGGTAAAACCCTGCCGGCTAAACACAACCATTTTGAGAGTTTGTCCGAGCAGTCTGTGGCCCCAAAAACGGCAGCTTACTGGATAGCAATGGGAGAGGTGATTATGATTAACTTTTTGGTTGGAGATTGGCTGTATGGGTCAAAAAATGAATTGGAAATGTCCAGTATACTTATCCCATTTGGCAGTCCTATTTCTGATAAAGTTTTTATTAGCCTAAGTGACTCTTTTCTTTCACATTTTGGTTACAAGGATCTAGCGAAATGGGTGAAACACAGACATTGGAGCATTGTACCTGAAAATAAGCTTACAAAAAAAGAAACCTTCCTGCAGTTGTCCAATTTCCTCCACCGGTTTGTTAAGGCATCCCTAGGAGATATAAGCGGAATGGGGTCAGTAAATTTTATAAGCCGTGATTTTTTCTTCGGACTGCCATGCAGCAAAGAACCATTTGTTCGTGAAGCGCTAATTGTCGGAATGCAAAAAGTACTGCTGAAATTAGCCAACGAAACAGAAACAGGGCTGCTCCTGGCCCGCTCAATGGCTTCGGACTTCCGCGACGAAGGCCGTATGCTGTACAGCTTGATACATACTGTGGCTTATATCATAAAAAAAGCCGGACGGGAACGACTGAAGTTCAAAATTTGGGATAGAACTCAAAGACTCAAAGGCATTAGAATAGGAAAGGATGTTCCCACGAATAAACTGTGTCTTCTGGAAGGCGGCTTATACCGTTCTTTCAATTACGATGAATCGCTTCTTCATATTAAAGTTCAAATAATGGGAACTCCATTCTTGTTGCTTTTTGGGACACTCAACTATTATACGTGCCAGGTCGTTTCTGAACGGTTAAAAGAAGATAAATCGATTAAAGGAATTATTATCGGCTATATTCACGGCACTACGCATCTTACTGATACAATGGAATTAGGTAAATTTATCCATGACAATGCACTGCCGATATACTTGCCGCCATACTCCGAAGCGAATTCCGGCGGCAGTAAATTGTTTTTTGGCGGAAGACCGTCTATAGCTTTTTATCCTAAGGGTGAAGTATTTGAAGAATGCACTAAAGTAGGCGTACATTCGTGGAGAAATGATTTTTTGAATGTTCAGGCGATAAATTTGCCGGCCGATGATGAAAGACATAAGCCCCATTTGCAGTATTTAGAGCATTTAGGACTTTCACCAAAACAAGCCAGAAATGCATATTTCTTTATGATTCAATACAAGCCTTCAGAAATGCACGCCATGACCATGGATGAGGTCATGAAATATGAATTGTTCAGTGCTATACCACTAGACAAAGACGAGCCGCTGAGCGATCATCTTTCTGATTGGGTATAAAGACAGAAAAGCATTTGCTAGTGTCCATGCAAATTTTTTAAGAGCCATAAGCTTTTCAAAGACGAAAACCCGAAGCGGCTAGAAAAGAAATGTTTTCCGGTTTTTTTCTGATCAAGGAATACTTGCCTTACCTTTGTGGCTCTGCGTTGCAGCGGCCGGAAGGAAATATTGAATTATGAGTGAACAAACACAAGACACAATCATACAGCCATTGATGAAAAGTCTGGAATCGGAGACTTTTATCAGAATGGTGATTTCGAAAAGAAGAAAAAAAAGCGCAAGCCTAAAGAGTGTAGTCTGTAAGCTGGTGCAGCTAAAAGAGGGGAAAAAGGTCTCATGCGTCTACAGGCACGAAACACACGATATCACAAAAAACTTCAGCCACAATGAATTTGCAAAAGAAGCAGAAAGTCTGCTCGGCTTCGACTTCATGCAGGCGGATCTTTTTACTGCTGAAAATGACTGGCACTTGATGGTTAATAAGAAATTCAAAACCAGATTATCGAAAAAAAACGCAAGCATGAAGCTTCGGGATGAAGCGCCGCACGACAAGAAGAAAAAACGATTGATCGAAGCCAAAGGAAACGTATATCTTCAGGCGCTGGGTGTAACAGCCGCTGACGGTACCGTAAAAAAAGACAAGCAGCATAAGTACAGACAAATCAACAAATACGTCGAAATCATCGACGGATTCATCAAGCATGTCCCTTTCAAAGAGCCGTTTACGGTGGTGGACATGGGAGCAGGAAAGGGGTATCTTACCTTTGCGCTGTATGATTATCTTCAGAATATACTCGGTAAAAAAGCCAAGCTGAAAGGAGTGGAGCTTCGCGGCGAGCTGGTAGACAAATGCAACCGCATCGCCGGCGAAGCTGGATTTAGCAGACTTCAGTTCGTACAGGGTACTATTCAGGATGCCGAGCTGCCGGAAATGGATGTCGTAATTGCGCTGCATGCCTGCGATACCGCCACCGACGACGCAATCTTCAGAGGTCTCAAAGCTGAGTCCCGGGTAATTGTTTGCGCGCCATGCTGCCACAAACACTTAAGAAAGCAGCTTTGCCCGGAAAACGCCTTGAGCGAAATCAGCCAGTTTGGCATTCTGAAAGAGCGGCAGGCCGAACTGCTTACGGACGGCATCAGAGCATTGCTTTTGGAAGCGTACGGTTACAAAACGAAAGTTTTTGAATTTATAACGACCGATCACACGCCAAAAAACGTCATGCTGGTGGCTGTAAGGGATGAGATGAAAAAGGAAATTCCCGATCAGAACATTCTAGCCAAAATCGAAGAAATCAAAGCTATTCACGGAATAAAAGAGCACTATCTGGAAGGCTTGGTGAAAGAGCTGTAATATAAGAATGCATGTAAAACCCCGTGCAATTGAAGGATAATTTTCACGGGGTTTTACATGTATGTTTTATGAATTTTTTAGCGTAAGCATCGCCAAATACTGGTCATTCGGATCAGTGTAAATCTTTTCGAACTTAAAGCCTGCTTTCTCGGCCATTTTCTGCATCGTCTTCGGGTCAACATACACCCAGCCAAACCACTTGCTTCTTTTTTCTTCAAAAGTGTACCGAAAGGCAACTTCGCCGTAGTACTTGTCATGAGGCAGCGGTTCGTTTTCATACAGGTAAGCCAAATCGCTGGAGTCAAATACAATGCGTCCGCCGGGCTTGAGCAAGGTCTTCAGCTTTTCGAGCAAGACCGGAACCTGATCAAGCGTTTGCGCCAGACCAATGCCGTTCATCAGCATCAGCAGCGTATCGTACTGTTCTCCCTCCACGTTCCAGATATTCTGCAAATGAGCATTCTTGACGCCCCGCTCTTGCATCAGCCGCACGGCAAGCGGAGAGATATCAATGCTTTTCGGTTTGAACATCACGCTTTGGAGCAGCAAGCTGTGTCTGCCGGCTCCGGCGCCGATATCCAGGATGTCTCCCCGGCACAGTCCGAGCGCTTCATCTTCCAGCAAAGTTATTTCCTCCTCAAAAAAATGTGCTACAGGCATATTTTCAGGTTCGCCGTAGTCGTTGTGCAATGTGAAAGCAGCCTCCTCATTGCCGCGGTAGAAACTGTAAAGTCCTTTGCCGAATACGTCTTTTTCTTCTTCTATCAAACTCGATTTGTTCATATTTCTTTATTGTTTCAGAATCGATGGCCTTCGCTGAATCAGGGCAGAACCATAAGCGGAGCAGCTGTTTTATCCAACGCCGCTGCTGACTGAAAATTGCTTCCAGGTTTTATCAGAATAAAGTGCGAAATTGAAACAGAGCAAGTTTTCCTCTGTTGAAAACGAAAACCAACATGCTCGCAATCCAGATCTTTATTCTTTCACATTCTCTGTAATATTCGACAGCATGGTCGGCCATCAGCCTTCAAAGCTACTCAATCCGATTCTTTCTTATGAACTATTTAGCGCATTTCTATCTTTCGGACACGCCAAAAATATTGCTGGGGAATTTTCTGGGAGATTTTGTAAAGGGAAAACAGCTAAACGAGTATGATTCAGAAATAAGACAAGGAATAATCTGGCATCGTGAAATTGATGCGTTTTCGGACGCTCATCCGGCTTTTAGGCGAACGAAGAAAAGAGTTGTTCCGCATTTTGGGCATTACAGCAGCGTGGCGGTTGATCTTTATTATGACCATTTGCTGGCAAAAAACTTCAGCAACTACTCGCCGGTTTCGCTGCCGGATTTTGCCGGCCAATGTTATGCCGTATTGAATCAGCAGATAGAACAGATGCCCGAGACTGCCCGTCGTGTGCTTCATTCTATGGCGGCAAACGACTGGTTGACTCATTACAGCACCTGCGGCGGCATGCAGCGTGCTTTTGACGGTGTTAGCAAAAGAGCGTCTTTTCCCACCGGATTTCAGATGGGCATCAAAGTGCTTGCGGAAAACATAAAGGATTTTTCTGAAGATTTTAACATTTTTTTTGACTCTGTGCGCCAGTTCAGACAACGGAAGATGTGTTAGCGGAGTCTTGGAGGTATATGTTAGTCTTTTACAGATTGGTGTTCAATAAATATAGCGAAGGGTTAACACTTTTTAACAAGAAAAGAACATAGGTCTGATTTTCATGAATAAAAGACTTCATACATTGTATTGTGGATTAAATTTTTTCTGAAAAAGAAATTCTTCACCTACAGCGAGCTTATGAAAAATGACTACGCCAACCAAACCAGCTGATTCATGCAAAATGACAATTTATTAATCCGCCGATTTATTAACGGAGAGCAGAAAGCATTTGAAGTACTTTTTGAAAAATACAAATTGCGGGTTTTCAACAAAATTATAAGCATTGTAAAAGACAGTGAACAGGCGCAGGATATCCTTCAGGAAACTTTTGTGAAGGCTCTGGATACTATCCGGAAGGGGAAATACAACGAGGAGGGAAAGTTTTATCCATGGCTTATGCGCATTGCACACAACAAGGCGATTGATTTCTACCGAAAAGCGCAGCGGTATCCGGTTTTTGTGCCCGATGAAGGACATCAGTTTTTTTCTGCGCACATGCATCTGGTGGACAGCCAGGAAGAAACACTGATTAAGCAGGATACTTTGGTTTTGCTTCAACAGTCGATAGCTGAGCTTCCGGACAGTCAGCAAAAAGTGCTGATAATGCGCAATTTCATGGGCATGAGTTTTCAGGAAATCGCTGACGAAACAGGTGTCAGCATCAACACAGCTCTGGGGCGAATGCGCTACGCACTGACTAACCTCCGAAAAAAAATGATTAGATCTTCAGTTGCAGAGAATACCGCGATCAGCGCGTAACCTTTCGCAGATTTTCTTCGTTGCCCGTTCCTTAGGTTCGGGTTTTTTGTTTTTATACCTTTGCTCCCGGAGTTTTTTTAAGTTATAAAGTTGAAGAAATGGTGGTTTCAAAACCAAAAATCAAAGCTGTTTTTGCCCTTGGAATTTTTATCCTGCTCGTGTATATCGCTTTGTTTATGCTATTGAATTTTATACTGGGGCAACAGGTGTTTGCCTGGTGGCTGATTCTGCTGGCGGGCGTTGTGTGTGCCCTTGCCTTCGGGCTGACCATAAAAAGTCTGAACGATTTCAAAACACTGCGTTTGTCCAACAATCTGCTGACGGTCAGCTCTTATTTGGGTTTGGTAAAACAGGACTACCCAATGGATGAGCTAAAAGCCTGGACAGAGGAAACGGTTAAGACAAAGTCGGAGCCTTTTGTAGAAATTACAATGATTTTCTCGGGCAAGCAGTTTATAAAACTCAACAATCAGCAGGATGCTGGTTTTCAGGAGTTTTTTAAATATCTTAAAAAAAAGAAACCAAAGCTGAAAGTGGCGGTAAAGTAAGACATAAAAAAACGAGGCAGCCTGCACAGACTGCCTCGTTTTTTTTAAGCTTGATAAAAAATCAGTCTCTTCGGCCGAGAAAACGCAGCAGAAACAGAAAAAGATTGATAAAGTCGAGATAAAGCGAAAGCGCTCCGATAAGCCCCGCTTTTCTTTTAGTTTCCATGTCGAATGAGCTTTCAGCAATCATTTTTATCTTCTGAGTATCCCAAGCGGTAAGCGCTACAAAGACAATTATGCCGATAAAAGAGATCAGATAATCTATCTGAGCGCTGCCCAGGAAGAAGTTCACCAGCGAAGCGATGATTATTCCAATCAGTCCCATCATGGCCATGCTTCCCATTCCAGACAAATCTTTTTTGGTGGTGTAGCCCACAAAACTCATAATTCCGAATGTTCCGGCAGTAATGAAAAACACCGAACCGATGGTACCCAAGCGGAAAGCGTAGAAAATGGAAGAAAAAATTACACCGTTCAGCGCCGCGTAAACATAAAACAAAGCCATTGCAGTGCGGAACGACATCCGGTTAATGCGGGCTCCCATGCGAAAAACAATAAATAGCTGGGCGCCGATAATTCCGAACTTCAGAATCGGGTTAGAAAAAATCAGGTCAAAGAACTCACCGCTGAGAGCAGTTGAAACAGCAGTAATGGCAGTCACGGCCAAGGCTGAGGACATCCAGGCGTAGACCTTGGTCATTAGACTTCTGTCTTCAACTTTGACGCGGGTCTGATAAGCATATTGGTTCATAATACTATTGGATTAAAATAATTTTCCGAATTGGACAGCAGAGATTTGCTCCACAGCTGGAGCAAATCAAAACTATTTTTTGCTTGTATTCCCTTCAAAAAGCACAAGCTCTTGTGCAAAATAATGAATTTTCTCGGGCTTATTCTAAATCCGAAGAGCGGAAGTTCCCGAAAAAGCTTTCCCGGTTGTTGTTTTTCATTTTATGAATAAAAATCTAGATTTTATTTCAATATTTTATTTAAAAACAAACTAACAGCCATGAAAACAAGACTAATTCTGTATTGCTGGGCATATGCTGTTCTGTTGCTTTCTTGTGAGGGAAACGACACGAAAAAACAACGGTTTTTGAAAAAAGGCAATCTGAAGTTTGCTCAAACGGATTATAAAAATGCAGCACGATTTTATAAAGAAGCACTCAAACTGGATTCGGGCTTCGCAGATGCGCATTACAACCTGGCGCTGGTTCACAAAAAAACCGGCAACCCTGATCAATCAGTTTTTCATTTAACCCAAGCTCTGCAGCATTCCAGCCAAGACAGCAGATATTTGCTGGCCCGTTCTCAGGTTTATCTCGATCAAAAATTTTATCATCAAGCGCAGCAAGACGCAGAAAAAGCTATTATGTCCGATACCCAGAATGCTGCCGGTTATCTGTTGAAAGGAATTGCTCAGAATAGTTTGAAAAAGTATACGGAAGCAGCCAATAGTTTTTCCTTAGGTCTGCTGCAGACGAAAGAAGACATCGAAAGTGACAATGAAATTCGTTCGGATCTCTTGTCAAACCTGGCAGCCGTACAGCTGCAAAGCGGCGATTATTCAAAAGCTATAAGCACAGCTGAACAGGCTGTTACGGAAAATCCGAAGCAAGCCAGTGCGCTCAATATTAGCGGGATGGCTCAGCTGTATATCGGCAAATACGAAGATGCGCTTGATAAATTCAACCAGGCGCTGGAAATCGACGGCAAATCTTCCTACTACAATAACAACAAGGGGGAAGTGCTTCTCGAGCTCAACCGTTTGGAAGAGGCGCTGAAGCATATCAATTATGGGATTGTGTACGATCCCGGCAACGCACAGGCCTATTTGAACAAAGCGATGTATTACTGGAAACTAAAAGATACAGCACAGGCAAAATCGCTTGCGGAGAAATCACTGAAAGTGTCACCTGACAATCAAAAGGCTCAGAGGCTTCTTCAAAAGATTGCAAAGCAATGAGATTTCAGAAAAGCTTGTTTCAGATCATCAACAGGTTATTGTGGATCATGTTGTCATTGGGAATGGTGAAGCTTTGCTGAGTGACCACTGCGGATTTCGGCAAGATTACAGTGAATTTGCTGCCCGCTGAATTGCTCTCCACCAACAACTTTCCGAAATTCTGATCAATCAGATATTTAATAAGGATGAGCCCCAGACCCGTTCCTTCTTCACCCAGCGTGCCTTTGTTGGAAAACTGTAACTCTTTTCTTAAAATCCGCCGCAAGATGCCGAGGTCAATCCCTTCGCCCTGATCAATAATGCTGAGCTTCAGATAGAAGTCTGTATGTTTAATTGCAACCTGAATTTCAGAATCTTCAGGAGAGAATTTGACGGCGTTTGACAACAGATTTCTAAAAACAGCTTTTATCATATCCTCGTCAAAAAAAGCTCGGTTTTCGGACACGGGTGAAAACTTGACAGTTAATTTCTTGTGCTTGGCCGTTGCTGAGTAAAGCTCAAGCGTTTCTTCAATCAAAAGGTTGATGTTGCAAAGTTTTGGTTTGTATTTGATAAGTCCTTGTTCGCTTCTGGCCCAGCACAGCAGGTTTTCCAGCAGATTGTAAGTAAAGGCGGAAGAATCCTTGCCCAGTTCGACAAGCCGCCGGGCCCGGTTGCTGTCCAGCTGAAAATAGTTGCTGGTCAGTGCTTCAAAGACATTTTTGATGTTCCCCATGTGCCCCCGAAGATCGTGGCTGATAATAGAGAAAAGCTTGTCGCGGGTTTCATTGGCTTTCTGAAGCTGCCTTGTAACCGAACAGAGCCTCAGATGGTTTTGCACGCGGCAGATTAACTCTCGGGAGTTAAAAGGCTTAATGATATAGTCGACGCCGCCGACAGCGAAACCGCGAGCAATGTTCTCGGGCTCTGTTTTAGCGGTAAGGAAAATAACGGGAATGTGCTTCCAGTTCGGTTCGTTTTTAATAATGCGACAGACTTCATAACCGTCCATTTCGGGCATCATGATATCCAGAAGGATAAGGTCTACGTCAATTTTTCGGAGCTTCTGAAAAGCCGCCTTGCCGCTTTTGGCAAAGGTAATGTTGAGCTTTCCTTCTTTCAAAATGTTGGCGGCGACTTGTATATTGTCCGAAATGTCGTCTACAATAAGAATTTTTGGGTTATTTTCTGTCATTAATCTTTATGATTTTCTCAAAATCCTGGAGCAGTTGAATCATCTTGTTTACTGAAAAGCTTTCTAGGTGACTTTGTAAAAGCCTGCTGTAGCGAAGAAGATTCTTAAAGCCGTAATTCTCGGCAAACATAGCCAGCTGCTCGTTGAAATGCATGATGTCTTCGGATAGTTCGGTTTCGATTGCTTTTTTCCAGGGCAGGAGACAGGTTTGATTGAAGATATGCTGCACAAAATTGAATGTCGCTTTTTCTTTTTCTTCAAAACAAAACTTCGCAATCGGGGACGGCTCTTTGCCTCGCTTCAGAGAGACTCTTCGATTTTCAAGAAGTTTTGCCTGGTCATGTATTTTTACTGCCGGAACAAACACGGTGAATGTCGAGCCGCTGTGCCATTTGCTTTTTACCTTGATCGACCCATGCATCATTTCCACCAAACGCTTTGTAATGGAAAGTCCGAGGCCAGTGCCTCCGTACTTCCTTGTGCTCTGGCCTGTCTGCTGGTGAAAAGCCTTGAAGATGTTTTCCTGTTCAGACTGTTTTATCCCTATTCCGGTGTCTTTTACCTCAATAGTCAAATCAATGTAAGCTTCTTTCGCTCTCCAGTATTTTCTATAATTAAGCTTCACGTTGACTTCGCCTTTCTGCGTAAATTTTATGGCATTCCCGATCAGATTGACTAGCACCTGGCGCACTCTGATTTCGTCAATAATTATTTTGGAAGGAAAATACTGTTGCAGCGCAATAGAGAGTCCGATTCCTTTTTCAATACACCGGATCTTGAAAATTTTGGATATTTCATGAATGACCTGCGAAATATTGCTGGGAGCCAGTTTTATCTGCATCATTCCCGCTTCAATTTTCGAAAGATCCAAAATATCGGTAATCAGGTTCAGCAGTGTTTCACCGCTTACTTTAATTGAAGAAAGAAAATCTTGCTGAATGGGTGTTAAGGGTGTTTTGTTGAGCAAGTCGGTGTTATTGATCACCGAATTTAGCGGCGTTCTGATCTCATGGCTCATATTGGCCAAAAACTCGCTTTTCACCTGGTTAGCCTTTACCACCGACCCTTTAGCTCTTTTTAGCTCTTCCTTTCCTTTCCGAAGATTCGAAACATCAGTTTGAATCCCAATCAGGCTCTTGGGTTTTCCGTTTTTATCTCGCAAAACAACCTTTCCCCTGAACTGGATGTACCTGATTTTTCCGTAACCGTCTTCAATGCCGATTTCGCTGTGGAAAATCTTTTTCTGGTTTTCGCTTTTCAAAAACTGCTTGAATTCCGTCGCCAGTTTTTCTTTGGCTTTAGCATTAAGCCTTGGAATTTTATCAAGAGAGTCAATTATTTTATTCTCACTGATCGGAAGCTCAAACATTTTTCGGGATTTGTCTGTAAGAATCAGCCCGAATTTGGGAGATTTAATATTGAGTTCCCAAAAACCGTCCTGCGACGAGTCCAGCACCAGCTTGTATTTTGTTTTTGCTTTCCAAAGATCGGTAATATCGCGTGCTGTCAGGATGGCGCCCTGCAATGCGCCGGAATCGTTGAATTGCGGAATAAGGCTGACATCCAGAAAAATCTGCTTGTTGCACGGCAACGCAAACCACGTCTGGAAATTAACATTATTGCCTTTCAGGCAGTGTTTAATATGCTTTCTCAGCATCTGCGGCGACAGACAGTCTTCCAGAAGTCTGTCGATTCTTTTGTTAATAATTTGCTGAGAGCCCAGCATAGCATTGTGGCAGAAGGAATAGTTAGCAACCAGACAGCGTAATTCGTCATCAATCATAACGATCATTTCTGAAGTGCTGGAAAAAATATCGTGATAAAGCTTTAGTTTCTCATTTGCCTCCTGCGGGAAAGAAAACTCTCTGCCAGCCAAAAGGATAGCCCTTACCTCACCGGAATCGTCCGTAAAAGGCTCCAGCCTTATTTCCCATTTTTTTGAAACTGTTTCGTTGTTTTTGACCTCCTCTTGAAAATAACTCAGGTTGCCGCCGGCGCACTTTTCCAGCTGGCAGATTATTCTGCCGGAAAACTGGCCTTGATCGATAAGCTCCAGAAATGAATTTGACTTAATGGAGGAGGAAACGATATTGAAAGCCTTTTTTGCGGCATCATTAATCAGAAGGAAGTGGTAGTCCAGATCAAGAAGAATCAGAGGTTCGGAGAAGTTTATGAAAAGAATATCCAGCGCATCTTCTTTGGAAAAGACGGAAGCTTTGCCGGAAGCGGTTTTTTCCAACGCACCGGAGACGGCAGCTTGTGCGGTATCGGACACCATAGAATACTGTCAGTTGAATAATGGAAAGGCTAATCCTGGAGTATTCTTTTAATATATTGTTTTTTTGCGAAAAATTAAAAATAATAGGTTTAAAATAATTATAGGTTTTCTTGATATGATAATAGGCTCTGCATTGCGAGTACAGAGCCTATTGTATTTCTTATAAAAAAGGTTAAATTTTTATTGAAAGGTCTGGTATTCTTCCAGAGAATATTGCAGCGTAGGCACTTCGCTGAAGCTGAGCAGGTTCTCCAGATCGTTTTCACTATTCCAGTGATTGTGGAGCACAAGCGCAGCTCCCAGTACGGCTGCTCTGTTGATTGTATTGACAAAGAACTGGAGATTCGGCATCATGGTCGCCAATATGCGCAAAAACGCCTGATTGAAGCTGAATCCACCCGAAACGAATACTTTGTCCATCTCGATATTTCCGATTACTAGCTCCAGGCTTGTTTTCTGATAGAAAGCCAAATCAAGAAGCAACTGTGTATAGGCTTCGCTTTCATCTTCAAACAACGATAAATCTGCCGTTCTTTTGTACTCATCAGGAAACGGGCCCGTACCGGTTACATTGACAGGAAAAAACTTTTTGGTGACAAATTTTTCTTCCGACAGCTTTTGCAGCCGGGCAGTGTCCAGTTTGTAGGAAAGGTAAAACTTTGAATCGACGCCAAAATGATCGGCAATACGCTTTACCTGATAGTCATGCTCGCGGCCTAAAAACAAACGGGTGGCTCTGACAGGCTCTCCTTTGTAAGAAAGCACCTTGAAAGTGTCCTGTTTTAGCTCTTCGGAAGTGATTTCCTGCGTGTTGAAAGGATTCATAGCCACGCTCCAGCAGCCTGTTGAAAGGGCGATATAAGAACGTTCCGAACTCAGCTGATAAGGCACCAGCGTTGCCAGACTGTCCTGGATTCCTATGCCGCATTTCAGTTCCCGGTTTTTGAGGCTGATAATCTCCTTAGCTGTTGCATTGATGACAGGAGGGAGCTTGGAGTTCAGTTTCTCGGTGTAAATCCAGTCCTGACTGCGGTCTTTTTCAAAATTCCAGATCAGCGAGTGCAGTCCCAGACTGCTGAGCTCCGAAAAGTTTTTTCCGGTAAAATACGAACTGCAGAACTGCGGCAGGAAGAGACTTGAATGGACTTTGCTGAAGATCTCTGGTTTGTCGTATTTCAGCGAGTACAATTGAAGTCCGGTGTTCAGCATACTCAGATCCATTGCCTGAGAACTTTTGATCATCTCTTCTTTTTTCTCTTCGCTTCCGAAGAAGCCCTCCTTTGTCTTTTCGCTTATCGGCTTCCAGTAATTATAGACCGGCGCAACAGGTTTTCCGTTTCTGTTGACGTGCACCAAAGCAGCGCCGTAAGCAGAAAAATTCAGTGCCCTTACCGTGAAATTTTTATTTTTCATCGCGGTATTGAGCGTCTGTTTCATCCACTTGAGTACGCTGGACAAGTCTTCACACAGAAATCCATCTTCGTCCTCAGTTTCAGGAAACTGCCGAATTTCCTCGTGAACCAGCTCGTAGTCTCGGTTTAGAAGACAAAACTTTTTGTTGGTTCTTCCTATATCAAAAACAGCTATTACTGACTGCGCCATACTATTCCATTTTTTACTGTTCTAAAGCCCCCTTTTACAAAGCAGCTTTATACTAAAAATAATTTTTCACAGATACTCCGTGAATGCGCGTGAAGGCTCCCGGAAGCTGAGCGAAGCGCTCTAACTTCTGTTAATTAGCAAATATAGCCTTTTAAGCTCAAAATACGGACACAAAAATAGTGTTTTAATTAGTTTATTAAAAGTTCATACAAACTTGTGAACCTCTACTCATGTTTAAAAAGTACCTTAAAGTTGAAATCTCACATAAAACAAAATGCCTATGAACCGGAATAAGTACCTGACTATCATTGGGATGTTGTTGATTTGCTGCTGGGCTTGCAAAGGTCCGAAAAAAAAGAAATGGACGTCCGAGCAAAAGACTAAATGGAGAAACTATTGCCTGCTGTTGGTTGACTCCACTCAGGCGGCAAACAGCGACATCCGGTTAAGAAAAAAAGCTTTCTGCGACTGCATGCTGGAAGTCACCGTCAATGATTATACCCCCGATGAGGCATTCAAATTCACCGATGATCAGAACCTTATTCGGTTTTATTCGTGTGATTTTCGACGGTAGAAATAAAAAAAAACAATTCAGGATAAATCAAATATTTTATTTCCTGAATTTTAGAGTTCTTTGTTTATATTTGTTTGACAACAAACAAATTAAACCAAAGCAAATGAAAGGAAACTATACGTTCACCATCATCAAACCCACGGCTGTAAGGAAGCAGAAAACCGGACAGATCCTGGCTGATATTATTGCGGGCGGATTCCGTATTGTGGCTATGAAGCAGATTCGTTTGCAGGAACACGAAGCCCAGGAGTTTTACCGCGTACACCGCGATAAGTCGTTCTATCAGCAATTGGTCGATTTTATGACTTCGGGACCTATAGTGGTAGCAGTATTAGAGAAAGAAAATGCTGTAGAAGAATACCGCAAGCTGATCGGAAGCACCGATCCGGATCAGGCGCTTATGGGAACCATCCGCGCCAAATATGCTGAGTCGCTCCGCCACAACGCCGTGCACGGATCGGACAGCGACGAAAACGCGCGTTTGGAAGCCAAGTTCTTTTTCTCGCAGCGGGAAATATTTGACGGGCTGGAATTCTCCAGTCTGGCATGGGACGAAAAAAAAAGTAAAAACAAAGCACCGGCATAAATCAGAAAACAGTCCGTGCAATTGCGCGGGCTTTTTTCAGCGCGTTTAAATCCAGGGAATGCGGAATGTTCTCCTGATTCAAATAGCGCAGCAGCGTTTCCGTGGAAATATTGCCAACCAATTTGTCCTCCGCCATCGGGCAGCCTCCGTAACCGCCTATTGTAACATCAAAAGCCCGGCAGCCGCTTTCATAAGCTTCTTTAATTTTTGCAAAAGCTGTTTCCGGTGTGCTGTGCAAGTGCACCCCAAGTTCTAATTCGGGAAAATTCCGGCTAAGTTTGGAGACAACAGAGGCAATCAGCTCGGGTTGGGCAACGCCCACAGTATCAGCCAGGCCGACCGAACGAATTCCCGTCTCCATAAGTCTTGTGCAGTTTTTTTCCAATGTTCCGATGCTCCATTCGTCATTGTAAGGATTTCCGAAACCCATCGAAAGATAAACATGAAGCTCCTTCCGGGCCGATAGGCATAAATTGTTGATCTTTTCCAGGTCAGCCCGTGCTTCTTTAATCGTCTTACGCGTGTTGCGCAGCTGAAAGGTTTCGGACACAGAAAGCGGATAGCCCCAAATGTCGACTTCCTGAAATTCTGAAGCGATCAGCGCACCTTTAAAATTGGCGATAATCGCTAGCAGTTTGGTCTTCGAAAGGGTGAGAGACTGCAGCACTTTGCCAGTGTCTTTCATTTGGGGAACAGCTTTTTCTGACACAAAACTCCCAAAGTCCAGTCTGTCAAATCCCACCTGAAGCAACTGGTTGATATATTCGATTTTTTTTCCGGTGGCAATGAAAGGTGTTATTCCCTGCATCGCGTCCCGCGGACATTCAGTAATTTTTATCATTTCGGATGTTCGTTTGAATTTTTTTGCCTAATTTTTTCAAAAGTCATAGGAGTGATTGTTCGCTAATTAAAAAAAACGCATCTTACTTCGTATGTACAATTGACAATCCATGAATCTAAGTGAAGCTTTAATTCAGGACCTAGCTCCGTATTGGCAGACTGTCTTCTTAGAAGAAGCCCGGGAGTGCATCCTGGTGATAGACCAAGAATTTCGAGTGAAAAGCTGCTCAGCTAATTCAGAAGCGCTCTTCCCTTTTTTGACTAAAGATACTTTATTTTTGGATTATTTACCTCCTGATTCGCAGCGCAGTTTCATGCAAGCCGTCCAGCTGCTCCAGCTGGACGGGAAACCAAAAAATTGTTTACTGAATAGCGTAACTCAAAACCAGCTGCAGGCCACCGCTCATGAAATCGGGCAGAGGCTGCTTCTTCAGATCGAAGATGTAAGCGAGCAGGGGAAAATCAACCAGGCGGCCGAACGGAGTCTGGCAATAAACAAAAGCCTTCTGGAGCTTTCGGAAGAAGGCGTGCTGATTCTTGACGAAGCCTTCAGAATAGTCCGCACAAACGAAGCCTGCTGTGATATTTTTGCATACAAGCCCAGCGAACTTATAGAACAACATGTTCGCCTGCTGATTCCTGAATTTCAGAAAAAAGCACAGACAAAATCCCATAAGGGAAGCTTTAAAGAGTCTGCAGACATTACCGGAATCAAAAAAAATGAGGCCGGTGTCCCGCTTCGCCTTAAGTTTTCTCGAATAGAATACTGCGAAAAGAAAAACAAATGGATTCTGGTGTTTTCGGATGTGAGCGATAAAAAAGAAAACGAGAATCGGATAAAGCACTTTAAGACGGCGTACAAAAACACGACGGAGGAAATTGAGGAATTTGCATACATCGCCTCACATGACCTGCAGGAGCCTTTGCGCAAGGTGCGTGCCTTTGGCGAGCGGATGCAGAAAAACTGCAAAGACGAGCTGTCGCCCAAAGGGATGGATTATTTGCAGCGCATGCTGCACTCGACCGACAGAATGAAAAAAATGATCGAGTCGCTTTTGAAATTTACCCGGCTGAAGCCCAGAAATCTACATTTTCAAGTGGTGAATCTGGCGGATCTTACCAAGCAGGTGCTGGAGGATGTCGGTGAATACATCGCGAGGAAAGGAGCAGATGTTGAGCTGGGAGATCTTCCTTTTGTTGAGGGCGAGGCCTCCTTGCTGCGCCAGCTCATCCAGAATCTGATAATAAACGCGGTAAAATACCAGCCCGAAGGACAGAAAGCTGAAGTGCGGATGGACTCGATAACGGATCAGGTCAGCGGTTTTACAACTATTCGGTTCCGTGACAACGGGATAGGATTTGACCAGGAAAACTCCGAAAGAATATTTCAGCTGTTTCAGCGGCTGGAAGGCAGCAAATTCGAAGGTTCGGGAGTGGGCCTGGCAATCTGCAGAAAAATTGTGAATTTTCACGACGGAAAAATTTTTGCCGAAAGCAAGAAAGGGCACGGAACAACGTTCTTTGTGCAGCTTCCGATAAAACAAATTGAAGCTTAAGGCCTAAAGTATGAACAGAGAAATTAGCATCTTGCTCATAGATGACGATGAAGATGATTTTGTGATAACCAGTGATATTCTTGAGAATATCTCCAACCGCAACTACCGGCTGGATTGGGTAAGCACATTCGAAGAGGGAGTTGAAGATTGTGAAAAAAACAAGCACGATGTCTATTTAATTGATTATCGGCTCGGGAGCAAAAACGGAATAGAACTGATAAAGGACGCAACGGCCAGAGGATGCAAAAAGCCATTGATCTTGCTTACCGGACAAATCGACTCCAGCATCGACGACCAGGCTTTCCAGATTGGCGCTGCGGACTACATTTACAAAGGTGCGCTTAACGAATACCTTATCGACCGGTCGATCCGCTACAGCATTCGTCAGAATGCCCACATTCAGAAAATACATAAACTGAACGAAGAGCTGGAAGAGCGCGTGTACGTCCGCACCAGAGAGCTGGCCAATGCGTTCAAAAAGCTCAAGCAAATCAACGACAACCTCCAAAACCAGATCGAGGAGCGCCGGACTGCCGAAAAGGCGTTAAGACAAAGCCAGCGACTGTATAAAGCCATTGCCCACAACTTTCCGAACGGGCTTATTCTGGTGCTGGACCTTGAAATGCGGGTAATCTTTGTCGACGGCAAAGAACTTGAAAAACAAAAACTCAAGCAGGAAGACTTTCTCAATAAGCCGCTGCCTACACGATTTGACAATAAAGAGGCGCTGTTTCTGGAGAAAAAACTGACAGAAGTAATGCTGGGCAACAGTCTGTCTTTTGAATTCCGAAGCAGGCGAGGCGTATACGGCGTGGATTCCGTTCCGCTGTTCAATTCGTTCGGTTTTGTAAAACAGATACTTTTGGTGGCCCAGGATATTTCTGAGCAAAAAGCCGTTGAGGAGGAAACGCGGAAGATGCTGAAAAAGGAAAAACAGCTCAATGAGCTAAAATCCCGTTTTGTTTCCACGGCTTCACACGAATTCCGCACGCCGCTTTCTAGCATTCTCTCATCGGCATCGCTGATCAGCCGGTACGATAGAACCGATGCTCAGCCCAAGCGAATGAAACATGTCAACCGCATTAAGTCCAATGTATTCAACCTTACCAACATACTGAACGACTTTCTGTCCATCAGTAAGCTGGAAGAAGGGAAAATGCCGTACAAGCCGGAGAATTTTGATATAAAAACCTATTCCGATGAGCTCAGAGAAGAGATGCAGGCTATCGTGAAAACGGGACAGGAAATTCACTTTGAGCATCAAACGAAAGAAAGTAAGGTGTTTCTTGATCCATTAATGTATAAAAATATTATCTTTAATCTGTTGACTAACGCGAGCAAATACTCAGATGCTGGACAGCCGATCGAGTTCAGAACTTCCGTTGGAGATAATATCCATATAGAAATTCAGGATTGGGGAATCGGTATTCCCAAGGAAGATAAAGACCATATGTTTAAGCGTTTTTTCCGAGCCGAGAACGCTACGAATATCGAAGGAACCGGCCTTGGGCTGAACATCGTGAAGAAATACGTAGGTCTAATGGGAGGAAGCATTAAATTTGCGTCGGAGGTGAACCAGGGAACGACTTTCTCGCTCTGCTTTCCGAATTTTAAGAAATAATAAACTTTCGAAGCCGGTGGTATACTGCTGGTATCCAGCAGGTTTAGTAAGTTGTATTGAAAGGAAAATTAATTCAGATGAAGCGAATTTTATTAATAGAAGATAACCAAGACATGCGTGAAAACACAGCCGAAATTCTGGAATTGGCTGATTACGAAGTGTTCACGGCTGTCAATGGAAGAGAAGGGGTAGAAAAGGCGCAGAGTCTTTTGCCTGACTTGATTATTTGTGACATCATGATGCCTGTGCTGGACGGCTACGGAGTGCTGTATATGCTCAGAAAATCAGTAGAGACTTCTTCCATTCCGTTTATTTTTCTTACGGCCAAAGCCGATCGGGGAGACATGCGGAAGGGAATGGATATGGGGGCGGATGATTATCTGACAAAGCCATTTGACGACATGGAATTGCTAAATGCCATTGAAACTCGGCTGAATAAAAACGAGATAATCCACAAGAGCTTTAAGCAAAATATTGAAGGACTCAATGACTTTATATCACAGGCCAAAAATCAGGACAACGGTTTGATGAGCCTCTCTCAAAATAGAAAAGGCAAAAAATACAGAAAAAAAGACATTGTGTATCTGGAAGACACCATGCCTAACGGTCTTTTTTTAATTCAGAAAGGAAAAGTAAAAACATACAAAACCAATGAAGACGCCAAAGAATATATAACCGGCCTTTACAAAGAGGGCGACTACATCGGGTATATGGCGTTGCTGAAGGACACTTCGTACACCGAAACGGCGACTACGCTTGAAGATTCCGAAATCTGTTTCATCCCCAAAGACGAATTCTTCGAGCTGATTTATTCCAGTTCGGATGTGTCCCGAAAGTTTATCAACATCCTGGCAAACAACCTAAAGGACAATGAGGAGCGCTTGCTGAATCTGGCCTACAATTCGGTGAGACAGCGCGTGGCCGAAGCCTTGTTGCTTTTGGAAAACCGGTACAAAAAAGAATCGGAATCTGTTTTTACAATGACCATTACACGGGAAGATTTGGCCAACATCGTGGGAACCTCCACCGAAAGTGTTATTCGGACTATCGCGGACTTTAAGGAGGAAGGCCTGATTGAGCTTAAAGGACGCAGTATAGTGATATCTGATTCCGGAAGACTGCGGGCAATCATGAACGGATTTTATTAATCATTTTTCAAAAAGCCTTTTAAAAAACTTAATGTTAGCAGCGCTATGGGTGCAATAATGAACTTTTCCATCTTTCCGGTGGACAAAGGGGCGCATATCGGAGAATATGTCAGCAAGGTGATTGAGTACATTAAAAGCAGCGGTATGGAGTATCAGCTTACGTCAATGGGTACAATCATCGAAGCGCCAACGGTAAGCGAAGTACTGCAAGTGGTGGAAAAAGCCTATGATATCTTGGATCCGGTTTCTGATCGCGTATACTGCGTTATGAACATGGATTACAAAAAAAATGAATTAGAATTGATGTCGCGAAAAGTGAAAGCCATTGAGGACAGAATAGGTGAAGTCAATACATAGCAGTGCTTGGATTTTTTTCACTTTCCAGAAAAACAGTATTTGAATTAAAAAAATAAAAAACTTCACTTTACGGTGAGGTTTTTCTTTTTTAATCTGTATATTATTTATGCTAACTAAGTGATTAACAATTAAAACTACAGACAAATGCTGACATTAAATTCCTACCTGACTTTTGACGGAAATTGTGAAGAGGCCTTTAAGTTTTACCAATCTGTTTTCGGCGGAGAGTTCACTTTTTTCTCGCGCTTCAGTGATATGCCTCCGGATACCGGCTTTAGCGTAAGCGAAGAAGAAAAGGATAAAATTATGCACGTCACCTTGTCAATTAATGACAAAACCATGCTATTTGGAAGCGATACTTCTCAGGCTTTCGATAAAAACTTTAAATCGGGAAATAATTTCTCGCTGTCGATAAATACTACAAGCCGGGAAGATGCCGACAAAAAGCTTAATGCCCTGGCGGCCAGCGGCGGCAAAGTAATCATGCCGATGTCCGAAACCTTCTGGAATTCATATTTCGGAAGATGTGTGGACCAGTACGGCATTAACTGGATGATCAGTTATGAAATGGCTCTTAAAGAGACTGAAAATTGATTTACTAACTATTGGCTGATGCTTTAAAAAAGAGAAAGCTGTCGCGATGCTGACAGCTTTCTCTTTTTATAAAGACTTCGCTTTGCTTTAGAAACCGTTCTTTTTTGCATGTTCAGCGCTTCGATAAAGAGGATCGGCGGCCTGAAGAATTTTAAGCCGCAAGTGCTGAGGGTAGTTTGGGTGTGTGTTCAAAAACTGTTGTACGACCTGCTTTGCCTCTGCAGCATTGTGCTGTCCGAGCAGCGCATGAAGCCACTTGGTTGGGAAGAAGATATCATGGGTTTTCTGTATATCCAAAAGCCAGTCAAGGCCTGGGCGAATATAAGCGAGTGACTCGCTTCGCCGAATCGGATGGTTAAGCCAGCGCAGCGCTTCAATAGTCCAAACCGGATTTTTTCTGTTTTTGAAGCTTTCAAGCTGTTGGAAAAAAATCAATCTGTCCTGTTTGTCGGCGCTGAAAACAGGCTTTAAATAGTTCATTTTTTGAATTAACCGCTCATTTTTAATGTATTTGAAATGCGCAGAATAGGAAGAGGTATCAAGCCGGCTGTTAATAAGCAGCGATTGAAAAAGCGACGTTTTATCGCTGTCTGAAAGCTTTTTCCCGAAAATTTGTGTCTCGCCCCTCCATAGGTGGTAAGCTTTTTCAAGATTTTCAGAATCGGAAACAATAGCTGTCCAGAAGTCGAAATAGCTGCTTTTTATACCAGGGTCCGATTCAAACTCGATTTGCTTCCATATCCAGTTTGCAAATGATTGCTGTATAGCCAGTCGGCGCTGGTCCGGAAGAAAATTCCAGTAAAGCTGTTGGGCTTTTTTTAGAACATCATCAATAATCAAAGCTTCGTTTTCTGCATAAAGGTTCTGCTTTAAGGCTTCCAAGAAACTGTCAGCGCTTATTTTACCGTTCGCAACTGCTTCGTACAAATTCATCCAGGCGGCCATGCGCTGCCGCGGGCTTTTCAGTACTCTTAATTTTTTAATAAAAAACTCATAGCTCGCATCCGGCAGTTCAAAATAGCCGTATTCCAGTCCCGAACTGTTGGGCAGCACAAACTGACAATCGGAAAGCTGTATGCCTGATATTTTCATATTCCTATGAACATCTTCTACAACATATGGCTTTACCTGATCTCTTTGAACGCAGAAATGTAAATCTTGGGGCCACTGTTTGGACAAGTTGGTTTGTCCGATATACAACGCGCTGTCGGTTTGCGAAATCTTGTACCGAGGCATGCCTTCCGTTTCAATCCATGCCTTGCTCCAGGCAAATACATCCACATCCGTCTGTTTGTCTAAAATGCTAATAAGCTCGCTCCAATCAGCGTTGCTTCCGGAATAGGTTCGCAGGTATTCTTTAAGACCGTTGCGCATGGCTGTTTTTCCGATTGCATTTTCGAGCTTTAGCATAGCGACAGGCGCCTTGTGGTAAATAATTTTCCCGTAGATTGACCCGGCGTTAAGCAAATTGCCCAGCCGCTGTTGCACAGGATGGGTTCCCAGCGTGCGATCAACCGAATAAGCGGAAGGAAAATGCGAGCAGACGAATTTCAGCTGATGGTCAATATCCTGAAAACGGGGATTGACTACTTTGTCAGCAATAAAATTGGCGAACACTTCTTTAAGCCACACTTCGTTGAACCACTTCATGGTTACCAGATTTCCAAACCACATATGAGCCACTTCATGGGCGATAAGTTTGGAACGGTAAACAATTTTGGACTTGGTCGCCTGCGAATCAAGGAAAAAGCGGCGCTCATTGAAGTACGTAACACCCGGATGCTCCATTCCGCCAAACTGAAAAGAAGGCAAAGCGACGAAATCGAACTTTTGGAAAGGGTAGGCGATGCCTGTGTATTCTTCCATCCAGTTCAGCGCATGGGCCATTTCTTCGAACAACAGAGTCACATTGTTTTCAAGCTTGAGCGAATCCGTTTCTTTGTAAAAAAAAGTCATCTCATATCCTTCTACCGTTCGGCTCTCTTTCTGGAATTTTCCGGCGGTAAAAGCAAATAGATAACTGCTGATTGCCTTGGTAGGTGCGAAAGTAAATCTTCTGCGGCCGTCTTTGCCTGCGTGGCTGATTTTTACGTTTTCTCCGTTGGCCATGGCATCCCAGTCCTTAGGCAGCACAAGAGACAGCGAATATGAAGCCTTTATGTCCGGCTGATCGAAGCACGGGAACGCTGTGGAGGCTTTGTCGGGAACAAAAAGGGTATACATATAATCTTTGCGGCGGTTGAGAGCCATATCATCGGCGGCAAATCGCACAGTCACTTCACCTTCGCCAGGCTCTATATGCTCCTTACTGACGACTATGTGCCCTTTTTCAAACATATAAGGGATTAACTTGCCTTTTTTGCTCACTTGAAGCACTTTTCTGCCGCGGAAATCGAGCACAAGATCGGCAGCATTTTTAGCGTTGAAATAAATTGTATTCTCACCGGTTATCAGGCTGTCTGAGGATTCGGGAATGTTAAATGACAGCTTGTAGCGAAGACTGTTAAAGCTTTCTTTTCTCATCCGGGCAAGCTCCTGGGTTACTCCCGGCTCGAGAGTCACATGACCGACTGAAGATCCCTGCAAGGGAACAAACTTCAAACAAAGACATTGAAAAATAATAAAAAATAGGAAAACAATAGTTTTTTTCATTGGGAGGGGCATTTTGAATCTTTTACTTATAAATGTAAGAGAATATTTTTAGATATTTTATTCAGCCTGTTTAAAAAATCTTCCTAACTAGCAAGTCGCGTGTAGGCAAATAGAAGACATTATAGCATGAAAAACAGAATTTTGGCATTGGCCGTCCCAAACATCATTAGCAATCTTACCGTACCGCTGCTGGGAATGGTGGATCTGGCGCTTCTCGGCAGATTGGAATCCGAGAAATATTTAGGCGCCATTGCTTTGGGAACGCTTATATTTAATTTCATCTACTGGGGCTTTGGCTTTCTCAGAATGGGAACGACGGGCTTTGCCGCGCAGCAGTACGGAGAAAAAAACCATAAGGGAATTCAGTCTATTTTGCTGCAGTCGCTTTTTTTGGCGGCGGCCGGCAGTCTTTTAGTTCTTGTCTGCCAGCGCCCGATTGAGTGGTTTGCTTTTGAGTTGCTGGAAGGCAGTGCCGAAACCGAGGCGCTGGCTGCCGAGTATTTTCGAATCCGCATATTTGCCGCGCCTGCCACGCTGATGCTCTATGTTTTTTCCGGCTGGTTTCTGGGGCTGCAAAATGCACGGTACCCGCTTTGGCTGTCTCTGGTCACCAACATTCTGAATATCGGGTTTAGCTTTCTTTTCATTCAAGTATTCAAAATGCATGTGGACGGAGCCGCCTGGGGGAGTTTACTGGCGCAATACGGTGGTTTGTTCATGGCATTGTATTTTTTAAAAAGAAAATATGCAGCGTATCTGAAGAAAATTGTCTGGAAAGATATCTTTCGAGTAGCGCAGCTCAAGCGCTTGCTGCTTGTCAACCGCGATATATTACTGCGGACAATCTGCCTGCTGCTGGTGATCAACTTTTTCACGGCAAAATCCGCCGCCCAGGGAGACATGACTCTCGCTGTAAATACGCTGCTGATGCAGTTCAGCATATTGTTTTCCTACCTTATGGACGGCTTTGCTTTCGCCGGTGAAGCATTGATCGGGAAATCCTACGGAGCCCGAAACCAAAAAGAACACAGACGGCTAATTCGTTCACTCTTTGCATGGGGATTTTTTCTGGCTGTAGTTTTTTCTGCTGTTTATGCTCTCGTTCCCGAGCAAATTCTTCTCGTACTCACCACTAACCAATCGGTTATCGACAATGCACGGCCATATGTTCCCTGGCTGGCAGCTCTGCCGTTGCTGAGTTTCGCTTCATATCTGTGGGACGGAATATTCATCGGGATGACAGCCTCGAGGCAAATGCTCATCAGCATGCTTCTGGCTGCGTTTATAATTTTCTTTCCAGTTTACTATGGCTTCACGGCATCTCTGTCTAACCATGGGCTCTGGATGGCCTTTGTGCTCTTTCTGCTAGGAAGAGGGCTTTTCCAAACTGTTTTATATGTTTTTCAGCTGGATAAAGCAATTTCCTCCAAATATAATTTTATTTATTTAAATTAAGGAAATTGAGAGGGATTCACTTCTTTCAATGATTAATTCAGTAAAGCACAAGCAATTATTCCTGCCTTTTTGCGTACTTTTGCCGGCTTTCATAGAAAGACTATATTTTAACACAGGAAGTAATGGATAGTAAATTACTGAAAGGGAACATTCTCTCGGGCATTCTGAAGCTTGCGCTGCCGATCATGGGAACGTCATTTATACAGATGGCTTACAACCTGACGGATATGAAATGGCTTGGGGAAGTTGGAAGCCAAACAGTGGCTGCAGTCGGAACTGCATCGTTTTTTATTTGGCTGGGTAATTCGCTTTTAATGGCCACAAAAATTGGAGCGGAAGTCGGCGTTTCGCAGTCAGTAGGGAAAAGAGATCAGAAAGGCGTGAATTCATTCGCTCAGCAGTCAATAAAGCTGGCGCTGCTGTTCTCGCTGGTTTTCGCCGGGCTTGTTTTGCTTCTGGCTCCGTTTCTGATCGGAATTTACGGACTTGAGCCAGCATCTCAGGAGATTGGTGTTAACTATCTGCGCATTGTGGCTTTGGGAATGGTGTTTTCGTATGCCAACCCTACGCTAGCCGGAATTCTTACCGGGCAAGGCAACAGCAAGATGCCGTTTTACTTCAATACTTTCGGTTTGTTGCTGAATATCACTTTGGACCCGTTGTTTATTTTCGGAGGAGGATTTATTCCTGCCATGGGAGCCAACGGGGCAGCCATTGCCACTGTGCTAAGCCAAACTGTTGTTTTCATCTGCTTTATTCTTTATTTAAAGAAAAAAGACTCTTTCAGCTTCAGCCTTTTCTCCCGGCTTGAATCAGCTTTTGTCAAACCAATTATCAATGTAGGAGGGCCTGTGGCTTTACAGATGTCGCTTTTTTCGGCATTTGCAATGGTGCTTGCCCGTATTGTGGCGCAGTGGGGCGAATTGCCGCTGGCGGTACAGAGCGTAGGCATGCAAGTAGAAGCCATTTCATGGATGACCGCCGGAGGCTTTGCTACGGCTCTGGGTACCTTTACAGGACAGAACTACGGCGCCGGACTTTTTAAACGGCTAAAAAAAGGAGTATGGGTGACTTATGCTGTTGCCTCGCTGGTAGGAGTGTTCTCCACTTTGCTTTTTGCGCTTTTTGGGCACGAAATATACGGCTTCTTCCTTCCTGAGCCCGAAGCAGTGGAACTGGGAAGCGTTTACTTGAAAATTCTGGCGGTATCACAGCTGTTCATGATATGGGAGATTACTGCATCGGGTCTTTTCAACGGCGTAAGCAAAAGCCATATTCCGTCTTATATCGGAATCATATTTACAGCACTGCGCATTCCGATGGCGCTGGTTTTGGGAATGTATCTAGGCTTCGGCGTGGAAGGCGTCTGGTGGGCCGTTACCATTTCATCTATCTTGAAAGGGACCATTATGTTGCTTTGGTCAACAAAGCTATTGTATCAGCTTAAGCAGCGGTTGGCTAAAATACGCGGCAAAAGCAATACGAAGATCACTGATCGAGAAATTCGAGAGGAGTTAGCAGAAGCCGGCTGTTGTTAAACATTTCGATTGGTTAGTTTTTATTTGCGTCGCAGAATGCCGTGAATAACTGCCGGTTTGTTTAGGAAGTTCTCGAATTGTTTTGCAACTTTCTATCGCAATTGGCGCCCAAAGGGGAAGCCCTAATCAAATGTAAGCATTGTTTGATAGCTGACCTTAAAGGAAAATTAAATAATAGCTTATTCAGCGAGAGTTGAGTAAGCTAATTTTTTAATAAAAATAATAGCCAAAATAAGCGATATGCTGCAAGCTGTCGTTAACAATGAAAATATGTCAGAACTTATTCTTGAATAATCTTCTTAACAGAATCATGTCTGTAAACACCCTAGCAAAACCAGAAGTGCAGCGTTCAAACGGTTTGGACAAGACGCACAATAAAATTGACTTGTCTGCCTTCATGAAAAAAGTGATTGCCCGGAATCCCGGTCAAACTGAATTTCATCAGGCGGTAAGAGAAGTGGCTGAAAAAATCATTCCTTATATTAACGAGAAGCCCAAGTATATTAAAGCGAATATTCTGGAAAGGCTTATAGAACCTGACCGAGTGCTGAGCTTCCGGGTTTCGTGGCAAGACGACCAAGGCAATGTGCAGGTGAACCGCGGTTATCGCGTGCAGTTCAACGGAGCCATTGGGCCGTATAAAGGCGGACTTCGCTTTGATCCGACGGTTACTGAGGGAACGCTTAAGTTTTTGGGCTTTGAGCAGATTTTTAAAAACAGCCTGACAACCCTTCCAATGGGTGGAGGAAAAGGCGGATCGGATTTCAATCCAAAAGGAAAATCCGACGCCGAGGTTATGCGTTTTTGCCAGTCGTTCATGACAGAGCTGTACCGTCACATTGGCAAGGACACGGATGTTCCTGCCGGCGACATTGGCGTGGGAGCTCGCGAAGTCAGCTACATGTTCGGACAATACCGCCGACTGGCTAACGAGTTCACAGGCGTGCTTACCGGAAAAGGTCTGGGCTTCGGAGGGAGCTTTATACGCAAGGAAGCCACAGGCTTTGGAAGCGTGTACTTTGCCAAAGAAATGCTTGCACATACAGGACAGGATCTGAATGGAAAAAAAGCGGTAGTTTCAGGATCCGGCAATGTGGCTCAGCACACCGTGGAAAAACTGCTTCAGTTGGGAGCTGTTGTGCTGACTATGTCGGACAGAAGCGGATACCTGTACGATCCGGAAGGAATTGACGAAGAAAAACTGGCGCATGTTATGGAGTTGAAAAATGAACTCCGAGCGCCGCTGAACAATTACCTCAAACGCTACCCTAACGCTGAGTTCGTTGAAAACGCCCGGCCTTGGGGCGTAAAGTGCGATGCGGCTTTCCCGTCGGCCACTCAGAACGAGCTGGACGGAGAGGACGCCCGTCAATTGGTTAAAAACGGATGCAAGCTGGTCTGCGAAGGCGCAAACATGCCGACAACGCCGGAAGGGGTAGAGGTGTTTGGACAAGCGAAAATATTGTTTGGTCCGGGTAAAGCCGCCAATGCCGGAGGTGTGGCGATTTCGGGTCTTGAGATGACGCAGAACTCGATGCGTTTGCAGTGGGACCCTGAAGAAGTCGACCAGAAACTTCAGTCGATTATGCGGAGCATTCATAAAACATGTCTGATGTACGGACAGGAAGACGGCTGGGTTGACTACGTGAAAGGAGCCAATATCGGCGGTTTTGTGAAAGTTGCCGACGCCATGCTCGCTTACGGAGTGATTTAATAAAAAGCTCAATATACATGGCAATCGGAAGGCCTATTTGAGGTTTTCCGATTGCATTTCAATTTATTCGCTGAAAATTTTCAGGCATAAAAAAGCCCTCCGGTTGTGAAACACCGGAGGGCTTTTTTGAATTTCAATTTCTTCAAACTAAGAGCTTACTCATTAACGACCCCCATTTTTTCGAACTTCTGAATTCGAATATCGATGCGTTCTTCCGGGTTTAATTTTTCAAGTTTTTTCAGTTCTTTGACCAATGTATTCTTAAGGGTTTCAGTAGCTTTATCCAAGTCTTTGTGCGCGCCTCCCAGCGGCTCAGGAATAATGCCGTCTACTATCCCGAACGATTTCATATCGTCAGCAGTCAGCTTTAGTGCTTCAGCCGCCTGTTCTTTGAATTCCCAGCTTCTCCAGAGAATCGACGAACAGGATTCCGGCGAAATCACCGAATACCAGGTATTCTCCATCATGAGCACACGGTCGCCCACGCCAATGCCCAGAGCGCCTCCCGAAGCGCCTTCTCCTATAACCACGCAAATGACCGGAACCTTGAGCATAAACATCTCGCGAAGGTTGCGGGCAATCGCTTCGCCCTGTCCGCGCTCCTCAGCTTCTAGCCCCGGAAAGGCGCCCGGAGTATCAATAAGCGTCACCACAGGAATATCGAATTTTTCGGCCATTTTCATCAAGCGAAGCGCTTTGCGGTAACCTTCAGGGTTCGGCATGCCGAAGTTTCGGTACTGGCGGTCCTTGGTGTTGCGCCCTTTCTGCTGACCGATGAACATTACCGGACGGCCGTCAAGCGTACCCAGTCCGCCGATCATAGCTTTGTCGTCGGCAACCTGTCTATCGCCGTGCATTTCAATAAAATCGCTGACCATTCCGTTGATGTAGTCGAACGCGTAAGGACGTTCGGCATGGCGCGACAGCTGCACGCGCTGCCATCGGGTCAGATTGCTGTAGGTTTCTTTTTTTAATGTTAAAATTCGCTCTTCGAGGGTATGGACAGTGTCCTCCACGTTTACCCCGCTGTCTGTTGCCAGCTGCCTCATTTCCGCCAGTTTAGCTTCCAGTTCGGCAATTGGTTTTTCAAAATCTAAAAGCATATAATTAACTTTGTTCTTTTCAAGTTTCCAGACGCTAAGGTAAATAAGAAATTCTTAATTACTAACATCAGAAGAACAATATCTGGCATAGCCAATATTTCCACAGACATTATTTGGAAAGATGAGCGAAAATTTTAGCTTTGCAATGAAATGTAGAAGGCGTTTTTTCAAACAAACAGGAGTTTTTTTTGACTCTTTTTTAAGATAAAAACATTTTTGCTTTCCGAATTTTGTATCCCTTCATTTTTTATTATTTTTTTCTTTTCATTATCAATATTCGTTTTTCGAACTGCTGTGCTATGGCCAAAACAAATTTGAAATCACTTGTAAACAAGGGAAAAATAGTTCTGATTGATTTCTATGCCGACTGGTGCGGCCCCTGCCAAACGCTCACCCCGATTATTTCGCAGGTTGCCAAAGAATACACCGGAAAAATAAATGTGTTGAAAATCAATATAGACAAAAACCAGCCGCTTGCCAACAAGCTGTCAATACGGAGTATTCCCACTATGGTGCTTTACAGAGAAGGACAGCAGGTGTGGAGGCACTCAGGCTTATTGACCAAAAAAGAACTCGAAAGCGTATTGGAACAAAATATCTGACAGGTCGCTCAGGAGATTCTGTGTTTTAAAAATTAAATATCGATATTGCAGTGAAAACGTGTTCATATGTGAGGGGCATGCATTTTGCTTTTTCTGCACTTGTAATGGATGATGTTCTTACATCCTAGAGTTTAAAAATGGAATAGAAGAAACCTCAAATTGAACTTAGCGTTTTTATGTGTGAAAATTGACGGAAACAAAACCTTATGTACAAGAGAATAATCATCGCCGTATTTTTGTTATTGCCCTTTGCAACAGTACAGGCCGAAAGTGGAAAAGGACAGAAAAAAATCCAGTGGCTGACCTTTGAACAAGCCATGGAAAAAATGAAGAAAGAGCCCCGAAAAATTATTGTGGACGTTTATACGGACTGGTGCGGCTACTGCAAAAAAATGGACCGTGAGACTTTCAGCAATCCCAAGGTTGTCGAATATGTCAACAAATACTATTATGCCGTGAAGTTCAATTCGGAAAAGACTTTTCATCCGATAACGTATAAAGGAATTGAGTTCAAATACGTAAAAGAAGGACGGAAAGGCGTGCATGAGCTAGCTACAGCTTTGCTCAATAATCGCTTAAGCTATCCGACGATGGTGTACATCAACGAAAAAAACGAAATCATCAGTCCTGTACCAGGGTATATGCCGGCCGACGATTTTTATGCATTGCTGCATTTCATCAAAGATGATCATTTCAAGACCGGAAACTTTCAGGATTTTCTGAAAACCTTTCCGCAATAAATGTAGATTGAATTAGTACTTAACAGGATTATCAAAAAGGTAGTCCTGTTTTTTTATGCTGTTCGGCAATTCTACCAGATAGCCTGCGTTTTTTTCTTCATAGCCGATTTTGCGGCGATATATCCTTCGGGAATAGGCGATGCATTCCATTTGATTCTGTAATGGACAATTTTAGCCTCAATCGCAGGCCGTCCGAAATTATTAACAGTTTGGGCAATGGAACGCCAGTTTCTGATCATCGTTTTTATTTCACGGGAGAAACCTGCAAATTCCATATTTTCGATCATGTAGGTTAAATGAACTTGGTCGGTTAAATTCAGCAGCCCTTCCATAAAGCCCACATCCATTGGCTCCACATTGCCGAATATATGTTTATGCCTGTTAGTCATTGTGCTCACTGCCCGGGCAACAATTAATTTGCCGGCTTGTCCATTCAGAAAGCCAATCACAAACTTGTCGACGGCTTCTCTGGAAAGCGTAATGATTTCCTCGCAAATGCTGTCAAGTATTTGCTCATTGGCCACAGGATCTTTTTCTAACTCCATAACGTCATCCCATTTACGGGAAGTTTTCTGAGACTCCTTAGCAAGCAATTGAGCAATTAGAAGCATCCCCCACAAGTTGCTTTGCTGGTCGATAGCACTTACCTGCATGCTTTTAGGATCGAGCATGAGGTTGCCGACATTGAACCCATCGAAGAAAAAGCGGTCAAAATTCCCAAGCAGAAAATCATAACAAGCAATTTCCCCTATTGAAAAAAGAATGTCCGAATCCTTAAGCCATGATTTTATATTCGGCCAAATTGCGCCGCTGCCGAAGGTATGCCCTGGTACGCGCTCCATCAGCACCGAGTGTTCAGTTTCGGACTTGTCGAAACGGTACAGGCTAGCCATGAATTGCTCCGCAGCAGGATCTTCGTTCGCTTTTTCATTAATTTTTGAGAAAACAGCCTTTGCCTCGTCGCTTGTGCGGTGGATTGGCCGTGAGGCAGGCGCTGTGACCCGCTGCCCTAGCAAACGGATCAGATTGGAAGCAAAGGTCTCCCGTTCACCCAGCGAAGCCCAGGTTTCTGAATTAATAAGCTTAAGAACCCATTTTTGATCCCATTTTCCATCCATGAAATATACCGATCCTAATAAGCCCTGAAATGGCCGGCTAATGTGTTCCAGGCCAGGCATGTAAAGCGCAGGTTTTTCATGAAATTCCTCTCGGGCCTGATCAGGGGTCTGTATCAGTGGAGCCATGCTCTTGCGAACGCTTTGCGGTTCCCTTTTGTTTCTAACAGCTATTTCGCGCGCTGTCTCCTCTTCTTTCAATTTATCACGGCTGGCCTGCTCCTGCAGATCAAGAGCGGCTAGCTGACCTGTTATTATCTGCAGCTCTTTCAGAGCAAAAGGAGGGGTTTCGCGCAAACCGCCCACCTGGGATTCTTTTTTTTCCGGAACAAAAATATCTACAAATTCATCCTGTTCTCTTACATAAGTATCCTGAGATATTCGCGGAGGAAGCCCCATTTCTTGCCGGAGCTGATTGTCGAGCGATAAATCCAGCTGTGGCTGTTCGGATTGCCTGCCTCGTCCGTGAATGGCCTCGTTTGCGTTAATTATCTGGCTGAGCACCTGTGCAAGGTGCAATTCCGGTGCAGCATAAGTCATAAACTTTTTTGTCCTTTCTTTTTTTCTTTTCTTTGGAGGCTCTTCTTTGGAGGATAGGACATAATTCTGACTGGGAGCTTGTTTTTGCGGAAAATCAAAATTATAAGAAGCGATATAGTCTCCAAATCCTGGTATTCCTGTCTGATTTAGCAAAAACGCATCCCCCTCTTTTTCTTTTATAGTGAATGTAAAAGCGCCGCTTTTATGGATTAGAATGACTCGCTGCAGAAGCTGTAAACCTGTTGGATAATGCGCCAGCATAAACATCAATGAAGAAAGACGAGTCTCAAATTCTTCATTCCCCGTTGGTCTCCCGGAAATGCTCCGAGAGGGAATAAAACCGGCAGCCAGATCCCTTGCAAGCTGTTTAAAAGACTGGTCATTTAATCCCTGCGTGCTCAATTCAATGTCGAGCGAAGCGAGCCGCGGAAAATCGAATCTTTTGACTCTTTGAATCTGTACAAGCTTTTCTCTTTCCGAATGTATATCATCAAGCAGCTGTAGCACTCCGTTTAGCTTCACATCATGAAGAAAATTGTTGCTTGTAAAACGGTTGCTGCCAAACCATTCCAAGAGAAGCCTTTCCATCTGAATAAGATAGTGCCACCGCTGCTGCCAGTTGCTTCTAAGATTATCATCTTGCCGCAGTTTTTCTTCCTCTGTTTTGGGCTGTTTGAGCACGTGGTACTCCGTCAGGTACTTATTGTACATATACAGCAGGGTGTCCACAGGATCCAGCTCCAGATCAACTTCCGTCAATTTTCCGTCTTTCATTCGGCCCGTTGCCTTCTGAAATCCTTTGTCTGTAAAAATTCCCTGAATCGGTTGACTGAATGCTATGTCAGAAGATCCGTGAAGCGGCTTAAGTGAATAGCGTTTTTTACAGGGCAGTTTAAACATAAAAATTCAGCTAATGCGATTTTTTTCCGCCTGGGCTCTCACAAGCAGTTTTTTCTATCTACATAACAATGGCCGGGTGCGGTGTTATAACTGCTTGTGGCTATTTTATCAGAATTAATTGCTGAGTCGAAAGATTGTTCCGCAAAACTGGTTATTGAAAAAGCGCTTCGCTATTTTTGAAAAATGACTTTCCGGATAGCAGGAAAGCATTTTGTCAGCTAGAACAATGTGAATTATGCCGATTTTTCAATCTGTGGAAGGCCTGCTCAGGGAACTGGGAGGAAAAAGCGAACGTCAGCTTATCGAATTTGTATTTAAACAAAAAGAAACAACAGTGGACACGCTGGTTCACATGGCAGGAAACGATCAGCGGCTTGTCCGCAGTTTAATTGCTAAAAGCGTGTTTGCGTGTTCTGACGAAACGGTTTTTTTGGATGAAAGACTTCGCAGTTTTATTGAGCGCTTTCTGGAGATAAGCGAAGAGATACAAAACTACGAAATAGACGAGCGCATTGGAGCAATAAAAAGGAACATCCGCTTGTTTATGCTGGAGGATTTGTGGACCGAAAAAGAAAGAATACTGGATAAAGTCAAGCAGTCCATCAGCGGCTTGGGCAGAGTAGTCAAACGCAACGTAATTGAGCTGACCAAAAAAGTGCAGCATGACTACAAAACAGAAGAAAATCTAAAAGCCAAGCGCTTGAAAATAGAAGAGCATGATGAGAAAGCCCGAAAACTGCGGCTCCTGATTGTGTCGGTGGAGGAAGTGCTGGACAACAAAGAGTTTTTGGCCGAAGCCAACGATCCTATGCTTCGGAAAATGGTTGTCGATCTGCGCTACGAATATCTACGGGACGCCAAAACCAACTTGAGGGAACTGCACCAGGAAATCGTAAGCTATCTGAACCGCTTTGAGTTTTTGCAGGAATATTTTAAAAAACTGCAGCTGGTGAGAAGATATAAAAAACTCTACGAGCTGGAGAACCGCACCAATATCGAAGAAGTCTTCAGAGACAACACTGACATGCTG
>JAKSBZ010000303.1 GCA_022360875.1 Cytophagales bacterium | reverse complement strand
ACCCGCCGGGAAGTTTGGAGATTCAATCCGGATTATCTCACAGGCGCTTCGCTCCTGGGACTGCCGCTGGAAGAATGGCTGTTCTTCTTCTGTATTCCTTACGCCTGCCTGTTCACATACGATGCTTTTAAGGTCCTCCAGCCCTTCGACTTTCTGAGAAACCACCGCAGTCTTATCGGATGGGGCTTGTTCCTGTTCTCACTCTGTGCGGGACTGTATTCCTACCCCAAACTGTACAGCACTTCAGCTTTTCTGCTGCTATGCGTCTTTATGTTTCTGTTGCAAACTGTCTGGAAAAACGCGCAGCTAAGCCGTTTCTACTGGACTTACGCCCTTTTGCTCGTCCCGTTTTTTGCAGTCAACGGCATACTTACCGGCACTCTCCTCGACGAACCCGTTGTCTGGTACAACAATTCAGAAAATCTCGGATTCAGACTGGGCACCATACCCTTCGAAGACGCATTTTATGGCATGCTTCTCCTGTTCATGAATTTCGCATGGTTCGACTTTTTTGAAAAAAGAAAGGTAAAACAAAACGTTCCAACAAGGCGAAAAGAACGAATCCCCGTATCCTGATCACAACATACGCAGCAGCTTCACCGACAGCCGACGAAAAGCATCCGTGTTTTTCCCGCGCTGATCCTCCAGCGCCAAACGGAGCTCGGAGCCCAGCTCCGGATATTTTTTGCACATACGGAATAAAGCGTGAGCGCTGTGAGCCTTTGTCGCTACCTTGATTTTCGGATCCAGCAACCATTCAAACAGCTGGTCAACCGCCTCGCCTTCTATTTCTTCAGGAATACCCGCAAGATTAAGCCACCGGGCAACCGACCGGTCGTAATGGAGAACATTCACTCTGTGCCGACCGAGAAACAATTCCGGCAACAACGGCCGAAACCAGTCCGGATTCAGCTCGCAAAGATCTCCCAGCAACCACGAAAACCGGGAATTGACAGGAGACTTTTCTTTCAGCAGCTCCAGTAAAGGCGCTATCGGAATGCGCTCCTCCACGATTTTCTTAGCCCAGATTTTTCTGCATTCACCCGTGCTTTCTCCCAGGTGCTGGCTCAGCTCTTTAAAAAATGATTCCATGTTAAAAATAATGTGATAATTCCCGTTCAGCAACGTTGGTCAATTTAATCAACACCAGAATAAATCGGAATGAAAGTACCAGATTTATGCTTGTTCAGTCCTGCAGAAAAGGAAAAAATTGCTTTGGAAAAAATGTCAAACTATTCCACACCATATCCCCCAGCCCACCGACTCCCGTCGGATTTTACTCAGAGTTTGGGAAGTGCGTTCGTAAGTTTTATCTTTGAGTACGTCAAAGCTCGTAGAATGCAAAACCCCCGGCTAATTTAAAACATGCCACGGCAAACGCAGAATTCTCACAATATAAAAAGCCGTCTCTTTCGGCAATTCAAAACTTCAATTTTTGAAATAAATACCACCTCTACCGGCTGTTACTCCCAGATGCTGTTTATTATGAAGAAAAGACCTGTTTACCTCCTGATTTTTTTTATTCTGCTTCCACCTTCTCTATCGGCTAAAGCACAATCGGATTTCCACCAGCACTTCATCAACCGCACGCTGCGGCTGGATTACACCCAGTCGGGAAACGCCAACACTTCCGTTTACAACTTCGAGCAGCTCAAGCAAGAACCTCAGTGGGCCGGCTCAGTCACTCAACTGATTGATCCGTTGAACTACGGACAGTACCGGGTAATGGTATACGACTCGGCCAGCCAGCAGCTCGTCTATTCCCGGGGTTACAGCAGCCTGTTCCGCGAATGGCAGGACACGCCGGAAGCCGGCCGGCTCAACCGCAGCTTTTACGAAACCGTGCTGATGCCTTTTCCCAAAAAAACAATACGCGTGGTACTGGAAAAAAGACTGAAAAACCAGTCTTTCAAAAAGGGATTTGAACTGTATGTTAATCCCAAAAACTACTTCATCAATAAAGAAAAACCGCGAAACTTCTCCGTTGAAAAGCTTCAGCATTTCGGGAATCCGCACAAAAAAGTGGACGTGGTGATCCTTCCCGAAGGCTATACCAAAAAGGAAATGGACAAATTCCGCAAAGACTGCAAGCGCTTTGTTCAATTTTTCAATCAGACCCCTCCGTTCAGCAAGCGAAAAAAAGACTTCAACTTCTGGCTCGTTATGGCGCCTTCTGAAGAAACCGGCACCGACTCGCCCGGTGAAAACATCTGGAAGAAAACGCTGCTGAATACGAGTTTTTACACCTTCGACAGCAAAAGATACCTAACTTCGCAGGATGTAAAAGCCATCCGAAACCTGGCCGCATGTGCTCCCTACGATCAGATCTACATCCTTGTCAACACCGACCGCTACGGCGGAGGCGGTATATACAATTACTATAATCTATGCACATCCGACCATCCGCTGTCGCTCAAAGTCTTCACACATGAGTTCGGGCATGCATTCGGTTCGCTGGCCGACGAATACGCCTATGGACATTCTGATCCTGCCCGCCTGTACGATCTCAGCAAGGAACCCTACGAGCCCAACATTACTACACTGATAGATTTCAATAGCAAATGGGCTGATTTGGTGAAAAAAAACACACCAGTGCCTACGCCGGACAGCCAGGAATACAGAAACAAAGTGGGCGCATTCGAAGGTGCCGGCTACGTGAGCAAAAAAGTCTACCGCCCGGTATGGGACTGCAAAATGAGATCAAACGACACCAACAGCTTCTGTCCGGTATGCACACGAAGCCTGAACCGGATGATTGACTTGTATACAAAATAATTTTCCCAGGCAACACCAAAACAAAGTCCTATGCCCTGCGGAAAGCCCAGTCTTCTTTGAAATCAATCCACCGCTTGCCAAGCATTTTTCGCAAGAAATTGTCTGTATGCCGCATAATGATCAGATTGTACAAAGCGTAAACACGCATGCCCCACGAAGCATTCAGAGCGCGCTGACTTAGCCCGAAGCCTCCTTCCAAATACCTCATGAAATGCCACCAGCCCGAAGGCATAAACAGTGTGTCTCCCGGCTGAAGCACCGTCTCGTAGCCTTCGACTTCGCGCAGCGCCGGATAAGCGCTGAAATCAGGGTTTTCTAAATTGATTTCCTCCAGATTGTGTACAGAAAAAGGCACACGGTACAGCTCCCTGTCGTATTTTGGCGAGAATAAAAACGTCTTTTTGGTTCCAATAAACTGCGTATGGAACACATGGGACATGTCGATATCGAAATGCAAAAAGACCTTCGAGCCTTTTCCGCCAAAAAACATCATTGGGTAGCGGTTGAGAAAATTCGGCAGCAAATCCGGCGACTGATAATCGCGGCAAAGCTCAGGCGCATGCCTAAAAACATTGAAAAGAAACATTCGCAAATCGGTAGGCTCTCTGCGGATGAGCTCAAGATATTCGTTAAACGGCATGTAAGTCGTTGCTTCATTCACCTTTTTTGATGCATCTTCTTTAGAACTGTCGTATAACGGAACCTTCGTGTTCCCGATTGCATTTTCAAGATATTCCCAGGTCCATTTTTTCCGGGCAGGCCAATTGCCGCTTAACTCCTTGATAACAACCGGCTGGTTCTTTCTCAAATACTCATCCTGAAATTCCTTAGAAGAAATCCTGTCAATCCTAGGCAGCGGTGTAAGCTTTAAATTCATAAAACGAGCTTTTAAAATAGTTGATTCAGAAGACAATCCAGCTCCTGATCGCATTCTCAGGCTTTTTCTGGCATACATGATTTCAAAAAAATTGTTAAGTTCTTTAATCACTTTCTTGAACAAGAGTAATAATTATGCTATTTTTTATTGCTAATTAACACAATACCATCCATTTGAATTTCATTTTAAAAACTATCGCACATGAGTTCCACTGTCATTTCGACCTTTCAGGTCGAACACAAAAGCTCCTTTTCCATTCTCTGGATGAATCAGGAAGACAGGCCTGTCAACACCATCCATCTCGATTTCGTTAACGAACTCCACTTCATACTTGATCAGCTGGAAGAACAGCCAAAACTCCAGTATATTTTGCTGGCCAGCAAAAAAAACACATTCGTTGCCGGAGCCGATTTGCAGGTGCTCCGCGAACATCCCGTAAAGTCTTCCATGCAGATGATCAAGGCTGTTCACGCGCTCTTCAACAGGATTGAACGCTTTCCGGTGCCGATTATCGCACTTTTAGACGGACCGGCCATCGGCGGAGGTCTGGAGCTTGCTCTGGCCTGCCGCTACCGCATAGCCACGGCCAACCCAAAAATCCGGCTAAGCCTTCCCGAAACTGGACTCGGACTCATTCCGGGCTTTGGAGGAACCTTCCGGATTCCCCGCCTGGCAGGCGTATCCGTTGCTTTAGAAATGATTTTAAAGGGTTCAGCAATCAACGCACCGCAAGCTCTTGAGCACGGGCTCATCGACCACCTAACCAACCGCGACAATATTGCGGCCTACCAGCCCGATCTGCTTCGAACGCTCTCCAAAACTGCGGACAGAAAATCACCTGAAAACAATTCGGAGAACAAGAACATCGTTGAGAAGAACCGAAACAAGGTAAAAGAACGCTGGGGAGAATGCTGTCCTGCTTATTCGGCTGCTATCGACTGTGTCGAATACAGCCTCAAACACAAACATGAAGAGTGCGTCGCCAGCGAAATGGAGCACTTTGAGCGCTTGCTTACATCCCCGCAGGCTAAGCAGCTCATCCAGTTTTTCTTTACAACCAACGCCATGAAGAAAAATCCCATGGCACGAATCGCACAGCCTGTTCACAAAATCAGCATTCTGGGCGCCGGACTTATGGGAACGGGAATTGCGTCGATAAGCATCCCAAAAGGATACAAAGTGTCGCTGGCCGACATACAGCCCGAAGCCCTCCACCAAGCCAAAAGCAAACTGCAAAAAGACTGGCTTGAGAAATATCCCAAACCGCTCGCCCGCGAGTTCATGAACAAAATCGTTACAGGAAATCCCCAGGCCGAAACGCTCCTGGACGACTCCCAGCTAATCATTGAGGCGGTGTACGAAGACCTGCCGCTGAAAGAAAAAGTCCTGGAAAGCGTCAATGAATATTTTCAGGAAAATACAATTTTTGCATCCAACACTTCCGCCCTTCCTATCGGGAAAATCGCCCGAAAAGCCAGAAAACCCGAAAACGTAATCGGCATGCATTATTTCTCGCCGGCGCAAAAAATGGCGCTGCTGGAAATTGTCTCCAGCCCGCTGACTGAGGAATGGGTAAAAGCCACCGCGCTGCAGGTAGGCATTAAGCAGGGAAAAACATGCATTATGGTAAACGACGGTCCTGGCTTTTATACCACAAGGATACTCGCTCCATATCTAAACGAAGCACTGCTTCTTATGCGCGAAGGCGTCAGTCCGGAAGCCATTGACAAAGCACTGAAAAAATTCGGCATGCCGGTGGGACCTGTTACACTTATGGATGAAATCGGAATTGATGTATGCGCTCACTTAATGGGCGCCGACCTCGGTGAACTTTTCCAGAAGCGGGACACGCCGCTGCTGCCAACACTGGGAGAAATGGCTTCCCGGGGACTTCTGGGGAGAAAATCCAAGTCGGGATTTTTGGTGTACGACCAGGAAAGCGGAAGAAAAATCCGAGGCCGGTACAACGAAAAACTGGAGCTTTTCTTTCCGAATATCGGCAAAATGAAAATGGACGAAGAAATCATTTCCCAGCGAGTAAGCATGAGTCTGATCAATGAAGCGCTGCACTGTCTCAGCGAAGGGATTCTTCTTTCTCCAAGCGACGGAGACGTGGGCGCTGTGCTCGGCTTGGGCTTTCCAAAATTCCGCGGCGGACCTTTCCGATTTCTTGACAGCCTTGGGCTTCCGCAAGCACATGAACAGCTGTCCGGCCTGCAGGACCAATTCGGCAAGCGGTTCAAGCCTGCGCCGGTGCTTACAGAGTTCATGCAAAGTGAAAAAACTTTCCACCCAAATCCGATATAAATGCCTTATTTCAATGAAGAGCATCACCTTTTCAGAGAAAGCCTTTCCCGCTTTGTCGAAAAGGAAGTCCTACCTTGCGGCAAAGCCTGGGAAAAAGCCGGAAAACTTCCTGCTTCCATATGGAAAAAAATGGGAGACCAGGGCTATTTGGGACTTATTCACGAAGAAGCATACGGCGGATTAAACGCTGATCTTTTCTATTCGGTCATCTTTCTGGAGGAGCTGGCCAAATCCACTTTTGGAGGATTTGCGGGAGCTGTTGCAGTGCAGGAATACATGGCTACGGCACATTTGGCCAAAACCGGAAGCGCATTCCTGAAAGACAAGTACCTGCGCCCGGCTATTGAAGGACTGCAAGTCGCTGCTCTTGCCATTTCGGAACCGGGAGCTGGATCCAATGTAGCAGCCATGAAAACTTTTGCGCGCAAAAAAGGCAGCCAATATTTGCTCAGCGGTTCCAAAATTTTCATCACCAACGGTTTTCATGCCGATTACATAACAGTAGCCGCCAGAACTTCCGAAGAAAAGGGAACAAAAGGCATCAGTCTGTTTGTTGTTGAAGGCAACAGCGCGGGACTGAGCCGCAACAAACTGGAAAAAATGGGATGGCACAGCTCCGACACCGCCGAACTCTTTTTCGACGAAGTAAAAATACCCCAAGAAAATCTGATCGGCGAAGCAGGTCAGGGATTTTATTATATCATGGACAGCTTCCAGCTTGAGCGGCTAGCTATTGGGATACTTGCCAGCGCCGCCAGCGAAAAAATGCTGGAACTCTCGCTGGACTACATGAACGAGCGCAATGTATTCGGCGGCCCGCTGCACGAAATTCAGGTGCTGCGCCACCAGATCGCCCGTCTTTCAGCCGAAGTCAGCTCGCTCAAACAGTTCATTTACCACACCGCCTGGCTTTTTGGACAAAAAACCAATATAGTGAAAGAATGCGCCATGATTAAACTGAAGGCTTCCGAGCTCAGCAAACAAGTCGCTGATTTCTGCCTTCAAAGCTTCGGAGGATACGGCTACATGCGCGATTACCCTATCGAACGCATGTTCCGGGATGCGCGGGTCAACACAATAATCGGCGGCACCAGCGAAATTATGCACGAGATCATTGCCAAATGCGTCATTGACAAAAAACAGTACCGCTCGGCTTACGCCTAAGGTGTAAAAAGCGCTTCGCAGGGAGCGCTTTTTTTTCTTGCTGGTCTTTTCTGCGTCTTTCCTGTTGCAGAAATAATGGCTATCTTGCTTCCTTAAGGACTTTGTCCATTTTATCAGCTGCGCCCTGCAACTTCGGGTTCGTACTTTTAAGATTCCGTCTTGTCTTTGCCTGGGTGCTTACAGCAGCGTTATGGTTCTAAATTATATTTGGCTTGCTTTCTTTTTTATCGCTTTTTTTGTCGCATTGATCAAACTGATGCTGTGGGGCGACCACCAGATCTTTCCGGCCATTATGGACAGCGCGTTCACCATGGCGAAAACCGGCTTCGAAATCGCTCTTTTTCTGACTGGCGCCATGGCGCTTTGGCTGGGACTCATGCGCATCGGAGAAAAAGCCGGAATCGTACGGTATCTTTACAAGCTCGTGGGACCATTTTTCAGCAAACTTTTTCCTGAAATTCCCAAAAACCATCCTGTTTACACGCCGATGCTGATGAATTTCTCAGCCAACATGTTGGGACTTGACAATGCGGCGACTCCGCTCGGCTTAAAAGCAATGGAAGAGCTGCAGGAACTGAATCCCCGAAAAGACACCGCATCCAACGCTCAGATAATGTTTCTGGTGCTCAACACCAGCGGTCTTACGCTTTTGCCCATCAGCATAATGATCTACCGCATGGAAGCCGGAGCAAAAGACCCGGCCGATGTATTTATTCCTATTTTGCTCTCCACCTTCGTATCAACGCTTGCCGGCCTGATTGCCACAGCGGCTTCTCAGAAAATCAACCTTTTTCAGAAAACCATCCTCGCCTATCTGGGATCGGTTTTGCTGTTTATCGCCGGAATCAGCTGGTTCTTCAGCCAGCTTGCCCCTTCCGAAATTGCTCTGATCTCTTCTTCTGCCAGCAACTTTATCCTGTTCAGCGTTATCATCGGCTTTCTGGCTATTGGAGTCCGGAAAAAAATCAATGTGTATGAAGAATTTGTGGAAGGCGCAAAAGAAGCGTTCAATATATCTATTACCATCGTCCCGTATCTGATCGCCATGCTGGTTGCCATCGGAGTTTTCCGAGCCAGCGGAGCACTGGACTGGATCATTGAAGGTGTCAAAACCTTTTTTGCTGCCGTAAATCTGGACACAGACTTTGTCGAAGCGCTTCCTACAGCGCTTATGAAACCGCTGAGCGGCAGCGGCGCGAGAGGCATGATGGTGGACGCCATGGAAACTTACGGCCCCGATTCGTTCATTGCCCGAGTATCAGGCGTAATGCAGGGTTCTACCGAAACCACGCTTTATGTGGTTGCTCTATATTTCGGTGCGGTAAAAATACGCCGTACCCGCAACGCCATTACACTCGGATTGTTCGCTGATTCCGCCGGAATCCTAGCAGCCATAGGATTCTCCTATTTATTTTTTGCGCATTAAAAAGAACCGTATTTTTCTTTCATTCTGTTTTTCAAAAATATTTTTACCTTGCGCGGGTTACTATTTTTTTGCAGGAAAGATATAAGAGTATGAAAACGACAGCAACGGACATTTCCAAAAAAAGCAAGCTCAACAAGACGATCTACGACAATGCTAAGAACCATTTTTTAGGCAACTTTCCTGAGCATCTTCCTATAGAACAAGCTTACGTGCATATCGGTATGTACCTGGGGTGGATCATCGAACAAGAGCTGTATTCAGATTTTTTTGAAGAAGAAGCATCAACTGAAATATACCGTTTCAAAAGACGGGAACTTCCATGTACAATCCTAAGTGAAATATGGGACGGATATCTGGGATACGAGCTTTTCAGTGAAAAGGGCAACATGTTCACTTACTATTATTATGCAAGCGGACTTTTCCACAAAGACTACCTGAACAATCTGGCCAAAGAGCTTCCGTCTATTTACCATGTGGATGACAGCTGGGAAAACTACTCGGCAATCGCTGAATTGATTTCGAAAAGATATCAGGAGTGGCAGGCGCTTATTCAGTAACGGATGGGGTTTCTGAAATTGAGCAAGACTTAAGCGCTTGCTCTACTTTTTTTACAGTAACAATTCCCTGTCCATCGCCCCAGGTGTTGTACACAAAAGTGACAAGTTCGGCAATTTCGAGAAGCTTTAAATCCTTATTGGCTGGCATTGGATGGTTATACACCTGCCCGTTAACAGTCATCTCGCCCTGTACCCCGTTTTTAATCTGGCAAATTACATTCTCCAGCTTTTCCTGAACCAGATAATCAGAATCTTTTAATGGAGGATAAAGCTTGCCCAGCCCCTTTCCGTTGGACTGATGGCAATTGGCGCATTTCATCTGGTAGGTTCGCTGCCCGTTAACCATATACTGTCTTAGCTTCACATCCTGGCAGCTTGCCAGAAGCATTAATAAAAAAATCGATTGCCATTTTCTCTTCATAGTAACGGAAATCTTAATTCTTAAATACCAGAACAGCAAGCAGTCTTCATCATCAAGACAAATTCAAAAAAAGCAGGCAAAAGCCTGCTTATCATAAGTCAATAATTTATACCAACCATGACTCTACTTCGTCTTTAGTCGGATTCTTAACTTCTTTCAGTTTCATCTTTTTGCGCATACCGCACACATCATTGAACAACTTGTTCAGCTCCTGCTCTTTCAGCTGCTCAACCGTCAAGATACCCATCTTCTGCAGTATCGGCACAAGCTCTTCGCGCACTCCCGCCGCAAGATAATCTTCCGTCGAAGCATATTTTACAACTTTTTCCGGCTTCATCTGCGGGAAGAACAACACTTCCTGGATAGATGCATTGTCGGTCATCATCATTGTCAAACGATCGATTCCAATACCCATTCCGGCTGTAGGAGGCATCCCGTATTCCAGCGCACGCAGAAAATCCTGATCAATAAACATGGCTTCGTCATCGCCTTTTTCTGCAAGTCTCATCTGCTCTTCGAAACGCTCGCGCTGATCCACCGGATCGTTTAGTTCCGAATATGAGTTGGCTACTTCTTTACCGTTTACCATCAATTCGAAACGCTCGGTTAATCCCGGTTTAGAACGGTGCTTTTTGGTCAGCGGAGACATTTCAACCGGATAATCGGTAATGAACGTCGGCTGAATGTAATTCGCCTCGCACTTTTCGCCAAAGATCTCGTCAATCAGCTTGCCTTTGCCCATTGACTCGTCGTGCTCAACGCCCAAGCGGTCGCAGGTTTCGCGAAGCTGCGCCTCATCCATGCCAGAAATATCGATCCCCGTATGTTCTTTGATCGCATCATACATCGAAATTCTTTTGAACGGAGGCTTAAAGCTGATGGTGTTTTCGCCAAGCTTCACGTCAGTCTGGCCATGAACATCCATTGCCACCTTCTCAAGCATCTTCTCGGTGAAATCCATCATCCAGTTGTAGTCTTTGT
>JAKSBZ010000104.1 GCA_022360875.1 Cytophagales bacterium | reverse complement strand
CTGCTGCTGATCCCCCTGGCCTGCTCCCTGTTCGGTATCTCCAATGATATTGCCATGCAGGTTGTGGGTGTGGGCTTTATTATCGGTGTTATCCAGGACTCTGCCGAGACCGGCCTGAACAGCTCTACTGACGTTATCTTCACTGCTGCAGCCTGTATTGCCGCCGAGAAGAAAGGGGAGCATGCTCCTGCCCAGCAGCAGGCAGCCTGATGATTTGATTTGCAGCTGCCAGATTTAGCTGTTTTATAGAAAGAAAGGCCGTTCTCTCTGCGGCCTTTCCTTTTTTTGTGTGACCTTCCATTAGTTGCTCTTATTGATTATTAGCAGAGCATGCTGCGATCTATTTACTGTAACATCCTGTGAAAACCTTCCGGTTTTGATCTGCATCATCTCTGTATTGGTGCAGATTGATAACATCAGCCACGAAGAAAACTAACCAAAATCACAGCAGCCCCTAGGGGTTGAGCTCGATCTGCACTGCAACAACATCAACAAATCACAACATAAATATTGACCAGGGGGTTCTTGTGGATTCCACCGCAATGCACACCGCGCCTAAGAAAAAGGCATTCAAGATGCCAACGGTATACACCATACTGTTTGCCATTATTGCAATAATCGCTCTTCTAACCTGGATTCTTCCTGCTGGTCGATATGACTATGTAACCGCCGAAACAGGACAGACGATATCTGCCGTAGAATCCCTTGATTATGCCGGTGGTGAAGCTCTGTTGCCTATCCCGGGTACATTCACTGAACTGGAATCATCTCCCCAGGGAGTCGTCGATATTCTGATGGCCCCGATTCAGGGTTTTCACAATGCCGTTGATGTTGCTCTGTTTGTACTGGTAATCGGTGGTTTTCTTGGGGTCATGATGAATACCGGAGCCCTGGATGCCGGTGTGGCTTCAGTGGTGAAACAGTTCCGGGGCAGTGAACAGGTGATGATCCCGATCTTGATGGTGCTGTTTGGTATCGGCGGTTCAACCTATGGTATGGCCGAGGAGACAGTGGCTTTCTGGGCCTTGATTCTGCCAGTGATGTCGGCAGCCGGTTATGATCGGATGGTGACGGCCGGTGTGATTCTGCTGGGCTCCGGTGTTGGTGTTCTGGCTTCTACGGTCAACCCGTTTGCCACCGGGATTGCATCCGGTTTTGCCGGTATTCCCATCGGTGATGGCATCGGTTTGCGTGCTCTGATGTTTGTGATTCTGGAAGGTGCAGCGATCTTCTTTGTGATGCGTTATGCCGCCAAGGTTAAGGCTGATCACAGCCACTCGGTGCTGGCTGATATCACCTTTGATGATGAGTTCAGCCGGGAAAGCAAGGTTGAAGAGTTTACCGGCCGCAGAAAGCTGACCATGGCCGTCTTCTTTGGTGCCTTCCTGGTGATGATCTATGGGGTGATGCCCCTGGAAGATATGGGGATTGTGGCGGTTCCAACGCTGGGGTGGTGGTTCGCGGCACTGTCCACGCTGTTCCTGACCACTGCCATCATTGTGGCTTTGATCAACCGTATGCCCGAAGGCGACTTTATCAAGAGCTTCCTCAATGGTGCCCGGGACCTGATCGGTGTAGCCCTGGTTGTAGCTGTAGCCCGTGGCATCTATGTCGTTATGGAAAACGGCATGATTATCGACAGCATTCTGAACTGGGCAGAAGGTATGGTGACCGGCCTGGAATCCAACGGAGTGTTCGCTGTGGTGACCTACCTGGTGCATATCGTGCTGTCATTCTTTATTCCATCTACCTCCGGTCTGGCCACAGTTTCCATGCCGTTGATGGGGCCGTTGGGTGATTTCGCCAATGTTGGCCGTGATGTGGTGATTACCGCTTACCAGTCGGCTTCCGGCTGGATCAATATATTTGCTCCAACCGCCGGACATCTGGTGGCAGGTCTGGCCCTGGCCCGTATTCCTTACGACCGCTTCCTGAAATGGGTGATGCCATTCCTGATCTCTGTTCTGGTGATCACTATGGTTATTCTCTTCTTTGCTGCCTGATCATTTCAGCAATTCTTGACTGCCCTGGTCTGTTTATTCAGACTGGGGCCATATCACCCAAGCTGCCCGATAATCTCAATCCTGTACTCATCAGGAATTTCGCTCAGGCTGAGAACCGTTAATTCCCTGATTGCTGAAAGTCGGGCAAACCGGGCCAGCATGGGGCGAAGCTGGGGAGTCACCAGTAACACGGCAGGAGTATTCAGAGCGCTGGAGCGGCTGATCAGTTCCGGCAGGTTCTGCTGGAGTTTGACCGTTAACCCCGGTTCTATTGGAAAGGCTTCCTGGTTATATTGGCCAGTCTGCCGGGCCTGTTCGGAGGACTGGAGCAAAATTTTTTCCAGCTCAACAGACAGGGTAAAGGCTTTCAGCTGTAAGGGCGCATCAGGAGTCTGCCGGACTGACAAAGGAGCCAGAATCTGATAGCGCAGTGCTGTTCGGATCTGTTCCGCCATCTGAATGGTCGAGAGTTGAGGCTGGGTATCCAGCAGACTGGTCATAATGGTTTTTCTGTCGGAGAGGGAAACCTG
>JAKSBZ010000295.1 GCA_022360875.1 Cytophagales bacterium | reverse complement strand
GTAGTTGTAGCGTTTTTTCTTTCTTACTATCAAGTGAACTATGCCTGCTACAAGAAATAAATTGACGATTTGGATGTACAGGCTGTTTTTCTCAGAAAATTCAAGAATAGGTTTTAAATAGTCGTTCATCCACTGTTTAAGTGCTTTGCTTTTAGTGATTTGGTCTGCGTCCTTGCCTAAATTGATGACTATTGAATCCGTCCATTCGGTAGTGTTTTTTGGGCGTTGTTCCATAAAATTCCATTTCGGGTGAAAGGCAAAGGATGTCAGTAAGCTAAGCAGCACGGCCAGTATGAAGAAACGCATGGGCGACGAATAGCGCACGCGCTGTCCAGAAAAATATCGCCTGAACATAACGGAGGGTTTAAACAGCAGCATGCGGAAAGTCAGCAGGAAGCCTCGCTCCAGATTGAAGAGCGTGTCGAAGAAATCGGCGAAGATGTGTTTCAGGCTGAGCTGGGGAAGATGCTGTTGCTGGCTGCAGTGCGGGCAGTAGCTGAACTCATCAGTCAGGCTTTTATAACAGTTGGGGCATCGGTGCATATGCGGGATTTGTCGTTAAAAAATGGTTGCATTTTCATCGCTTCGGTGCTGGCTATTGTCCTTGGCGAATGAAAAGCAAAAAATAATCAATTTTTTGGAAAGAATAGGGGATGGAATGGCAAATCGCCTGGATTCTGTTCTTTTGGTTCCGGTTTTCCGGCTGCGGTGAAATTCAAAGAGTTTGGGTTTCGCTTAGGTCTGATGCTTGCACCGGTGGGAATATGTTTCTAAGCCAGGAAGTACGGAGCAAGAGACGTCTGCATGGTACGGGCAAAGGCCGTGTAGTCCAGACTTATCGGGTCGTGCCGCCTGAGGATTATTATCCGGCTACCCGGAGGATTTACTTTGAGAAATCGGTTTTGCGCAAGAAAAATTGGCTGTATTTTCCGGAAAACATCCGGACAACCTATGATTCCCGTGAGGATTTTTTCCGGCCGTGGAAGAGCGAATTCGCAAGACGCCCGGGGACAGGCGAAATGCTTCGGGACGAAGGTGAAAAAACCGAATGGAGCGCGCTGCCTTCGCTGCAGGTTTCTGAAGCCGGCGACCTGGCGCTTGAAAACAGTCCGGACAGAAAAAGAGTGCTTTATGCTGCGCCTGAGCGCATAAACGAAAGCAACAGGAAACTCCGCCGGAAAGCCGCGCCGGTGAATTTGCTGGCAAGGCCTGATGTGGCATTGGCGGTGCCTGACCGCGGCGGGGTGCTTCATTTTCTGCAGCTGGCTGTGCCGGAGCTGAGCGGGCATCCCGATGATTTTTTGGCCGTGACAGCCGATTGCAGCGCGTTTGCCCTTCATGTGCTGGGGAGCGCGCTGGCGGACACTGTCGCTGTTGTCCTGCAGCGTTTCGACAATGAAGAGAAGGATGTGTTTTCGAAACGGCTGGAAGACTTGGAAAAATTTTCTTCCGAGTTGTATATAAAATCCAGGGCGCGGAGCACATATAATTTGGAAGAAATAACCAGCTCGATCCGTTTGAGCAAAGCGCTGAATCAGTGGTCGTATTTTCATTCGAGTGAAGACCAGTCTTTTAAAATGAGACGGCTGGGTATTGAGCGGTATGCGCTGCCGGATGTGGGCGAGTTTTACAGAATCATGGCTCCGTACCTGGGCTATAGATCCGGCCCGAACATTAAGAGAAGTGAGAAGGTGCAGGAGTTTCTGAGCAGAGTTTACCGGTCGCTGTTTGACGCGGACGTCGGTCCGGAAAAGGTAATGGCCACGGAACCTGAGGTGTTTACGGAGTTGATTTGGAACATGCATAATGCCGCGGTGATTGCCCAGAGCGGGGATGACCGTGTTACTATTGAAAACACACCGTTTTCTGTAAAACTGAGAACGGATTTTTTGGGGATGGTGAATCAGTTTTTGCTGGCCACAGAGCATATGAAAGAGGAGCTGGAGAAGTTTTGTTTGGACCGTGGTGAAGGGGTGCCGGTGGAACTTTGGGAAAGGCAGGATTTTTTTGAAGCATTTTTGGAAAAAAGTCTGATGGAAAGTGGCAGGGTGAAGCGCTATTGGCAAAGAAACATGCGCGAATTACTGCAGGAGTATCAGAGCCTGAAGGGGTATCCGGAGGGAAATCTATGGAGTTTGCAAATGTACGGGATGAAATCGGGACAGTCATTTTATGAGCAGATGAAAGACAGCGTTTATGGTCAGGGTAGTGTGATTAGAATTTCCACCGAGGAATCGGATATTCTTAAGGCTCAGGATAATTTGCTGCGCGATTTTATGGCTCATAATTTAAACCAGCTGCCATTAGAGTCTCTTTTGCCGGAGATAAACGAGGAATTGAGCGAAGTAAATATGTGGTATCCGGCCTTGGTTGAGGAATGCCGGCAGAGAATGAAAGCGGCCCATACTCTGGAAGAAAAGCGCACGGTAATGAATTTTCATGACGACCAGCTGGAAGCCCTGACCCAGGGGTTGAGCAGGCGGGTTTTCGGAAAATTCCTGGAGGTTTACGGTTTTCAGCAGGACGGTTTGGATAACATGGGCCATTGTGATTTTTTTATAGGGGTGCACGAAGCCGGAAAGGAGATGTCTGACGAAGATAAGGTGGTTGCCGTAAGCCTGAAGAAGCTGTTGTCGAGGATTGTGCAATTAAGGGAGATATGCGCATGACAGATTGTGCGGCCCGGTTTGAAAAAAAATCTGTTCGAAGGCTGTGTGTGTTAAATGCGTGTATTTTTTAGGTCTAAAGCTTGCAACGGAAAAAACATGTTTTTGTATGCCGGGAAGCGAAGCAAAAGGCGGCTGCACGAAGGAAAAAGTTCAGTGGTTCAGACTTATCGGATTGTTCCGCCGTCAGTGTATTATCCCGCCACCCGCTCAGTCTATTTTGAGCGCATTGCATTAGTCAAGCAGAAAATGATTTCGG
>JAKSBZ010000151.1 GCA_022360875.1 Cytophagales bacterium | reverse complement strand
CGGCCAAGATCGGCAACATCCCGACCGGCGTCTCCTTCCTCGACGCCCTGGCCGAAGGACTGATCGCCCGCTTTCCCGACCCCCTGCCCCGTGCCGATCTCCTGGTTCTGCTGCCGACCCGGCGGGCCTGTCGCAGCCTGCGCGAAGCCTTCCTGCGCGCCAGCGAGGGCCAGCCGCTCATTCTGCCGCAGATCCGCCCGCTCGGCGATGTCGACGACGAGGAACTGGCCTTGGGCGAGGAGCCCGGCCTCGCGGCGACGGAGCAGCTCAGCATTCCACCGGCCACGCCGCCCCTGCGCCGCGAGTTCCTGCTGACCCGCCTGGTGCTCGACTGGTCGCAGAGGCAAAGCCCCGACGACGAAACCGCCGCCATCGGCCCCGCGCAGGCCGTCGAACTGGCGCGGGAACTGGCGCGCCTGATCGACCAGGTCGATACCGAGGGGCTGTCCTTCGCCGAGCTGGAGCGCCTGGCGCCAGACAGTCTGGCCGAACACTGGCAGATCACCCTGCGCTTTCTCGGCATCGCCGGAGAAGCCTGGCCCGCCATCCAAGCGGAGGAAGGGACCGTGGGACCGGCCGAGCGGCGCCGGCTGCTGCTGGAGGCGCAGGCACGGCAATGGCAGGCCGCCCCGCCGGCTACACCGATCATCGCTGCCGGCTCCACCGGCTCCATCCCGGCGACGGCGGCGTTGCTGAAGACGATCGCCGGCCTGCCCGCCGGTGAGGTGGTCCTCCCCGGTGTCGACCGCAACGCCGACGAGGCCACCTGGGAGCTGATCGCCGAGGATCCGCAACATCCCCAGTATGGCTTGGCGCGGTTGCTGGCCCAGCTCGGCACGACCCGCGACGAGGTGGCCGACTGGCCGTGGGGCAAGGTCGAGGCACGCCCGGCGCAGCGCGCGGCCTTCGTCAATCTCGCCCTGGCGCCCGCGGAGGCCACCGCAGGCTGGCGCGACCGCACCCAAAGGCTCGACGCCGAGGAGACGGCGGACGCCCTCAAGGGGCTCAAGCGCATCGACGCCAAGAGCGAGCAGGAGGAGGCGCTGGCCATCGCGCTGGTGCTGCGCGAAGCGGTGGAGCAGCCAGGCCGCACTGCTGCCCTGGTCACGCCTGACCGCGATCTCGCCCGACGGGTCGCGAGCGAGCTGAAGCGCTGGAGCCTGAGCATCGACGACTCGGCAGGCCAGCCCCTGGCGGCCAGTCCGCCTGCGACCCTGCTGCGCCTGCTGATCGACCTGCTGGCGAGCGATTTCGCGCCGGTCGCCGTCTTGGCTGCCTTGAAGCACCCGCTCGCCGGCTGCGGCATGGCACGGACCGCCCTGCTCTCCCGCGTGCGTTTGCTGGAAGCCAAGCTGCTGCGCGGCCCGCGCCCGGCGCCGGGCCTGGACGGCCTGCGCGCCGCCCTGATCCACAGGCAAGAAAACGATGGCCTCAGCGCGCGCCAGGCGGAGGAGCTTACGGCTCTGCTCGACGAGCTGGACGCGCGGCTCGGCCCCTTGGCGGCGCTGGGCAGCGGCGGCAGCGACGAGTTGGACAGCCTCTTGCGCCGGCACATCGCCGCGGCCGAGGCCCTTTGCGCCACCGACAGCGAAACGGGCGAGACGCGGCTCTGGGCCGGCGAGGCCGGGGAGGCGCTTGCGCTCTTCCTGGGCGACCTGGTGCAGGCCAGCCGCCCCAAAGGCAGCGCCCGCCTACCCGTCACCCTGCGCGACTATGCCGAGCTCTTCACCGGCCTGCTGACCGGGCAGGTGGTGCGGCCCAGCTACGGCGGCCATCCGCGCCTCGCCATCCTCGGTCCTCTCGAAGCGCGGCTGGTGCAGCCAAGCCTGCTGGTGCTGGGTGGGCTCAACGAAGGGGTCTGGCCGCGCGAGACCGACCCCGGCCCTTGGCTGAGCCGCGCCATGCGCCGCGACTTCGGCCTGCCGCCGGTCG
>JAKSBZ010000152.1 GCA_022360875.1 Cytophagales bacterium | reverse complement strand
GGCTATACACATATTGAAGGAGTTTTGATACTTAAAGGAGACATCACCGATTTGTCCCCAATAAATCATCTTAAGGTGTTTAATGAATTTGGGGTTGCTTGTGATCGTCTAACTTCTTTAGAAGGGCTGGATAGTTTGCAGATTATTCATTCCTATTTTTTTGTTTCTGATTGTGACAGCCTGAAAGATTTTTCCGGACTTGAAAACCTGAGTAAAGTTTCCAATGTACAAATTGATGATTTAAAGAGCCTAACGTCTTTAGACGGGCTAAGTCCAAAAAAAATAAGTGCGCTTAAATTGACAAACGCACCGGAACTTTCGGATATCTCTGCTATTAATTCCGTTCAGAGCATAGAACGCGAACTGTATATGACCGGTGTTGGCCAGGTCGATCCTTGCGTTATAAAAGATCTTCTGCTTCGGCATATTCCAAAAAAGCAGACATACATAAAAGGAAAAGACGCCGATGGAAACGGCATAGTGTATACGCATAACGATATTTTGGGAGGAGCCTGCGACTAGTCTCTCAGGAATTCGGCAGGCATCGGTTATGTGCAAGAGCTTGAAAATTATAAAATAACTAAAAAAAAGTCGTTCTGAAGCAGGTGTTATCGGGGCGGCTTTTTTTAGTTATTCGGTTTTCTGATTGAAAGATCCAGCTGGTAAACAGCATGGCGAGGCATGTGATGAAACTCGTGAATCTTAGTGCCGCTGTGGTAATAATTAATAAAAAGGCAGGAATATAATTACTTTATTAAGTATATTTACCGATGATAATATATTGTTTATTGAATTCAGTTATATGTATTAATATTCATTATTTACATTAACGGATGTTTTTTATATAGTAATCTATTTGCTGCACTTTCTTAGTGCCTTTTGACAAAATTCTATTCAACTTGAGCCAACGATTTACAATTATTACCCCATGCTTTAATGAGGAGAATGTGATTCACAGATTTTTAGACGAAATCGAAATTGTTTTGCAGGCATGCCCTTGCCAGTATCATCTGGTAGTCGTAGATGATGCTTCCAACGATTCTACGCCGGAAATTTTGAAGAATTATGCGTTTCATTCGCCAAACCTGAGCATGGATGTCCTTCGGCTGAACTACAACATGGGGCACCAGGAGGCTATTCGCCAGGGCCTTCAATTTGTGCATGCTTCAGCCGCCGCAACAGACGGAATCATTGTCATGGACAGCGACGGCGAGGATAATCCGGCGGCAATACTCCGACTCAGCGAGCTTGAGGACTTTGACATTGTATTTGTCGAAAGAGGAAAGCGGCAGGAGAACCGCCTTTTCAAGATCGGATATTTTTTCTATAAAAGACTTTTCCGAACAATTACTGGCCAAGAAATCTCTTTCGGGAATTTCTCCATGATTTCCCCCGCTGTCCTGCGCAGCATCGCCCAGCAGCCTTTTATTCATTATGCCAGCTTTTTATCCAAACAGCGGTTTCGGTCAGGAAAAATCAGGTTTGACAGAAGGAAACGCATTAATGGCCAGTCCAAAATGAGCTACAGAAGCCTGGTCTTCCATGGTTTGTATTCCTTGATCGAATACGCAGAAGAAATGCTGTTCACGCTTATCCGGCTCTTTGTTGGATTGTTTCTCCTTCTTGCGGGCTTTACAGGCTATGTCCTGTATGCCAAGTTCATTTCTCGCAAAGCAATATTAGGCTGGGCAAGCACGATCATATCGAGTCTCATGGTTTCCAGTCTTATCATAGTCAGCACCATCATTATTGGTTTGCTCCTGCTATCCATCAAAAAGACCCTGATTCAAAAGAATCATCAGTTTCTTGTCATCAGCAAAGAATATCAGTTGCTAGAGCGCTAGGCAGTGCTGAGCAAAGCCACCCTGCTTTTTTGATCCGTTGGGGAGATTTTTTACAATTTTTAATTATGCAAAATAAACCGATTGCCCGAGGCCATTTTCTTACGGGCCTTGTCTTATTGACATTGCCTTATCTTTTTTGGCTATCCTTGGGGGAAGACTCCTACATGCTGATCCACGACAGCCTGGATTCGGAATTTATTTACCTCAAGCTTTTGCTCAACCATCCGGACCTTTTCGGTTTTCAAATTGGCTCCGTGCTTCCTGAGATTATGAACGGCATACCCCGCTCGTTTTTCCGCAGCGGAGTTAACATCAGCTTCGTCTTCCTGAAGCTTCTTCCCGACGCTTACGCCTACATTGTCCACCACTATGTCGTTCATCTGGTTGGCTTTATCGGCATGTTTCTTTTTTTGGAAAAATATGTATGCCGCAGCAACCGGCTTCTTGTCCTCGCTATTTCCCTCTGTTTCGGTTTTCTCTCCTATTACCATATCCAATACGGCATTTCAATTGCCGGCCAGCCGTTTTTGCTTTATGCATGTCTGAATATTCTAAACAAAAAAGCCAAACGCAGTGACTGGTTTATTCTTTTCGCTTTTCCCTTTTTCTCATTTCTGCCCGTTACGCTTCCCTTTTTCATTCCGTTTTTAACTCTTATCGGGCTTTGGTATTCTAAAAAAAAGAAAAAAATTGCCTGGCACTATTTCGGGGCGCTGTTGGGAATCTGTCTAATAAATTTAGCCGTTGAATTCAATTTAGTCTACAGCATGCTTTTGGGCAAAACTGTCAGCCATCGTACAGAATGGGCCTTGCCGGTAGTATCCTACGTAGCTGTCCTCAAAAATCTGTTAAATGCTGTCAAATATACCCACTATCATGCGGGTTCTTTATTTCCTGTATTTATTTTACCTGCCTTCCTCCTGCTTGCTGTTTACAAAAGAAAAGCCCCGGGCCAAGTTTTTCTATTCAGCGGAGCAATAGCAGCCATTATCCTTTGGACAGCCCTCAACCCGGCCTTTGTCAACCTCTTCGCCAGAGCGGTTCCTTTTCTCAAGACCTTCAACTCCGACCGGTTTTACTTTTTGCTTCCGTTTCTATGGCTTTCCTTGTTTGCCAGCCTGCTCCATGCCCTCGATTGGTCCAGGACTCGCCAAAAGGCATTGGCAATGGGATTAACAGGAATCATTTTCTGCGGAATCCTCTGGAAAAACAAAGAGCTTGTCCAAAATGCCCGGCTGGTTTTAAACAAGGAGATTGCAGATCCCACTTTCCGGCAATATTACCAAAGAAATCAATTCGCGCAGGTAAAACAATTCTTGGGTCCTGCTTCCATAGAAAAAAACCGTTTCCTTTGCATAGGTTTCTCTCCCAATATTGGACAGTACAACGGACTGAAGACGCTTGACAGCTATCAGAATAATTATTCGCTGGAGTATAAGCACCAGTTTCGGGAAATTATTGCAAAGGAATTAGAGAAAAATCCTCTTCAAAAAAAATACTTTGACGACTGGGGAAGCCGCTGCTATGCCTTTTCCTCAGAGCTGGGGCTTCCACAAAACAAAGAGACTACATACGCTATCCAAAAACTTGAATTTGACTTTGGCCAAATAAAACGCATGAACGGCAAATATCTCCTGTCTCGTTATCAGTTCAATCTAAACAACATTCCCCAAGTCCGAAAGCTCGGCTCGTTCTCTTCAGAAGAGTCAAAAAACCTTCTGTATTTGTATGAGGTGATATGATACGCGAGCGTATTTGGATGGATAAATTGATTTTATTTGTAGGAGTCGGAAGAATTTATCAGCAAACAGGCATTGACACATATTCCAAAACAGTCTCTGCCAAACTATACGACCGGAAAAACGCTCTGGCAGTTAAAAAATCAGCAAAATCTGTTGTCAGAAATTCACAATTGTCAGATCAGGAAGTGACGACTGCAATTTATGGTAAAAAGGGTCAAGCTTTCAATCTAAAACATTGATAAACTTGACCTTTTTTAATCATGAAAATGTCATCCTTCTATTGTGCAGAGTTATAAGTTCAATCCGCTATTTTTTATGAACTCTTATTACCTTCATTTTCTTATCTCCTCCAGTCAGGCGCAATAGATAGAATCCATTTTCCAAAGAAGTCCAGTCCAATATTTTTTTTCTTTCGGAATCAATTGTGAACTGCTTTACCAAAATTCCATTTGCGGTATAAACCGCACCTTTATCAAATCCTTCTAAATCTCCCTCAAGTATTAAGAGATCATTCACTGGGTTAGGATAAGCGGCAAGTTTCTCATCCAATTTCATTTCATCTTCTTTGGTTTGCTCTTTATATATTCGAGCAACTGAGCTCTGATTTCCTGTACTTGTAATAATAGTCAGACGCGGCCGGGCAGCGTAGTTGCTGTTTTCTTTACTGGCATACGATAACCAACTGCCAGAACCGCTTACTGTTGAACGAAGAAGAATACTAATTACTCCATCCCCATTCCGCTCAATTTCCGCCTGTGCACTGATATCCCATTCTGGATTTTCTAATCCTCCGTCCTGAGCGTATAAGACGTCTTCCGTATCCGGTTTATTGTTCCAAGTCAATTCTGCTTCTTGCCAATTGTCGTCACTTACAAAAAGCGCTTCTATCGTGGTGTTCTGAATGGTATTTCCTGCCGCCTGTCGAGTCAGTTTCAACCTTGCATCGACAATTGAATCGCCAACGGAAGAAAGATCAAATTGCAAATAGGTTTGCCGATTGTATCCTGGCCCGTCATTTTTTATAACCATTACGCTGCTCGACCCATAGTTTGTGTTTGCGGAGCCCCCGTTTTGCACATACGCATCTTTCGAGGCGGACAGATCTCCAAAGCGGGTTCCTGAAACCACAATCAACACCGGCCTTACGAATGCATTTTGAACCTCCCGGCTATTATAGGCTATCCAATTTTGGCTTCCAGGAGTCGTCGATTCCAGAGCAAGTGACAACTTGCCGTCTCCCTGCCTTTCAATCTCTGCCTGGGCCGTAATATCCCATTCCGTTGCATTTGTGCTTCCCAATACCGAATCAAGCACGGCTCCGATAGCTGGCTGATTATTCCATGTTAAACTGTTTTCTTCCCATGAATCATCTGCAACAAACATTGTCCTAAAGACTGTTGAAGTAATCGCTGTTCCATTGGCAATAGGCACTAATTTAAGTTTAGCGCTAAGAATTGGCTCATTAAATTCTGATAAATCGAAACGGAAGAAAGATTTTCTATTCCAGCTAGGGCCTTCTTTCTTTACTTGCAGCCAAGTGTCTTTACCAAAATTAATGTCGGCATAAGTTCCATCTCTTACAAAGGCGTCCGCTTCGGGCGTTAACCCGGGACTTGATAAAAACACTTGAAAAGTTGCCAAAGATTCATCGGCATAGTATGCGGCTGTGCCACTATTTTTTGCTTTTACAGTTACTGTTCCAGCTCCCGTAAAACTCAGTTGGCTGCCGTTAAGTATCGCCGGTCCGCTTACCAGTTCATATTCCACTGCAGCACCCGCAATATTGGTTGTTGCCGACAAATCGACTGTATCTGTCAGGATATGATCAGAAATTGAAAAATCAATCTGCTGAACTTGCTTTCCGTTCAGAATATTTTCTAAATATCGGTGACGCGAAGATTCTTTCCACACTCCGTCACCTGTCCCTGCGTCTCTAAAGCCGGCAATGCGCGGATAAAGTCCGTTCGCGCCGCTGTCTCCTTCATAAAAAGTCGTACTAAAATGGACGTTATTTGCCCGGTCTACCCACAGGCGGTGATAGAAAATCAGATAAGCGCTATTTATATTATAAGGAGCAGGCGGAGCCATTAATTGAAAGCCATAGCCATCTCCCCAGCTGGCAGAACTAATGGCCATACTTTTGTAATAAAGGCCTCTCTGAATGCCAATATTTGCAGCACGCTGCCGGTAAACGACATGCATATTCCCGTCATTGTCAAGAACGGCTGTTTCGTAACTAAAATCTTGCGCTCCTCCTGGAGTTACTGTTCCGCTCGAAACCCATTCACTCGAACTTTCTATATCGAATGCAGGATCGGTTACCGCATGAACGCTTCGGTAATATTTGTCTGAGGTCACATGATCGCC
>JAKSBZ010000236.1 GCA_022360875.1 Cytophagales bacterium | reverse complement strand
TGATGAACGCAGATAATAAAAAACCGCCTGTTGCTGCTGCTCAAGTATATTTTGCTGAGCAAACCAGAAGATTTGAAGTGTATATACAGAATTCGCAGGAGATTGAGCGTATTCAGATTCGTGACGAAATAAGGGAAGGCAACAAGACCTTGCAGTCAACAGCCAAGAAGGCTGGTGTTGAAAATTATGCTTATTTTATGAATGCCGGTATACGAGGCCTTTATAATATGTATAATGTTACACTCGCAAAGAAAAGAGATATTCCTACAAAAGAGATAATGGAATACATGGGTAGGACTGAATTAGCAGCGAATTTATTTCGCATAACGCAGACTGAAGAAAGGATAAAAAGTCAGAATGTTAAGGGACAGAGAGAACTTGAAAATACCCATTTCAATGTGGGTTCTGATGTGAGACAAATTGTGATGCAAAATACGGGTAGGGCACCTGAAGATTTGCCTATCGAAAGAAAAATACCAGATCTTCAAAAGGAGTTAAAAAAAGGTTACAAACGAATGGTGTTAGAGGAAAAGAAGGGGAAAGCAAAAAAAGGAAAATAATAGATGTATAAGAAGCCCGGCCCCGTCCGGGCGTTTGTTTTTGCGGGAGGTTGGAAGGGGGAGATTGGATTATGCCTGGTTGAGCGCCGGGTTTTTGAATTTCAGCGTGTTTGAGAATGGAAGGTAGTTGCTAATAATTTGGTTTGCTGAACAACGTTCCTTTTTCTTGGTTGAGGGCTTACCACTGGTGGTTTTGATTGGACTGAGGTGATTATCCCAAAGGGTTGAGAAACAATAGCCTATTGGGGTTACGTCTTATGGCACTATACCCAATTGTCCAAAATGATTAAAATTTGGGCAAATATTCTTCAAGAAAATCTTTCGCTTTGGCGAGCGCAATTTCTTGAACTTCTTTCATAGTAGCATTTTCATCAGCATCAAATCGAACCTGTATTGATGCATTACGAAAATAACGAGTATCACTCTCACTAAACTGTATATCTGCACAATAAAGTGTCGGCGTATCTGCTGGAGTATCTTGGGGAAGTATTTGAATGTTTGTAACAGTGATGTCCATTTATTATCTCCTTAATTAAAATTAATGCTGAAATGTAAGAGTTGTAGGTTTAAAGGTACTTCACCTCGTCTTCCTAACCACCCACGTTACCACCCCCTGAATATCCAACTTCATATGTTCGGTGATTTCGATAGGTTCATAGTGGCGGTTGTTGGGCAAACAGCTTAATCCCATCAGCTCTGAGTTCTTCCTATGCCTAAAAATATGCGTATATTCTGGGCATTGTCAAACTCGAAATAATTGTGACATGGAAACAGTTCGGTGGATTTTGGGAGTGCTCTTATTGCTTGCCGGATTTGGTACATTCACGGATGATTTTGGACGCGCGCTTGCTTATATCTTAATCGGTGGCGCATTGCTTCCTCCAGTGATTCCGTTTATACAAGAGAAATTTTTCCATTCACGTGATGAATCTGAAGATATCAATGTAAATGTAACTTTCTCCTATGATGATGATGGAGAACCTGGCAAGGATGCTTGGGAAGGGGACGACTGGAATTTTGATGATGCTGTACCATGCGAAGCATCAATTGAAATTGAGTACATCGATGCTGCTGGATTGAAAACGACCAGAGCTGTTGATGTTCAGTATTGTTCATTCAACGGTGATAGTTCAATGTTTAAAGGGCTTTGCCACTTGAGAAATGCTCAAAGGATGTTCAAGTTTTCAAAAGTTCAAAGTGCGGTTGATCTCGAAACCGGAGAGGTTGTTCGTGACCTTGAGAAGTTTTTGCGCGAAAAATACGAATCGTCACCGTATGCGGCATTAACTATGATATTTGATCAGTATACGGACAATCTAAGGGCACTACTCTACGTTCGCAAGGCCGATGGGCAGCTGCGACAAGGAGAGCGAGGGGTTATCTATGATTTTATACGTGATCTGGCAAGCAATAAGGAGATTCCTACAGAGAC
>JAKSBZ010000318.1 GCA_022360875.1 Cytophagales bacterium | reverse complement strand
CGATTTTGATATTAATTCGGATAAAATTCATGCCCTAAACACTACAGGAATCGACAACAATGCATTTTACGGAACAGCTTTTATGTCTGGTATTATTAATGTACACGGAAATAGTAAAAATTCGTACTTAGATATTGTTGGAAGCACCGAAAAAGATACAAAAATAAATATTCCATTAACCCATTTTCAAGATGCTGACAATACTAGCTTTATTACTTTTGTTAATGCTAAAAATACTATTTTATCAAACGAACCAGATATTATTAATCTAAATAAATCAGGATTTAATCTTAATTTCGATTTAGAACTTACTCCCGATGCCTCTGCCCAATTAATATTCGATTCGAAAATTGGTGATATAATTCGCGGAAATGGAAGTGGAAATCTAAAAATGGAAATGGACGAAGATCAGAATTTTAAAATATTTGGTGAATATGTTATCGAACAAGGTGATTATCTATTTACCTTACAAAATGTTATCAATAAACGATTTAAAATAGAACAAGGCGGAACGGTTATCTGGAATGGTAATCCTTACGATGCAAACCTCGATATACAAGCTAATTACAACTTAAAAACATCACTTTCAACTTTAGTCGACTCTGCTTACTATAATACAAACGATTTTTATAAGAAAAGAATTCCCATCGAGTGTCAGGTCTTCTTATCCGAAAAACTTACCAATCCGAATATTAATTTTGGTATTAATTTACCCACAGCCGACGAAGAAACAAAAACACTGGTAAGAACACTTATAAACAACGAAGAAAAACAAAATAAACAATTTGTATCCTTATTGGTATTAAATAGTTTTTTACCAGAACAATCGGCCGATAACCTAAGCACATCTGCTAGTACTACAGGATTAGGAACTGTTACTACTAGCGAATTATTATCTAACCAACTTTCCAATTGGTTGTCGCAAATTAGCGATGAATGGGATATTGGTGTTAACTATCGCCCTGGCGATGAAATTACCGAAGATCAGGTAGAAGTGGCTCTTTCTACTCAATTATTGAACGACCGGGTAAGTATTAATGGAAATGTTGGATACGGAGGACAAACAACTGAGCAAACAAGCGATATTGTTG
>JAKSBZ010000316.1 GCA_022360875.1 Cytophagales bacterium | reverse complement strand
TTTCCAAACCCTGACAGCCAAATAAACTATCGGGAATAGAACTAAACTGATTTTTTGATAAAATCAGTGATTTCAATCCTTTCAATTGTTTGATTTGCACCGGAAGAGCCTTCAGCTTATTGCCCGAAAGGTCAAGCATTTCCAAATGCCCCAATTCAAATATTTTTTTTGGAATTGAAAACGAAACCGCTTCAGACTTTTCTGTTTTTTCAGGCAAAACAAGCTCAGACAGAATCAGCGTTTTCAGCTTTTTATACCCCCACCACTCGCCGGGCAGTTTTTCCGCCTTGTTTTTGCTGAAATTAATTGACTCCAAAGTCTCTTTGTTGCCCAAATTTTTTGGGAAGAGCTCCAGATCCATATCGGAAAAATCTATCGCTTTTATGGATGCGCTGCCCAGCGCATTAAAAAAATCGGACAAAGTACCGTTTTCTTTGCGCTTTAATATTTCATCCCGCGTTACTACTTCAGATATATCCATTTTTCTTATGCATTTCTTTTCGTGAATTTTTGGATTCAATTGGCCTCTTAACCGCCGGAACGGTTGATTTTCGATTGCCAACCGCAGCATGTGTTTTTTCAAAAAGCCAAAACCGTTTCAGAAAACAGCGCTGAGATTATTTTCCTTTATCGGCATTTTCCACAAACTTCAATTCCATATTCACCTTGCTGCCCTTCTGCGTTTCAACCGGCTTGCCGAATTCCAAGTGCCCCTTCTTATGATTCGGGATAAAATGCATAATAGCCTTGTAGTTCAGCGCATTGATCCGAAGATTGTCATAGGCAAAATCCTTGGTTCTGGCCGTGTCGATTTCCCCGTCGAAATACAGCTTGCTGACCACAATTTCCCCCGCATTTTTCAGACTGCCCTTTGCTGAGCTTTTTTCTCCCAGCAGTGTCGAGTAGTGATAAGAGGTATCCGAAAACGTGTCGGTTTCATTGATCTCATACAAGCGCGTGTTGATGCTGTCCATCATCTCCAGGTGCTTGCTGCTGGAGTCTTCGCTCATTTTTGAAACAATAAACAGAGAAAAGTCCGTCTCAATGTTTTTAGGCTTCTTCGTTGAAAAATCGTAATCCGTTTTTTTGAAGTCCACCAGAACAACCGGGTGAACCATCTCGGTTCCGTCATAGTGTTTAAGCTGATTGTTGTACAGCTCAACACGGGCATTTGACATTTCTTTTTTTATCACCTTCTTCAAAAGCCGGTAAGTGTAATCGAACATAGTTTTAGTTTTTTGAGTACTGATTCCGCCCTTGCGGCAAGACAAAAATCCCTAAAAATAACCGACTTAAAAAGGGGGGCGGAGCATGACAGAGCCCGCCTCGGCTATGACATCGGCCAGCAGATTTATCATAAAATCCTGATTTGTAAAGCCCGATTTTAGCCCGCACTTTTGTACAAGAATCCAGCGCAGGATAACAGCATACACACGAATAGAACTTAAAACCAAAATCAGTAGAGCGAGCATGATTGTGTATTGAAAAATTAAGGAAAAGACAAAGCCGGACGGCTGTCTGCATTCAGCTTTTTGTACCGTCGTCCGTTGCCCCCTGACGGGAAATGCATCACTTTTTTTGGGACCTGTTCCCGAACATGAGTGCCTGCGGCAGCCTCCGGCTCCCTCCTTGAAAAATTCACTTCAATTTTTCATTCCATCATTCAAGCCTATTTATCTAACAACAAAATAGAAAATTATGCCGTTAAACGACGTCAAGTTTACTCACGCAACCGGTGGTCTGGGACGAACCGCCCCTAGCGAAGACCATATCAGCGGGTTGATCTTCTACGAGATGGACCCATCGATGGAAGGCACCTTTGTGGTCGGAGCTCCGGAGGAACTAGCGAACCGCAGCATCGCTTCCTTTAACCCCAATAATAAAGATGAAGAACTGAAGCTTCAGCATATCGTCTATTACCACGTGCAGGAATTTTTCCGCATGAACCCTACAGGAAAGCTGTATGTGAAAATTGTCGGAAAAGGAAAAGGAGAAGAAAAAGACAGAAAATATGTTAAATATTCTGAAGTCCAGGATCTGCAGTTTTTCGCCAAGCGGAGCATCCGACAGATCGGCATCTACGATCCGGCTTTTGACTCTGATGCTTCAATGACCACACTGGGTCAAATAACATCCGATCTTGAAGAAAACGAATCCGCTCCTGTCAGTATCCTTATTCAGGGAAAACAAAGCAAATCTCTGAAAAATCTTCCGTCTCTGGCCGGTTCAGGGTCTAAATATGTCAGCGTGCTGCTGGGCGAAAGCATGTCCGGACTTGCCGGAAAAATGCGCGCTGGAAAAAAAGCGGAAGTCCTTGACAACGATGTGCTTATCGGCCTGGTCGGTACGGCTTTGGGCGCAGTCAGCAAGGCCGCCGTTCACGAAAACATCGGCTGGG
>JAKSBZ010000049.1 GCA_022360875.1 Cytophagales bacterium | reverse complement strand
GGTTTGGGAAAGGAAAACGAAAAAATAAGCAAAAAAAAAGCACTTCGCGAAGAAGTGCTTTAGTGGGCCCTGCTGGATTCGAACCAGCGACCCCCTGCTTGTAAGGCAGGTGCTCTGAACCAACTGAGCTAAGAGCCCGAGCGTTGCTTTAATTGTGGGCCCAACAGGGCTCGAACCTGTGACCCTCTGATTATGAGTCAGATGCTCTAACCAACTGAGCTATGGGCCCTGCAGAAACTGCGTTGCCGTCGTTTGGGATTGCAATGTTAGGGGTTTTTGGTCATTTTACCAAACCCGAAAACCAAGTTTTTTGGCGTGTAAGGTTTAAGGGCTTGAAAACGAGTGGAATATTTTTTTCTATTTTTTTTTCTGCAATGTTTTTAGACTGCGCTGCTGCAATATTTTCTTGGAAAATGAGCGCGAAAAGCTTTTCGCCTTTGTCTTTCTTGTTTTAATTTATGTGTATGAGGAGGCGTGAAAAGTGCGTTTGGATGCGGTATCGCATAAATTTTTATGGTAAGGCAAATTTCTTTAAATTTTAAAAAAACTCGTAATGCTATGAAGAAAATAGTCGTTCTAACTGGAGCCGGCGTAAGCGCCGAAAGCGGAATTCCGACTTTCAGAGATGCTGACGGTCTTTGGGAAGGGCATGATGTAATGGAGGTGGCAAGCCCGATGGGCTGGCTGCGCAATCCTGAGCTTGTGCAGAATTTTTACAATGAGCGGCGGAAAGCCATGCTTGATGCTTCGCCTAATGAAGGGCATAAATTGATCAGTGCGCTGGAGGAGCACTTTGAAGTGGTGGTGGTAACGCAAAACGTAGACGACTTGCATGAGCGGGCCGGGAGCTCGAAGGTTGTTCATCTGCATGGATCGCTGAGAGAATCCAGGAGTTTGCTGGACGGCGAAGTGTATCCGATAGAAGGATGGGAGTTGAAAATGGATGACCTGTGTCCTAACGGCGGCAAGCTGCGCCCGAATATTGTGTGGTTCGGCGAGCCGGTGCCCATGATGGAAAAGGCTGTCGAGGAAGCGGGAACGGCTGATGTGTTTGTTGTGGTGGGAACCTCGCTGGAGGTGTACCCGGCTGCCGGACTTGGTGATTATATTCCGGAGGGTACTCCTGTGTATGTAATTGATCCCAAAAAGCCTTCAAAAGCCTGGAGTTCAAGAGTTCATTATATCCTAAAAGGAGGAAGCGAGGGAATGAAGGACTTGGCAGAAGAGCTAAAGACTTTGGTCTGAAAGCAAAAATCCCGTCATAAGTTTTTAGGCTTCTGACGGGATTCTGCATTGTTATGACTTGTGGCGAGGGCGGGAGTTGAACCCGCGGCCTCCGGGTTATGAATCCGACGCTCTAACCATCTGAGCTACCTCGCCAAACGGGACTGCAAATGTAGATGCATATTTTAGAAAATCCAAGCTGAAGGGCTAGAAAAAGTCCCCTGAGCGTCGTGGAAGGGCTTAACTGTTTGATTTTGAAGTTTAAAAAAATATTGCTTTTCTGTTCCCGGCTGTCGGGGACGCTGAATGGCTTTGTTGGCCGGAGACAGAAAGGGCAAGAATTCGAGCAATGCAGCGTTGTTTATAAGGAGCCGAAGGAATCCTGAGCCGAATTCTCCTTTAAACGGAAGATTTTAGTTATTTTGCGGCTCGGAAACACATATCGCACGAAATCATTAATAGTAAACTTTTTGATGAAGAAATTAGATAAGCTGATCTACAAGTCATATTTAGGCCCTTTTGTGCTGACTTTTTTTATCGCCCTGTTTATCCTTCTTATGCAGTTTATGCTTCGGTATTTTGACGAGATAGTAGGGAAGGGTCTTGGCTTTGCAGTCATCACGGAGCTGTTTGCCTATATCAGTGTTTTTCTTTCGCCGCAGGCTTTTCCGCTTGCGGTGTTGCTGGCTTCGCTTATGACTTTCGGCAGTCTGGGGGAGCATTTTGAGCTGACAGCAATCAAGTCTTCAGGTATCAGCCTGATTCGCGCGATTCGTCCGCTGTTTGTTTTTTCGCTTTTGCTGACGATTCTGGTTTTCTTTTTCAACGGATTTATAGTTCCTCATGCCAACAAAAGAGCCTTCAGTTTGCTCTACGATGTGAAGCAGAAAAAAGCAGCCATGCAGATTCCTGAAGGGGTTTTTTATCAGGATATTGGCGGTTATCAGATCAAGGTGTCCAAAAAATTTGAAGGAGGCAGTCTGAAAGACGTAATGATTTACGACCATTCAAAACAAAGGGGGAACACAACGGTCATTCTGGCAGATTCGGGACACATGCAGACAATTCTGGGCGGAGCGTATCTAAAGCTCAAGCTATTTGACGGGAATATGTATGATGAGGACGTTAGGCGCGGACGCAGCAAGAATTATCTGAGCCGGAACGGTTTCACTGAGCTGGACATGGTGTTCGATTTGTCTGGGTTTGAATTGGGGAGCACCGACGAAAATCTTTTCAGCGGTTCTCGTCAGGTGCAAACATTGCCTGAGCTTTCACGCGCTATTGATTCGCTGGAAAGAAAATACATGGACGCCAGGTATGCGGCTTACAAAAATTACAATCGGTATTTCGTCTACGACGCGAAAGGAAGCGGCGTGAGCATTCCCCGGCATGTGCTTGAAGGAAGAAACCAGCCTGAAATGATTGGCGGGGGCTCGGAGGCGGAAATGGCCAGGCTGGAGGCGCAGGAGCGTGGATTGCTGGATACTTTGGTGAAAAAAAAGAAAGAAGATGTTCGTCCGGTTGTCCGGAAGCTCGATTCGGTGGACAAGAAGCTGAGGGAAAAGGCGGCTTGGGATGAGCGTTCTTTTGCTGAGGCTCAGGCGTCGCTGCACCGGGTGGATTCGATGCTGAAGGCAAAGTCGGGGGAAGACGCTTTGTATCGGGATGCGATGAGCAAAGTCCGCATCACGCTTTCGACCGTGAAGTCGGATGAGAATGCTGTGGAATCGAGGTTGGAAAACTGGAGCAAGTTCCGGGTAGAGCGCATGAAGCGCTATTCAGCGGCTTTTGCCTGTCTGATGATGTTTTTGGTGGGCGCGCCGTTGGGGTCTATTATCAAAAAAGGCGGAATGGGCGTGCCGATTCTGGTTTCGGTGGTTTTTTATATATTCTATTATATACTGAGCACGCAGGGAGAAAAATTTGCAAAAGCCGGGGATATTTCTCCCTGGATCGGGGTTTGGCTGGCGAATCTGGCGCTGCTTCCGATTGGTCTGTTTTTCCTTAGGCAGGCCAGCCGCGACGCGCGCTTGTTGGATACCGATTATTACAAAGTGGCGCTGGGCCGGTTTGCGGCCCGCATGAGGGAGAAATACAATTTTGTAAAAAAGAAAAAATAGAGAGGCATTGTGTGTGAGGAATAATCTTTTTACCTTTGTGATTCGTAAAATTTAATCTAAACTATTAATTAGGCTAACTATGTATTTGACGAAAGAGAAGAAAGCGGAGTTGTTCGAAAATCATGGTCGGTTGAAAAGTGTGAAAGACACAGGTTCTGCGGAATCTCAGATCGCACTGTTCACTTACCGCATCAATCACCTGACTGAGCACTTGAAAGAGAACAAAAAAGACCACTCGACTCGTTTGGGACTTTTGAGACTGGTAGGTAAGAGAAGAAGATTGTTGGATTACCTAATGAAAAACGAAATCGAAAGATATAGAGCGATTATTGCTGAACTTGGTATCAGAAAGTAATATATTTTTCCTATAAAAAGGGGGTTCGCTGGAATTCCCTTTTTTGCTTATTTCCATCCCTATTATATCCTTATTGAATTTGTCGCTTCGCAACCTTATTTAAAACGAAAAAAAGACTTTTCTATGTTGCCGAATGTTATAAACAAAACCATCACGCTGGCTGATGGTCGAACCATTACCATTGAAACAGGTAAATTGGCGAAGCAAGCTGATGGCTCTGTGGTTGTCCGTATGGGCGACACCATGTTGTTGGCTACTGTAGTTTCTAAAAAAGAAGCAATGGAAGGCGTTGACTTCCTTCCTTTGTCGGTCGATTATCAAGAAAAATTTGCTTCCGCAGGCCGAATTCCAGGCGGTTTCCTGAAAAGAGAAGGACGCCTTTCTGACTATGAAGTACTGGTATGCCGTTTGGTGGACCGGGCAATCCGTCCGCTGTTCCCGAGCGATTACCACGCCGACACACAAATTTTTATTCAGCTGATTTCGGCCGAGCCAGACGCGCAGCCAGATGCATTGGCGGCTTTGGCGGCATCTTCGGCTTTGGCAGTTTCGGATATTCCGTTCGACGGGCCAATTTCGGAAGTGCGGGTAATCCGTTTGGATGGAGAATTCCTGATCAACCCGACTCCTGAGCAGATAGAGAATGCTGATTTGGAGCTTATCGTTGCCGCTACCGAAGAGAACATCTTGATGGTGGAAGGCGAAATGAAAGAGGTTCCTGAACAGGTGATGCTGGAAGCGCTTAAAACTGCTCACGATGCGATCAAGATCCAGTGCCGCGCGCAGAAAGAACTGGCAGAGGCTGTTGGGGTTGAGAAAAGAGAATATTGCCATGAGACAGATGACGAGCAGCTGAAAGAAGAGTTGTTCGAAAAGCTATATGATAAAGTATATGCTGCTTTCAGCCAGCATATTGTTAAGAAAAGCGAAAGAAAAGAAGCGGTTTACGCTGTAAAAGCGGAGTACCTGGATTCTTTGCCTGAGGATCACGAAGTTGACCTGGATCTGGTTGACAAGTATTTTTCAAAAATCGAAAAGCAGGCTGCCCGAAACAGCGTACTGGATTCAGGAATCCGTATCGACGGACGCCAGCCGAACGAAATTCGTCCGATTTGGAGCGAAGTGGATTATTTGCCTACTCCGCACGGATCAGCCATTTTTACCCGCGGCGAAACACAGTCGCTTTGTACAGTAACACTGGGAACAAAGCTTGATGAGCAGATGATTGACACGGCTATGAAAACCGGTTCGTCGCGTCTGATGCTTCACTACAACTTCCCTGGTTTTTCTACAGGCGAAGTAAAACCGAACAGAGGCCCTGGACGCCGCGAGGTTGGGCACGGAAACCTGGCGCTTCGCGCGCTGAAGGCGGTTGTTCCAGCTGAGCAGGAAGAAAACCCATACACAATTCGCATCGTTTCGGATATTCTGGAATCGAACGGATCGTCTTCTATGGCGACAGTATGCGGCGGATGCCTGGCGCTGATGGATGCCGGTATTCCTGTTAAGGCTCCGGTATCAGGTATTGCCATGGGAATGATTTCTGACAGCGAAACAGGCCGTTATGCCGTGCTTTCAGACATTCTGGGAGACGAAGATCACCTGGGCGACATGGATTTTAAAGTGACGGGTACAACCAAAGGTATTACGGCTTGCCAGATGGACATCAAGATCGACGGTTTGTCTTATGAAGTACTGGAGAAAGCGTTGATGCAGGCTAAAGAAGGCCGTGAGCACATCCTGGGCGAAATGGCGAAAACTATCGAGCAGCCTCGTGAGGATTACAAGCAGAACGCGCCTCGCGTTTCAACCATGACTATCGAGCGCGACATGATCGGTGCACTGATCGGGCCGGGCGGTAAAGTGGTTCAGGAAATCCAGAAGGAGACTGAAACTACCATCGTTATCGAAGAAGTGGAAAAAGGCGGCGTGGTGAATATCTTTGCTACCAATAAAGATTCGATGGACCGGGCAGTGAACTGGGTGAAGAGCATTGTGGCTGTTCCTGAGATCGGCGAAGTGTATGTCGGCAAGGTAAAATCGATTATGCCTTTCGGTGCTTTTGTTGAGTTTATGCCGAACAAAGACGGTTTGCTGCATATTTCCGAAATCAAGTGGGAGCGTCTGGAGAATATGGAAGGCGTGCTTGAAGTAGGCGAAGAAGTAACCGTGAAGCTGGTGGATATCGACCAAAAGACAGGTAAGGTAAAACTTTCAAGAAAAGTGTTGTTGCCGAAACCTGAAGGCTATAAAGAACGTGAACGCCCTAATAGACGCCGCAAGGATTCGTAAATAATCTTTCTTTTTAGAATTTTGCCTATGCAGCAAAATTTAGTTTTGGAAGCGACGTTACTATTGCGATGACAGGAAAAGGGAAGTGACCGATGTTACTTGTCGGGAATTGTTTATTTTAAATCACCTGGAATCTTACAGGTGATTTAAAGTTTTGTACTTTTCCGGTTCATGTTTATCTTTGGAACAATATTAAAACAAAAAATATCGAATGAGACAGCTCAAGATTAGTAAGCAAATCACCAACCGAGAAAGCCAATCATTAGATAAGTATCTTCAGGAAATCGGTAAAGTCGATCTGTTGACTCCGGATGAGGAAGTCGAGTTGGCCAAGCGGATTCGTGAAGGAGACCAGATGGCACTTGAGAAACTGACGAAAGCCAATCTGCGCTTTGTAGTGTCGGTGGCCAAGCAGTATCAAAACCAGGGGCTTTCTTTGGGGGATTTGATTAACGAAGGTAATCTGGGCTTAATAAAGGCCGCGCAGCGTTTTGACGAAACCCGGGGATTTAAGTTTATCTCCTATGCCGTTTGGTGGATTCGTCAGTCAATTCTGCAGGCTTTGGCCGAGCAGTCCCGAATTGTGCGTTTGCCGCTTAACCGCGTGGGATCGTTGAATAAAATATCGAAGACTTTTTCGGAGCTGGAGCAAAAGTACGAGAGAGAGCCGTCTCCGGACGAGCTGGCTGAAGTGCTTGAAGTGACTACCTCGGAAGTTGTGGACACGATGAAGATTTCGGGCCGCCATGTATCAATGGACGCGCCGTTTGTGCAAGGAGAGGAAAACAGCTTGTTGGACGTTTTGGAAAACGACACGGAAGAAAAACCGGACCAGGAGCTGATGAATGACTCGTTGCGCCGCGAAGTGCAGCGGGCGCTGTCTACGCTGACCCAGCGCGAGGCGGACGTGATTTCCCTGTATTTTGGCTTGAACGGCGAGCACGCCATGACGCTGGAGGAAATCGGAGAGAAGTTTAATTTGACCCGTGAGCGCGTGCGTCAGATTAAGGAAAAAGCGATCCGCAGACTGAGACATACTTCCAGAAGCAAAGCTTTGAAGCCTTATTTAGGATAAAATTAGAAGAAACAGAAAATAGAAAGCCGTTTGAGAAATCAAACGGTTTTTTTTGTCTTGTTTAGTTTAGTGCCAGCAGAAGGGTGTCAGAATTGAAGAGGTTGTACTTGACAGTTGTTCTGAGAATGGAATCTAAATTTGCACTAGCAGTACTTATTCAGGACATTCAGTGACTTTGCTAATAAAAAAGCGGGAAACTTATGGCTTGATGCACCCTCAACCAAACCTGCGAGTAAAAGTAAGATATGTTTGTTTTCTTTAACTGTATTTGTTGCAGGTGCAGGGAAGAGCTTTTTTGACAGGAGGGAGTCTTTGCATAAACATGCAAAATCGGCCGGCCGGTCAATATTCAGAGAAAGCTATGGGTTTGTTGGCAGGGATAAAGAAAAGGATAAGTTTGTTAGGGCTGCTGCTGATGCAGTGTTTGGCATTGTCAGCGCAGCAGGAGGCTTACTTTGCCCAGTCGGCAACGACTCCTGTCCTTATTAATCCGGCTTTTTCCGGCCAGACACAGGAGACATTGTGGCTGACTTCACACAAAAGCCAGTGGAGCGATGTTGAAGGAGAGCCGGTTACAGCATTGAGTGTTTTTTCCACATATTTTCCCTCTTACAATTTGGGGCTTGGCGTGCAGGCGGCCTACGACCAGGCAGGGCCTGTCAAAACGGTTGATTTCGGCTGGCTGAGCGCGTATCATTTGAGAATCAGCGATAGCTGGAGATTTTCTCTGGGAATGAAATGGTTTTTTAGGCAGCACCGTATCAATATTGTTGGGCTTCGTGTATATTCCTCCTCCTTGGATCATTTGCTCAAAACCAATCCCCGTTCCTTGTGGCGTATGAATATAGCGTTGGGCGCCGCAGCTTACAATGAAAGTTTTTATGTCGGATTTTCTGTTCCTCGGGTGCTTGAGCAGCGCCAGGTGCTGTATGATTTGGAAAACCAGGTGGTGCGGTTTGACAATCTGCATTTTTATTTTCACACAGGAGGGTTGCTGACAGTAAATGCCGCTTGGCAAGTGTTGCCTTCGGCGGTTGTGCGTTTGGCTCAGGCCACTGCTCCGGCAATCGATTTTGGCGCGTCACTGATTTTTAGAAAAACTTTTTGGTTTGGTTTTCTTTACAGAAATCAGCCAGCCGTTGCATTCCCCCTTCAATTTGCATTTAACGAGCATATACGTGTAATGTATACGTTTGAAAAGGCGTTGAATCGCATACCTGTCTACCACAAAGGCTCGCATGAGCTGTCATTTCGTATGGATGTTGTTTTCAAAAAAAGAAGAAATGTTAATATGAACTATTTTAAACCTTTTTAGCGCTTGAATCACGTATAATAATTAGGCAGAGGAAAGGAGCGTGTGATGATAGAGCAAATTCTGCAGTTGAGTTTGGCGGGTAAAGCCGTACACAGAACAGCTTTTGGTGTGGCTTTTCTGATGATTCTGAGCGCGCGGCTTTTAGCGCAGACGGTTAATGAATTCCATGTTGTGACTCCCGGTCAAGTCTGCTCCGAACAGCAGTTCCTTATTAGAGTGCCGAACCCTCAGGATTCGAGCGATGTGCGGTACGAACTTTTTAATCAGTTGGATCAGCCAGTTGCTTCACCGGCACTTTATGACTCTTTGGGCCTGTACTTTTCTGTCAGTGAATCCAATCATTCCGAGGATCCTGTGTTGAAATATTATTTTGTAAAGGCGAGAAGGACGGCAGAGATTGGCTACCGTAAGATTGTGCGATCTGAGAAGGTTCTTGTGGGAGTGGAAACGCCGCTCCACACACAGATTTGGCCTGCTGATGCAGCGGTTTGCGAGGGGGAGGATGCGGTGGTTTTTTTGCAGGGCTTGAGAGGCAATTATACTTATTCATTTTATGCCGCACAGTCTCGGCAACTGATAGCCAGGCTTGACAATGTGGATGGAGATACCATGCTGACAGTTCCCTGGCCTGCTGTTCTGGCTGCAAATGGTTTGTTCAGTATTGAATATCGGGAGCATTGTGACCTGAATAATTTGAATCAGTCGAAAAATCTGGTAATTAATTCTGATTTTGATGGCGGGAATTCTGGTTTTCAGAGCGAATATCAGGTGGTTACACGCGCCAGGGATCTTCTTCGTGAAGGGTACTACATTGTAGCTGACAATCCGCTTGAGCACCATCTTTATTTTGATTCGTGTATGCAGCATGACGGGAGCAGGGGCAATATGATGATCCTGAACGGATCTCCAGTATGGAACGAGAGAGTATGGTATGCGCGGGTTCCGGTTGACGGCGGGAAGAACTATGTGTTTAAATCGTGGTTTGCTTCCGTCAATCCGAATTCTCCGGCTCTTCTTCGGTTTTCAGTGAAAGACTCAGCGCTTACACAGCCTATTCAGTTAAGCGGTACCACATGCTCCTGGGAATCATTTTACGAGCTTTGGAAAGCCCCTGAAGACGATACCGTTGAGATTGCTATTATCAATCAGAATCTGATCAGAGGGGGTAATGATTTTGCCATTGATAATATTTATTTTGGGCAATACTGCGAGGGTGTTTGCCCCAGAAGCCGTGACAGTCTTCGGATTCATATTTCCTCTCGATCAGTTCAGAATTTTGAGCTGCAGAATGCTCGGACATGCATTGCCGATACATTGAGGCTGGGTTTGAAAAGGAATTTTTACGGAGGAACATTTACCGCGGCAGTGCTTGACGCTGGGGGAAACGACAGCATATCCGTGGGGACAGCTTTGGTGGAACCCACTTCAGATTCGCTTTGGAAAGAACAGTTGAAATTTGTGGTCTCCGGAATTGTCCCGGGAGCTTACCGCATTCGAATCAGCGCTTTTGATTCCTGTTCTTTTCTTTTGGGAATACGGCAAACGGATTTTGAATTGCTTGAATCGCCCCAAATAACGGTGTCGTCTCCCTTGACTCAGTGTTATGGAAATGCTAATCTTCAGATTAGGCCCGAGGCGGGCACAGTTTATCGGGTATTTACGGGTTCGGGAGAGGAACAGCAACTTCTTGATTCTGCATCCGGACGGTTTGGGTTGTCAGCCTCCGAGGCTGATTCACTGAGCAGGTTGCATTTGTTTGTTCATGCGCGGCGCATTGATACGGATTCCAGTTGTCAGACAGTTCAGGTACATACCGTTCAGTTGGATTCTGCAGTTATAGCTTTGGATTCTCTCGTTCATCCTTCGTGTTTAAACGGCGGAAGAGGTCTGGTTCGAGTTTCTTCTGCGGTTTCTGATGCTGTTTTTTCCCTGGATAAAATGCTTTGGAAAAGCTCGGGCCATTTTCAAGAGCTCCCTTCGGGCAGTTACCGTTTATATGTCCGGAATTCAACGGGCTGTACAGACAGTGCGGAAGCTGTTCTTAATGCACCTCCTTCCATTGATTTGCAGCTAATTCGAAGTGATTCTGTGAGCTGTTCCGGGATAAGCGACGGGCAGATAATTGCGTCGTCAGTCAGTGACTCTGGCGGAGAACAGTACAGTTTAGACCTGCAGAATTGGAGTAATTCGCCGGTGTTTAGCATGCTGTCTTCAGGGGCATATTGGGTGTATGTACGTGATGCGGCGAATTGCAAGGACAGCGTATACGCTGTGGTTGAATCTCCGGATGCTGTACAATTGCATTTGGATAGTCTGCAGGATGTTTTCTGTAATGGCGGGGCCAGCGGAGCTGTTTGGCTGCGAGCCGAAGGAGGGTCTGGACTACACCAATTTGCATCTGAACAAAAAAATTGGAAGCCAGGCGGGCAGTTTGACAGTCTTGAAGCGGGAAACTTTATGTATTATGTTCAGGACAGTAAAGGATGTCTTGACAGTCTTTATGCTGGCATCGCGCAGCCGCAGCCTATGCGTCTGTGGACAGACAGTTTGGTCCGCTCAAAATGCGGTCTGTCAAATGGATTGATTGGGATTGGGACAGATGCCGCAGGGCAGCTTGAATATTCGCTGGATAAACAGAGTTGGCAACTGGAAAATGTTTTTGATTCGCTTTCTGAAGGAAGCTATCTTATGCGCATAAGAAATGGTAACGGCTGTACAGACAGCTTACGGGCAGTTCTTGAGGGCAGTGATCCTTTGGAGTTGACGCTGGATTCTGTTGCGCACGGTTGTGATGGTGAAGAAAACGGTTTGGTGCGGTTGAGAGCTGTTTCAGACGAGCCAAATGTTGAGTTTTCCAGAAATAGCGGAGCCTGGTCCTATTCGTTTATATTTGACAGTCTGCAAGCCGGAATGCATGAGTTTATCGCAAGAAACGGCGAAGGCTGTGAAGATCAAATTGCTGTGCGTTTAAGGCCTATGCCTTCTTTGAGTCTTTTGCAGGACAGTATTGGACATTATTCGTGTAAGGATTCTCCTGAGGGCTATGTAAGTGTGTCTGCAGAAGACGAACGAAGGAGCTGTATGTATTCTGTAGACTTACAGCACTGGCAAAGTTCGGGTTTGTTTTTTGGTTTGCCCGAGGGAAATGGAAAAGTTTGGGCTCAGGATGAACATGGTTGTCAGGCAGTGCATTCTTTTGCTATTGAGTCTTTGGAACCTGTGGAATGGTATATGGAGGAAAAAACGGGTTTATCTTGTTTCGGAGAGGCAACCGGAAGGGTGCGCATGGAGGACCTCGGCCATTCGTTTGTGTATTCCAGTGATTCGATAAGCTGGAGGCCGGAACCTCTTTTTTCTGGTTTGGAAGCGGGATCGCATACTTTTTTCGCTCGTTCATCCGGAGGATGCCGTTTTGAATACACGCTCAAGATCGATCAGCCAGAGGCGCTGGGTTTTGCCAGCGAAAAGCTGGAGTTCAGCGGAGGAACCCCGCCGTATGTGAGGGCCGTGATTGATTCTTTTGGAAGAGAAATTGTGCAAAATTTGGTCGTTGGAAGTCCTTTTCCCATGAACACATTGGCGCCGGGACGCTACCAAGTGCTGGTAAGAGATGCGAACGGCTGTGAGCTGCTTAGAGCGTTTGGATACCCGAGCGATTTCAGTCAGCTGCAGATCCCTTCGGCGCTTTCTTATGGGAGCTGCAATGAGGTAGCAACAGCCGAAGTGCACGGAGTTCCCTTAGGGGCAAAGATAAGCTGGTTTGACTCAGAAGAACATTTAATCAGCAGCGATTCGATTGTGAAAAATCTATCGAAAGGTACATACAGGCTTTTAGTGGAAAGCTATGATTCCAGCTTTGTGAAGACCATCGATGTGCATCGTAAGCCCGCTCCGGAAGTGAGTGCCGAGGATATGGAAATGGAGTACGGAGAAATGAACGCGCGTCCCTTTAAGGTTGTTGCCAACAAGCCTTTGCTAGAGTTTTGCTGGTATGAGATGGATGACGGAAAGAAAAAAACTCCTTTTGTTCTCGGGGAAGATTTTGTGGCAAATCCGGAGTTTTCTGCTCAGTATATGCTTGTGGCCCGGGACGAAAGCAATTGTTTGGATACGGCATTTGTGAATTTTGAGCGTACATTTAGACCGCCTAGGGCTCAGGATGATTTACTGGAAATTCATGCGGATGAGACAGGGGAAGTAAATCTAATTGCCAATGATTTTTGCCCTTATTCCGGAAAAGAAGGAGATTCTGTGGTGATTCTTAGCCATCCGAGCGTTGGCGAGGCGAAGTTCAATACCCAAACCAAACGGCTGGAGTACCATGCGCCTGAAGGATTTTCCGGAACAGCAGAGCTGCGCTATAAACTGGTCAGCCGCCTGAGCGGAATGGAATCAGAGGCTCGGGTGGTAATTGAAATTTCCGACGGAACAGGAATCAAGATTCCGGAGGTGTTTACGCCTAATGCAGACGGACTGCAGGACCGTTTCGTGATCAAGAAAATTGAAGAATTTCCGAACAATCATTTGATTGTATACAACCGATGGGGTTTTAAAGTTTACGAGGCCAGGGGGTATGCCAATGAGTGGGACGGTACTTCGCAGGCCGATTCATTCATTGGTTCCAAAGTGCTTCCCGCAGACACCTATTATTATGTACTGGATATTGGCACAGCAGTTTACAAAGGGTTTGTATATATCTATTACTAATTCACTGAAAGCCAGGTGAAAGTTGTTGCGGCTACTGAAGAAACGAATAGGCTAAATACCATACGGCCAGTTGCTCTTTAAGCGATACTTTTAAAAGTTCTACGGCTCTTTTTTTATGATATTTTACATTCGGAAGACTAAGGTCAAGACTTTCTGAGATTTGCGTGTTCTGGATTCCCTGCAGAGAAAGCCGGCAAACCTGGCGGGTGTGGACAGGCAGTTTCTCAATGGCTTCGAACAGCAGCCGGTGGGTTTCCTCCTCAATTATTGCCTTTTCAAAAAAGCTGTCATCGGCATCTATGCGCAGGTGTTCTTCCTTGTATTTGTGAATGAGTTGCTGGTGTTTGTAGTGATTGATGGCTTTGTGCCGGATGCTGGTGTATAGATATGCTTTGATTGTTGTTAAAGAAGTAATTGTTTCCCGGCGTTGCCAGAGCATAATGAAAACCTCCTGGACCCAGTCTTCGGCCAGTTCGGGTTCGGTGGAGTATTTCCTTCCAAAAAACACCAAGCTGCTGTAAAAAGCATCAAAGATTTTTTTAAAAATCTTTTTGTCACCTCTCTTGAAGTATTCAAATTCCTTATTACTTATCATTTGCGATAGGATAAAATTTGATATACAGGTAAATAAAAAAATCGCTGGACTGCAATAAAAGAAGCAAGCGTTTGAATATATATTCGGTTGTAAATATGATAAAAATACCCCCTTTTTTAAAAGGTAAATTATTTTATTTTAAATAAAACACTAATGAAACTATCCTTTATTGAAATTGGCTTGTATCAGGAATAAAGGAAGGATTATGAGATCGACAAGAGATATATTTGATTTGTCATTTTTGCTGTTCAAAAGTATTATAGGATCTCTGAGCAAAAGTGATAGAGAATTTTTGGAGCGCTGGAAAAGAGAATCGCCGGGGAATAGGGATTTGTCGGAAAAATTGGCTGACCTGGATGTCATAGCGGAGAAAAAAATACAGCGAGACCAAATGTATAAGGAGCTCGCTTGGTTGAAATTGGAGCCGTTGCTCAAAGACAGTAAACTTGAAAGACGTTTTTGGGCAAGGCACCGGATAAAGCATGCCGCTGTTTTGGTATTTACGTTGATGGTTTTAGGGACATGGTATTTTTCTGCAGGGCTAAAAAAAAATGATGGGCCGCCAATTGTCTCTGAAAATGTCATTGAAAAATCTGAGAATGTATCGCTTTTTTTGGATGATGGAAGAGAGGTGGATCTGGAAAGCGAGGAGAATGCCCGGCTTGCGGCAAATATCAGAAATAACATGAAGGAGCTTGTTTATACTGCCGGTGAGAAAATGAAAAAAGAGCCTCCCAGATGGCACCGGTTGGTGGTTCCTAAAGGAAAACAGTATCGTTTGCTGTTGCCGGATAGCACAACCGTTTGGCTTAATTCGGAAACAGAGTTGCGTTATGCAGACCGGTTTGATGGTTTCGAGCGAAAAGTTTCGTTAAAGGGCGAGGCTTATTTTGATGTGCATGAAGACAAACAGCGCCCGTTTATCGTGTCTGTGGCTTCGATGGATGTGCAGGTGTTTGGTACAGAGTTTAATATTGCAGCTTATGAAGACGATCCTGCTGCCCGCACTACTTTGGTGAAGGGCGCGGTGCAAGTTAAAGTGAAAAATGCCAAGGGCAGAGTTTGTCAGACTGTTATGTTGAAGCCGAATCAGCAAATGTCGGTGAAGAAAGAGGCTTCCTATGGAGAAGTGGCGGAAGTAAACGCGCTGGATTACATAAGGTGGAAGGACGGTGTTTTCCGTTTTACTAACGAGACTTTGGAGGGCATATTTAGACAGCTGTCCAGATGTTATAACGTGCGCTTTAAAGTCAAAGGAATGGTTCCGGAGTTTAGGAGGTTTGACGGGGAATTTGAAAGGTTTGAGGAACTTTCGAAGGTCATCGAAATATTGAAAATAGGGACAAAATTAAATTACAAAATTATGGACGGAACGGTCTGGGTGTCAAAGAAGCGGAATATCCAGTTTTAAATTGGGCTGAAAATAATACCAGAGGAAGCGGCAACTTCCCCTGGGTGATGTTAAAGAGCGATCTAATGAGAATCCGCTCTAAGTTTAACAGTTAAAATCAAAATTAATGAAAAGAGATGTACTTTTTTATCCTTTGTTGTTAAAAGCAAAGGGCCAGAGTTGGTATGCAAGAAATCTAATTGTTTTTATTCTTGCTGTTTGCCTTCAGGGAGTTGCTTATGGCGGTAGTCTTACAGAGGTTAAGGTTTCTGTTAATTACCAGAACATGAGTTTGGCTGAGGTATTGAAAGACTTGAAAAAACAGTCGGGCTACGGCTTTTTTTATGAGAAAAATGATCTGGATGAAAATTTAAGAGTTAGCTTAAATCTGGGAAAGGCCAATTTGAAGGAGGCTTTGCGAAAGGTGTTGGCTGAAACTCAGCTTGATTTTAAGCTGAAGGGGGAGGTTATTGTAATTTTTAAAAAAGAAAAGCGCGATTCGAAAAGGGCAACCGTTCCGATGCAGGAGAATAAGCCGGTGAAAGGGAAGGTAGTGGATGAAACCGGAGAGCCTTTGGTTGGGGTAAACGTGTACATTAAAGGTACCTCTAAGGGGATAATGACCGATGTTGACGGGGCTTTTTCGATTGATGCGAAAAGTTCAAGTGTTTTGGTGTTCAGCTATATAGGTTACCAAACCAAAGAAGTCTTGGTCGGCAATCAGTCGGTGGTGAACGTTAGGCTGGCTGCCGATGTGCAGCAACTGGATGAACTGGTGGTAATCGGTTACGGTGAGGTGAAAAAGAAATCCTTGACCGGAGCGGTTTCAGTGGTGGATAAGGATGTGCTGTCCAGCCGTCCTTCTGCAAGTACCACGCAGTTGCTGCAAGGCGTGGCGCCGGGTTTGATAATTACACGCAGCAATGCGGGACGGATTGCGGGCTCAGGAATGAAGATAAACATACGCGGAGCCACATCCCGCGCCAATCCGGGTGTGTTGATTGTCGTTGACGGAATCCCTCAATCGTCTACTGATGCGGGAGCTCTGGATCAGATTAACCCGGATGATATTGAAAGCATTAACGTGCTGAAAGATGCTCAGGCGGCTATTTATGGATCAAGAGCAGCCGGCGGGGTGATCGTTGTAACTACAAAAACAGGCCAGACAATAAAGCCGACAATCAATGCTTCTGTGAGCTATACTTACAACCAGCCGGATTTCAATTATGAAGCCACTGATCTGATTAAATATTTAGAGACTCATAACAATGCGTATTTAAATGATGGTCAAAAGGTGAATATGTTTACGGACAGCTGGAACTTCGTTCGAGACAATAACATTACGGTTGATGACCTCAAGAAAAATGACTACAAGTATACTTTTCCGTGGCCGTATGACGACACGGGGGCTTTGTTTGTGTATTCTCACAAAGACTGGCAGGATATCGTTTTTCAAAGAGCGCTGATGAAAAATTATAATATTTCGGCTTCAGGCAAGACAGATAAAATGAATTATTATGCGTCAGTGGGTTTTGTTGATCAGGACGGGATGGTGTCCGTAGGGACAAATTATAATAAAAGGATTTTTATGAGGTCTAAAGTAAGTTATGACTTAACGGATTATTTGAAGATAAGAACTAACCTTTCTTTTGAACGCCAGAAAGTAACTGAGCCGACTAATTATGATGATGCGCAGAATTGGGCTGGGATGCATATGCCTTGGGCTCCTGTGTACAATCCCGAAGGCAAGTATTATAATTACGGCGTGTACGGCAACCCTTATGCAACATTGAAGGAGGGAGGAGATAAGACAGCAATTAATAACCGGGCCAAGGTGGTGTTGGGGGCCGATCTGACTCCAATCAAAGATTTGGTGATAAGGGGAGAAGTGGCTTTGAACTATGACATGCTTGACCTTCAGTGGGCGCAAACAGCTTATGACCTATATGATTGGAGAGGAAATTTTTCTCGAACAGTAAATCACATTCAAAAGGCCGGGCACGATCTGGTTAAGCAAAACCAGGTAGTGGCCAACGTATATGCGACCTACAAAAAAACTATTCAGGAAAAGCACAATGTTAGCCTGATGGTCGGTTACTCACATGAAGAGTCTGATTCTACAAGAGTGCGCGCCAGGAGAGAGGGAGGCTTAATCAGCCCTGCTTTGCCGACGATGGGAATAGGAGATGCCGATAAGCAGTTTAACAGTGAAGTAAAAAGAGACTTGGCCTTGCGCTCACTGTATTCTCGTTTCACCTACGACTATGATGACCGTTATTTGATTGAAGCGACCTACCGAAATGACGGTTCTTCCCGTTTTGCCAAGGGGTACCGGTGGGCCCCTTTTTATGGTATTTCGGCTGCATGGAATATCACCAACGAACCGTTCATGCAGGGTATTGATTCAAAGATATTGAGTTTTATGAAGCTTAGGGCTTCATATGGACAGATGGGAAATCAGGCCAGTGTAGGCCGTTATGACTTTGTTTCTCAAGTTAATATAGGTGGGCAATATCCTTTCGGTAATTCGGATTCGCCTACCAAAACGCAGAATGCTTCAATTTATCAGCTGGCGAGTCCGGATCGAACATGGGAAACCGTGCATATAAAAAATATAGGGATGGATGTTGCCGTGCTGGATTCTCGTCTGAGTGCAAATTTCGACTACTTTGTCAAGGATACGAAGGACATGTTCTTTGCCAAAGAGTATCCTGCCGTGATTGGCATCAGGACTCCGACTATTAACGGGGCTCATTTGCAAACCTGGGGTTGGGAACTGACCATGCAGTATAAAGACCAGATAGGCGATTTTAAGTATTATGCCGGCTTCAATCTCAGTAATTCAGACGACAAAATAATTGATCTGAAGGATGCGGTGGTTCCGAAATACAAGGAGAATAAATTTTTGGACGGACATGCAGTTGGCTCATATTACGTGTACAAATATGACGGGATCATTCAAAATGAAAAGGAACTGGAGGAATACAAAGCGAAATTCAAGAAAACTTCCAACGGATTGCCTAATCAGCTGAGTGTGGGAGACGCCCGTTACGTTGATTTGGACGGAGACGGAGTGTTGGAAGAACGAGCCTATAAGGTGGATGAAAATGGAAATCCTACTGAAGACTCCGGTGATTTGTTCAATCCCCAGAACAGCAGTATTGATTTCCAGTATGGGATTAACCTGGGAGTTGAATGGAAAGGGATTAGTATAAGTACTCAGCTGCAAGGTGTCGCAGAGTGGTATGTTTTCGACAACAATCGGCCGCTCAATCACTGGGCGCATTCCGTGAAGAAATATCAGTACGGAGAGAACTGGACGCCTGAAAATACAGGAGCTCGCTATCCGAGGGCAAGCCATAACGATGCTGTAAAGGTGTATAACAACCTGATGTCGGATGCGCCATACAAGCTATACAACAATGCGTACCTAAGAATGAAGACGTTAAGAGTGGGGTATAGTTTGCCGGAAGCTATTGTGGGTAAAGTGGGTTTGCAGCGGGTCAGTCTGTACTTTGTAGGCACGGATATTTGGGATATTTACACGAATATTCCGGGAGCATCTGATGTGGAAAGCCCTTTTGCTCCTAAAACCACGCCTTTTCCTCGAAGCTATTCATTTGGAGTTAATATTACCTTGTAAAGTTGAGAATCATGCATAGTTTAATAAAGTATTTCACGTTATTTCTCTTTCCGTTATTTTTATTTCCTTCTTGCGAAAAGGATTTGGAGCTTTATCCTAAGGATAAAATTATTGAGGAGTCTTTTTTTACTGAAGCGAAGCATTACGAGTTGTTTTCCAATCGGTTTTACTATGGGCTTCCGAATTTTAACACTTTGTACTCGCGGGAGAATGTGTCGGACTTGGTGGCCAACTGGGGTGGAAGCCCTGTTAGCGACGGTTCTTATACCCCCTCGCCCAACAGCGAACTTTGGAATAGTTCATATAATATAATTCGCTCTGCTTCCTACCTTTTGGAAAAATCGCAAGAGGCTGATGACAAGCTTAAAGAAGCGGTAAAAACCTATGTAGGGGAAACTCATTTTTTTCGGGCTTTTGCTTATTTCAACTTGCTCAGGGATTTCGGCGGAGTGCCTATTGTGAAGGCCCCGCTGGCGCTGGATGACAAGGAAATTCTATATGGCCCGAGAAATACTCGTGAAGAGGTGGTGAATTTGATTCTTTCGGATTTGAATGACGCGATTGAAGCTATACCGATGCAGGCTGATATATCGGGTAAGAATCTGGGAAGAATATCTAAGGAAGCCGCCTATGCTTTTAAAGCCCGCGTCGCGCTTTTTGAAGGAACCTGGAGGAAATTCCGGGGACAAGATGGAAACGCACTGCTGGAAGAAGCAGTAAATGCTTCGGCTGAAGTATTGAAAAGCCCGAGCTTTGAATTGTTTGACAAAAGAGACGCCCTGGGCGAAGAGAGTTATCGCTATATGTTTATTTTGGACAAGCTGCAGTCCAATCCTGCTTTTATAACCAAGAGTGCGAACCGAGAGTATGTTTTGGCTCGTCGGTACGATGCAGATTTTCATCCTGCATGGAGTCCAGGAGGACATAATCTGCCGAGTCCCACCCGCAAGCTGGCTGATATGTTTTTGTGTTCAGATGGTCTGCCGATTGACAAGTCGCCAATGTTTAAGGGAAGGAATACGATTACAAGTGAGCATGAAAACCGGGATAAGCGCATGACCAACATTTTGGTCGTTCCTAAAACGAAATACTGGGTTACTTTTCCTGATGAAATGCAGCGAAGGTGGGATAATCCTGACGGTGGAGGCTTTATATATGGCGTTTCTTTTACAAACGAAACCACTACTGGATATTTCAGAAGAAAAGGGATGGTGGAGATAAAAAAGCCATACTCTCCGGATACGCCGGTTATCCGCTTGGCGGAGGTTATGCTTATATATGCCGAGGCTCTTTACGAGCGAAACGGTTCTGTAACCGACGAACAGCTGAATATGTCAATCAACAAACTGAGAGCCCGGGTGGGAATGCCTGCGCTAACCAATGCATTTGCGGCGGCAAATGGATTGAATATGCAGGAAGAAATACGCAGAGAGCGTACAATTGAACTGTTTTTGGAAGGGCACAGGATAGATGATCTTCGCCGTTGGAAGACTGCCGAAACGGAAATGTCCCAGGCGCTTAAGGGTGTAAAATACTCAGGTACTCAGTACGAGAAGGAGCCTTGGAGCAGCATTGATTTTAAGCTGGATAGTGATGGAAATATTGTTTATCAAAAAGCTTCGAATCGGGTGTTTGAAGAAAAGCACTATTTGTTTCCGTTGCCAACACACCAGATTGAGCTTAATCCAAAGCTGAAGCAGAATCCGGGCTGGAATTAAAGAAGAAGCAGGCAATAGAAACTTCAAAGAACCGCTGACCTGGCGGTTCTTTGAAGTTGTGGTTGTTTTTTTTTAAGGGAAGCAAAAAAAGAAAAGCACAACTTTTATCGTAGGGGGTTCGACAAAAAGCTGCGCTTTAGAGTTTTTGACTTGTTGTTGCACTAAGGTAAACCTATAGGAGGGTTGCGTTGTTGGGGTGGTGTAAGTTTTTGAATGCTGTTGCTCAAGATTTAATTCTTTTCAAGACGTAGCCAAAGTTGGCGGTTTTTAATACGCATGAATGTAGTGCGAGAAACTGTGTATAGGTTGCTAATTTTGCTGTTTCATACTTTGCGAAAATCTTGCCTTACGGAATGCGCATGTTAAACATTATAGCGAATCGGGCTAAATTTTCTTTTAGCTGAGCATGTGGAAGGCTTTCTTTATTTTAGAAGAAATTTATTTCGGTGGGTTAAGGCGCTTTGTTTGATGAATGCGTGTTGTTTTTTTTAAGTCACATTTGAAGATATGGTGTTTGCGCAATGGCTTATTTCTATTTGGATCGTCCGGATGACAACTTGCCTGAGTTGTCGAATATAGAACTTTGGCTAAAAATCTTTCAGAGAGGGTTCGCAGCCGGTTGAAATAACCGGCACTTGTGATGCTTTTTCTGAATTCTAGGAGGCATTACAAACGCCAAAAGCAAAGGACCGAAGATTATTTCGGTCCTTTGCTTTTGGCGCATATCGAATTTTTTTAACCGAAAGTTTTCTTTGAAAAACTGAGGAGCGTTTCTATTGCTTTTTGTTTTTCCTCAAACATGCCCATATGGGCTGAATGTTCGAATACTGCGAAGTCAATGGGATTCTGGCTCTGCTTGAGACTGTCTTTGTAGGATACGCTCTGGTCGTGCTTGCCGGCGATCAGCAATTTTGTGCCGGCGAATTCGCGGTAAACCTGGCTCAGGCCGCGCCGGTTCATCATGGCCCGGTTGTAAGCGACAAAAGTTTCAAGCGGCGTTTGTTTTGCGATTTCGGTCAGCTGGTTTACGGTATTCCGAAGCGTATTCCGGTTGTCCGGGCTAAACAAGTTGGGAATCATTGTGGGCATCAGCGGATCAACGCCGTTTTCTTTGGCGAAGCGGATTGCTTGTTTCCGGGTGTTTTTTTTCTCTTCCGAGTCTTCGAAGGCAGTTGAGTGAAACAGGCAAAAGCCGCGGAACGATTCGGGAAACTGACGGATAAGTTCCAGGGTGATGTATCCGCCCAGCGAATGGCCGACTACAAGAGCAGGATGCAAATTGAGCTCCTTCATCAGCGAGTGAAGCTGTTTTGCGCATTCTTCCAGGCTTTGCGGAAGCGCCGCTGATTGGCTGTCGCCGAATCCGGGCAAGTCAACTTCGATAACCTGATAATGCTTGGCGAGTTCCTCGGCGAGTTCGTTCCAGATAACGTGAGTTTCGCAATATCCGTGGAGCAGGAGAACGGGCTCTCCTTTTCCTTTTACTTGGTAAAAAATGTTTTGATGCTTCATTTCTTTATCAAAAAAGAATAAGAATTACAGCTGAATTAAAATATATGCGCAGAAAAAAACGTGAAGTCCATACTTTGCAGTGCAAAGTGCCTGCGAGGACCGATTATATTAATATGGATTTTCTTTTCTTGTAAAAAAATTATTCTGAAAAAATGGTTTCAGGAGCAGAGACAAGTTCTCTTACGGCGTTCGAAATATCTTCCGGCGAATAACCGCATTCTTTGTGCAGTTCCATTTGGGTGCCGTGCTCAATCAGCCGGTCAGGAATGCCCAAGCGTTTGACTTGCGCATGGTATCCGTGGTCGGCCATGAATTCCAGGACTGCGCTGCCGAAACCTCCCTGCAAGCAAGCGTCCTCTACAGTAACAATTTTCTTGAACTTTCCGAACACTTCATGCAGAAGCGCTGTGTCCAGCGGCTTTACAAAACGCATGTCGTAGTGCGCAGGCTTCAGTCTGCCTTTGGCCAGCTCTCTGCAGCTTTCTGCGGCATAATTGCCGACTGTGCCGATAGTCAGAATGGCGATTTCTTCTCCTTCCTGGATAGTGCGTCCCTGACCGACGGGCAGTTCCCGAAGCGGTTTTTTCCAGTTTGGCATTACGCCGTTTCCTCTCGGATAGCGGATGCTGAACGGCCCCTGGTCCGGCAGCTGCGCGGTGTACATCAGGTTGCGAAGTTCTTCTTCGTCCATCGGCGCGCTGACGGTCAAATTCGGAATTGAGCGCATATAGGCCAGGTCGTAGGCTCCGTGGTGAGTCGGGCCGTCAGCGCCGACAAGTCCGCCTCGGTCGAGACAGAAGACTACGTTTAGTCTCTGCAGACACACATCGTGGATGACCTGGTCGTAGGCGCGCTGCATGAACGTACTGTAAATATTGCAGAAAGGGACAAGTCCCTGTGAAGCCAGTCCGGCCGAAAATGTAACTGCGTGCTGTTCGGCGATTCCCACGTCGAAGGCGCGGTCGGGCATGGCTTTCATCATGATGTTCAGCGAACAGCCTGAAGGCATGGCAGGCGTTACGCCCATTATTTTGTCATTCTGTTTGGCAAGCTCTACCATGGTGTTTCCGAACACATCCTGGTATCTTGGCGGCTGTGGCGTTTCAGGAACAGTTTTATGGATTTCTCCGGTCATTTTGTCGAATTTGCCCGGAGCATGCCACTTGGTTTGGTCTTTTTCAGCGAGTTCGAAGCCTTTTCCTTTTTTTGTGACGATGTGTAGTATTTTCGGACCTTCGATTTGTTTCAGGTCCCGAAGCACCGACACCAAGTGGTCGACATCGTGCCCGTCTATGGGACCGAAATAGCGGAGATTCAGCGATTCGAACAGGTTGCTGTTTTTCAGCAGAAAAGACTTTGTGGAAGCCTCGATTTTACTCATTACGTCCTTGACGTTTACCCCTATCTTGCTCACTCTGCCCAGCGCATTCCAGATTTCGTCTTTCACTTTGTTGTAAGTGCGCGAAGTGGTAATGTCTGTCAGGTAGTCTTTAAGCGCTCCAACATTCGGGTCAATCGACATGCAGTTGTCGTTCAGGATAATCAGCAGATTGGAATTGGAAACCCCCGCGTGGTTCATGGCTTCGAAAGCCATGCCGCCGGTC
>JAKSBZ010000170.1 GCA_022360875.1 Cytophagales bacterium | reverse complement strand
AGGCATATATTGAAGCAAGCCAACTGTTGGTAACCATTTATCCTTATCAATCAAAAACTCTAAAAAACGAAAAACTAAATATTCTTATTGCAAGAGAATTAGACTATGTTTCTGGCTACGGATACAAAAAAAATGATGATTTTTCAACTAGAAGCCTATGAAACCCATCATTCCCACTTACCTCAACTATTACCTGATCTGCCGCCGGAAGCTTTGGCTCCACGCCAACGGCGTAACAATGGAGCACAATTCCGACTTGGTGCTGGAGGGCAAGCTGGCGCACGAGCACAGCTATGCGCAGCGCGCTAAGAAGTACAAGGAACTGGATATAGGTGTGGCGAAAATCGACCATTACGATGCTAAAAACCGTGTGGTGCACGAAATCAAAAAGTCCAACAAAAAGGAAAAGGCGCACATCGCGCAGGTGAAATATTACTTGTATCTGCTGGAGCAAATGGGCATTGAAAATCCGACAGCCGTTCTGGAATATCCGCTGCTTCGGGAAACAGAACCCGTGCAGTTGGAAAGCGGCGACCGCAAACAAATCGAAAAATGGCTGAAGGAAATCGAGACGCTGCTGTTGCGGAAGAGCTGTCCGGAAAAGCTGCCGAAAAGCAAGTGCCGGAGCTGCTCGTATTTCGACTTTTGCTGGTGCGGAGAGGAATGAGGAAAAACGCAGCCCACTCTCCAAAGGTTTGAAACCTTCGGAGAGTTTAGCGAAAGGTGGTTTAAAAATTGGGCAAATCGAAAAAAAGTATGCTGACAAATGAATGAGAAGCCGCATTTGCTCCCAGGAAAAGTATACCACATTTACACCCATGCCAACGGTGATGAAAACCTGTTCCGGTCAGAAGAAAATTACCGGTATTTTTTAAAAAAATACCAGCAGTATATTTTTCCGATTGCAAAAACCTTTGCGTATTGTCTGATGCCCAATCATATTCATTTAGTCGTTCAGTTTCATCCTGAAAAAACGGTTGTAAAGGCCGCCGAACACATGAAGAAAAGAAAAACAGATGCTGGCAGCCTTTCTGTTTCTCAGCTGATAAGCCGGCAGTTTGCCTTGCTGTTCAGTGCCTACACGCAGGCGCTCAACAAACAAACCGGTCGGAAGGGAAGCCTTTTTATTCCCAATTTCAAGCGAAAGACCATTGAGGACTTTTCATACTTTAAAAGCGCCGTTGCCTATGTGCACAACAACCCCGTTCATCACGGATTTTCGGACCAGCCCACCGACTGGCTTTACAACTCCTACCACGACTATCTGGAAAACTTGCCGACTTTTGTCAGCAGGGAATGGACAGACAGGCATTTTGACGGGCTGATTGACTTTATGGATTTTCATCAGGAGTATATGGAGCCTTTCAGGAAAGAGGATTTTTAAACGGATTAAAGACTTCGCCCTAATTCAAAACAGCCTTATGTGCACGCAAGCCGGGTTAGCGCAAACTTGAAATGCCTGATATTTTTTAACAGCTGCTTATTCAAAATTTATGAAGAAAAACTACTACCTGTTCAACCCCGGACGGCTAAGCCGGAAAGACAACACGCTGAAGTTTGTGCCGGTGGACGAAAACGGCAATGCCGCGCAGGCCAAATACCTTCCCGTGGAAGGAATCAAGAACCTGTACTGTTTCGGAAGCCTGGACGCCAACAGCGCTCTTTACAACTTTTTGGGCAAACAACAGATTACCGTGCATTTTTTCGACTACTACGAACACTATACGGGTACCTTCTACCCGAAAGAGTATTTGCAGGCGGGAAAGGTGCATATTGCCCAGACGATGCATTACGCGCGCAATTCCCAAAGAATGGCCGTTGCGCGCGCGTTTATTGAAGGAGCTTCTTTCAACATGCTCAAAAACCTGAAGTACTACGACAACCGGGGCAAGGATTTGTCTTTTGCTCTGGAGAAAATCGAACAGCTGCGCGAAAGCATTCCGTCCTGTGCGGACGTGCCCACGCTGATGGGCATTGAAGGAAACATCCGGCAGGCATACTATGAGGGATTTGACCTTGTGCTCGATCATTTTTCGATGAACGGCCGAAGCAAGCAGCCGCCCCAGAACGAAGTTAACGCGCTGATTTCCTTCGGAAACATGATGTGCTACACGCATTGCCTCGACATGATTTACCACACCCAGCTGAATCCAACAATCAGCTATTTGCACGAGCCCGGAACGAGACGCTTTTCCCTGGCGCTTGATCTGGCGGAAATCTTCAAGCCTCTTCTTGTCGACCGGCTGATTTTCAGGGCGCTCAACACCCGAATGATCAAAGCCAAGGACTTTGACAAAAAGGTAAACAGTTGTTTGCTAAAAGAAAGCGGGAAAAAAGTTTTTGCGCGCCTTTGGGATGAAAAGCTGAAAGAAACCATTCAGCACCGGAGGCTGAAGAAAAAAGTGAGCTACGGACATTTGGTGAAACTGGAGTGTTATAAACTGTCTAAACATATTCTGGAAATCGAGCCTTACGAGCCCTTTAAAGCTTGGTGGTAACCCGCAAACTTACAAAGCAATGTATGTAATACTAGTGTACGATATCGGCGAAAAACGCGTGGGCAAGATGCTCAAGCTGTGCCGCGGTTATTTGAACTGGATTCAAAATTCTGTTTTTGAAGGAGAAATCACTGAAGTAAAGCTCAAGGAGCTCGTGACGAAAGCCAAGAAGATAATGAATGAGGAATCCGACAGTTTGATTATATTTAAAAGCCGGAACGAGCGCTGGCTTGACAAACAGGTAGTCGGAAAAGAGCGCATGGAGGTCAGCAACTTCCTTTGAGTCGTCGGGCTCCATCCAGCGCGCATAAGTTCATTGACATCTTGTTTAAGAATAAAGAAAAAAGGCTCTTGCAGAGCTGTTCAGAATGGTTGTCGTACTCCGCATAAAATCGTATTACTGCCGCCTGACGACAGAATACAGCTTTTCCTTTTGATAAACCGGGGCTGATGAGTATATTAGCCCCGGTTTTTAGCCGTCGTCGGACGGCCTTCACTCGCACCATCGTGGAATTGAAATT
>JAKSBZ010000313.1 GCA_022360875.1 Cytophagales bacterium | reverse complement strand
GTTTGCAAATTCCTATGGCTCCTCCACCACCGGTTCCTAGTTGATTGTATCCTCCTCCTAAAATAGTTGCCTCATGTCAATCAACGTTAATGTGTCCCCAAAGTCAACATAATCGTTTTGTGATCTTGGAGTTGACCCTTTTTACAGCCACAAACCCTTGTCCTCCAAACTCTTTGATGGATGTAGTCCCTATAGACATGATCTCCACAATCTCTCCATTCCTCATTCTAATCAAAATGACATTGGGGATGGCCTTCACAACTCTGCTTGCTTTGCTTCATCCATTAATAGTATTGTCAAAATATCGTAATCAAAGATAGTCGTCAGAATCAAGATCAAAAAGTACGCTCAGACTTCGTTGTTCCTTTGGGTCTATGCTTGGGCGGTTAGAGCAAGTTGAAGAATGTCAGAGGCGCTCTGCTTTTATAGCTCAAGCCCAAACCTTCACTTCTATTACCTCCTGCTTTTTCTTCATCCATCACATTCTTTGGGACCTTTCAGTTCCACAAAAAGTATCTTGACAGATTCAGGGTAGCTATTGAATTGGCCCCTTTGTCACTATCATGCTCTTATGTACGCCTTTACCTCATCCCTTCATCACCCTTTGATGACCTCTTTGTAGCCCTTTCTTAGTCTTTCCCACGTGGGTACTTAAGCTACCTTCTCAGCTTCATGCTACCTTCATGGCTTCAAACCAATTTCAACATTGCCATCTTTGACAGTGCCATGTATCTATTATCTCTTCTTTTGTCGTCACAACAATTTCCTAATGGAAAGTTAGCGCCACTCGCATCAAGTCCCATCTCCATTCCTAAACTTTCCAAGTTCTGCTCTCTCTTCGAAACATTAGTCATCATATTTTTTCTAATGAACCCCCGCAGCTAGTGGTTTTCATAGTATTCAACACACTACATAGGTGCCTCGTTGATATCACTTTTTATATTTGTTGCTAATTAAGGGATGTTGATTTACAGTATTGATATGCATGATGATTGGGGTTGTAGACACAACTCTGGAATGAATCTTGACACCAAAATGTGCCTAAGT
>JAKSBZ010000411.1 GCA_022360875.1 Cytophagales bacterium | reverse complement strand
TAAAAAACATAAAAAAAGCTTGTCCTTGTAAGGCAAGCTTTTTTTAATCTATTTCTTATCGCTTAAAAGGCTTATAATAAAACTTATCCCAATGTACAATTTCTTTTATTGACTTACGCAATTTTGCTTGTTGTTTACAATTCTCATTATCGGCAGGATAGCCAACCGGAATTAAGGCAATGGGTTCTACACCTTCGGGTAAATCAAGTGTCTCGGCACATTTAATCACATCAAACTTACAAATCCAACAAGTTGCCAAACCCAAATCGGTTGCCGCAAGGGTCATATGATCAATTGCAATGGCCACATCTACATCGGTATGACTTTTTCCGTCGGCACGACGCCAAGCCTGGTGATGATCGCCACAAACAACAATAATGCACTTTGCTGTTTTTAACCAATTGCGAGCATAGCAATCACTTATGTCAGATAAAATTTCTTCGTTGGTAATTACTACAAAATGCCAAGGTTGTTTATTTTTTGCCGATGGAGCAATGCGTCCAGCTTCCAAAACCTGTAATAACAGTTCTTTTTCTACTGGTTTATCCTGATATTTTCGTGCAGAATACCGTTGTTTTGCTAAATCAATAAATGCCATAAATTTTATTTTACTCGATTATTATTATCTGATCAAATATCTCCACCTTATCTCCTACTCTAAGTTTTGCCCTTTTTCGTGTTTCCAACTTACCATTTACCTTTACCATTTGCTCATCGACAAGATGTTTTGCTTCGCCTCCACTACCGCATATATTAGTTACTTTAAGTAATTTTATAAGCTCAATATATTCCGAATCTTCTAGTCTAAAATTAATCATAATTTATTATTTATCCCAATTAATATTTCTTGCATTATTTCCGATGCTTTTCCTTGCAAAAACACATCGGTTAACGAATCTGTAAATAGCGATTTTTCTGGATTTATTTCGATAATACTTGCCCCTTTTTGTTTTGCTATTTGAGGAATATTAGCTGCCGGATATACTTCGCCTGTTGATCCAATTATTATTACTACATCGGCCTTTTGTGCTGCTTCTACAGATTTTTTATATGCTAACTCGGGTATTCCTTCTCCGAAAAATATAAAATCTGGTTTCAGTACTTTACCACAATCACATAAAGGCATTGTGTTTGTTACTTTTTCGTTTGCCCAAAATGTTTTAGCACAACTGGGGC
>JAKSBZ010000312.1 GCA_022360875.1 Cytophagales bacterium | reverse complement strand
CTCTTGTGGTGATGAGTGGGCTCGAACCACCGACTCACGGATTTTCAGTCCGATGCTCTACCAACTGAGCTACATCACCGTCTAACAGGATTGCAAAGGTAATTTATATTTTTCAATTTACAAGAACTGGGAAGAAAAAATTAGACGGGAAAAGGCGCGCAAACTAGTGGCAGAGCAGTCTGAGGCGATGTAAGTGGCTGACTGGCTGAAGGGAAGTTTGGTTTTTTTCAAAAAAAGTAGACAACAGCGAATATCTTAAAAGACAAGCTATGGAATACCTGCAACAACTCATTTTTTTGGCTGCGCTGGGAGGGATTTCCTTTGGAGTTGCCATGCGCATTCGCAGAATACGGCAGAACGTGCTGATGGGAAGGCCCGAAGAACGGAAAGATCAGAAAAAGCTGCGGCTTAGGAATATGCTGCTGGTGGCTTTGGGGCAGCGGAAGATGTTTAAGCGTCCCGCTCCGGCTATTTTCCATTTTTTTATTTACGCGGGCTTTCTGCTTATCAATATTGAAGTGCTTGAGATTGTCATTGACGGCATTGTGGGGAGTCATCGCATTTTTACGGGATTTCTCGGCGGGTCTTATACCGTCATGATCAATTTTTTTGAAGGGCTGGCGCTTTTGGTGTTGCTGTCCTGTATGGTGTTTTTGGCTAGAAGAGAGATTATGCACGTTCGCCGATTCTGGAAAAGCGAGATGCGTGGATGGCCCAGGCTTGACGCCGCGCTGATATTGCTGATTGAAGCTGCGCTGATGGTTGCCATATTGGCAATGGACGCCAGCGACCAGGTGCTGCAAAGCCGGCAAGTGCCTGGCTATCCGGATACCGGAGTTATTTATGTGAGCAGCTTATTGGCGCCTATGCTCGATAACCTGAGTACACTCTCGCTGATTATTGTAGAGCGGGCTTGCTGGTGGTTTCACATTATAGGAATCCTGGGTTTTGCTCTTTATATAACCTATTCCAAGCATTTGCATATCGCGCTGGCTTTTCCCGCCGCTTACTTCTCCAGACTTGCGCCCAAAGGAAAGATGGACAACATGCCGGAGGTGACAGCTGAAGTGCAGTCCATGCTGGGACAGAGTGTCGCGCAGCAGGAAGCACCGCAGGAAATTCCGCGGCTGGGAGCCAGGGATGTTCAGGATCTGAGCTGGAAAAATCTGCTGGATGCTTACACCTGCACAGAATGCGGCCGGTGCACTTCCGAATGTCCGGCAAATTTGACGGGGAAAAAACTTTCTCCCCGCAAGATTCTGATGGATACGCGCGACAGGCTGGAGGAAGCGGGAAGACGGAAGGCCAAAGGGCTTGAAGCTGAAGACGGCAAGTCGCTTTTGGGTGATTATATCTCTGCTGAAGAATTGAATGCCTGCACGACCTGCAACGCCTGCACTGAAGCCTGTCCGATAAATCTTGATCCGCTGTCAATTATTCTGCAGCTCCGCCGCTACATGGCTATGGAAGAGTCGGCTTCGCCAGCTGAGTGGAACATGATGTTTTCCAACATCGAGACAAGCTTTTCGCCGTGGAAATTTCCGCCTTCGGACCGGTTTAACTGGGCTGGCGGTCTGCGGGGAGAAGGCGAAGAGGAAAACGCTTGATTTACGGATCAAGCTTTCGGAGGAGGTGGTTTAGAGACGAATTTGAACTTTGTTTTATTGATTTTTGAAATTAATGCCAATGGGAAACGATATATACAATGTGCCTACTGTTGCCGAGCTGGCGGCAAAGGGTGAGACGGCTGAGGTGCTTTTCTGGGTGGGATGCGCCGGTTCTTATGATGAAAAGTACAAGCGAGTCACTAAGATGATGGTGAAATTGCTAAATAAGGCCGGTGTCAAGTTTGCCGTGCTCGGTCCGGAGGAGGCTTGCACGGGTGATCCTGCTCGACGTGCAGGCAATGAGTTTTTATTTCAGATGCAAGCCGCGGCAAATATTCAGATACTGAACGGTTACAGTATAAAAAAAATAGTAACAGCGTGCCCGCACTGCTTTAATGTGCTGAAGAACGAATATCCCGAACTTGGAGGGAATTATGAAGTGATACACCACTCGGTTCTGCTTCGTCAGCTAATTGACGAGGGCAGACTCAAGCTTGAAAATGCTGGCCAGTTTAAAGACCGAAAGATCACTTATCACGATTCATGCTATCTGGGACGAGCCAACGGCATCTACGATGAACCCCGTGAGTTACTGAAGACATTGGAGGCGGATTTGTCGGAAATGAAGCGGAGCAGGACCAGAGGTTTGTGCTGCGGCGCTGGAGGAGCGCAGATGTTTAAGGAGCCCGAGAATGGCAGCAAAGACATCAACACCGAGCGCTCCGAAGAGGCGCTGAAAACGGGAGCGAAAACCATAGCCTCAGCTTGTCCGTTCTGCAAGACAATGCTTTTGGACGGGGTAAAGCATTTCAATAAAGAAGACGAGGTGGATGTTAAGGATCTGGCCGAACTTATCGGCGAGGCAGAAGGACTATAAAACGAGGGTTTAGCGTCCAGTTTGTTTAATGCTCCGAACGTTTGTCCCAGGTTAATTGCGCATGGTATTGAATACGTCTGCGGCGAAAGAAGTCAGTACTTTGGGTCTTTGGTAAATTGGATGCGCCGGAGCCAAAGTATGGGAATGAGATAAGCTTGATTGTAGTTTGGGATGCGGTCAATTTTTCGAGTCGGTTTAAAAACGACTTAAGTCAATCAGGAGCTTTTTTTGTAAAACAAATTTCGCAAAACACAACCGCACACGTTTTAAAATATGAATGAGAAATTGATTCTTTGCGAATAATGTCGGTTTTTTGTGCACATATCAAAAGAACACGCGTTCCTCTGTTGACCCTCAGGGGACTGTTTACAAGAATCAATCATGAAAATATATTTACGGTTACTGCAGTATGTGCGTCCGTTGGGGCGAACCGTCCTACAATACTTGGCTACGACGATTCCTTATACTTTTTTCAGCGTTTTTCGCCTGGCATTGCTGATGCCTGTGCTTTCGCTGCTTTTTGATCAGGAAGAGACGATCGAGCGGGTGACTAAGCTCCCGGAATTTGCTCTGGAGTTTTCGTATTTTAAAAATGTATTCTACTATTACCTTCTTCATTTTATTGACAATGATGGAAAGTTTGCGGCGCTGATGTATGTCTGCGTCATCATTTTTGCTTCGACTCTTCTCTCGGCTCTGTTTAAGTATTTGTCGGATGTGATTCTGGCCAAGGTGTACGCCAACATGAACTACAGCCTGCAGCGCTCCTTTTTTGACAAAATAACCTCATTGCATATCGGCTATTTTTCCAATGAAAGAAAAGGGGATCTAATTGCGCGCATGACAACCGATATGGGGGAAGTGCTATCATCTATGAAGAACTCTATGACATTGATTCTTCGCGAGCCAATCATGATTGTTACCTATTTCATTGCAATGGTCAACATTTCTCCGGGACTGACTTTGATGGCTCTGATGGTGCTTCCGCTTTCCGGAGGAGTCATTTCCGGCATTGCCAACCGTTTGAAAAAGCGGGCGCGGAAGTCGCAGACGCTGGCCGGTAAGCTTACAACTACCCTGGAGGAAGTGCTCGGGGGGTTGCGTGTAGTGAATGCGTTTAATGCCAAGGATTTTGTCATGAATCGCTTCGACAATGAAGGAAAGGCGCTGAGAAAGGTAACGGTGTCGATTGCCAAAAGAAGAGACCTGGCTAGCCCGTTGTCGGAATTTTTGGGTGTGCTGGTAATTCTCGGGATTGTGCTTTACGGAGGTGATCAGATTCTTAACTCGCAGAACTCTGAGCTGACAGGCTCGCAGTTTATTACTTTTATCGCCATTTTCTCGCAGGTGCTGCCGCCGGCCAAAAATATTTCTAAAGCCATTGCCAGTATCCAGAAAGGAATTGCCGGAGCTGAACGAATGTTTGAAGTGCTTGATGTGGAGAACAAAGTAGTCAGCAAAAACGGAGCAAAGGAGCTTGCTTCTTTTGAGCAGGGTATTGAGTTTGAAAATGTCAGCTTTTCGTACGAAGAGGAAATGGTGTTGAAAAACATCAACCTGAAAGTTCCGAAAGGAAAAACGGTAGCACTGGTTGGGCCTTCGGGCGGCGGCAAGTCGACCCTGGCTGATTTGGTGCCTCGTTTTTACGACCCGGTGGAGGGTGCTGTCAAGATTGACGGGCGCGCGCTTACGGAATACAAGCTGGAGTCGCTTCGCGATCACATGGGGATTGTAACGCAGGAGTCTATTTTGTTTAATGATACCGTATTCAACAATATCGCTTTCGGTATTAAGAGCGCAACGCTGGAACAGGTGAGGCGCGCGGCTGAAATTGCGAATGCTAACGAGTTTATTCAGGAGCTGGAAAATGGTTTTGATACTGTTATCGGAGAGCGTGGATCCAAGCTGTCAGGAGGTCAGCGCCAGCGTCTGAGCATTGCCCGCGCCGTGCTCAAGAATCCGGAAATTCTAATCCTGGACGAGGCTACTTCTGCTCTGGACTCTTATTCGGAGAAACTCGTGCAGGAAGCGCTAACTACCCTGATGAAGGGACGAACCACTTTGGTAATCGCTCACCGGCTGAGCACTATTCAGCATGCGGACCATATCGTTGTGGTTAAAGACGGACAGATATGCGAGGAAGGAACACATGAAGGGTTAATTTTACAAGGGGGCGTTTACAAGAAATTGATAGAAATGCAGTGTCTTTAAGGCTTTATACGTCATTAATATCTAGAAATTTAGTGTTGATTTAATCGTCTTGGCGTGAATATAAAAAAATAAAACGATGAAAGATTATCAACAAAAATATCCAGATGAACGTAATTTGCCAGGAACTGATCACGAAAAATTACAGCGAATTTTACTTCGTCAACTTAAAATTTTCGATGATGTTTGCCGCGAACATAACCTCACTTATTGGTTGGAAAGCGGCACACTATTAGGTGCTGTCCGTCACAAAGGTTTCATTCCTTGG
>JAKSBZ010000108.1 GCA_022360875.1 Cytophagales bacterium | reverse complement strand
CCAATGATTCACTCAGAAAGCAACCGTTTAGAAGTCATAAGAGGAGATAAAGCATACGGAGGAATTTTTGCAGAATCCGCAAAAATATTCGGTTGGAATGTTGACACAACACAAGCACCACCAAGTGAGAATAAGGGGTTTGTCCCCCAACAAAATAGATGGCAAGTTGAGCGTTCATTTGCATGGTTAACGACGACACTTTCCCATCAAGTGTCAAATTTGCCTTAACCCTTCTTCACATCTCAAAGTAATTTCGCTGACATTTTCAAAAAAAAATCCAAAGAATTACTGATACCACTCAAGCAAATTTGGTAAGGATGTCTTTGCTGACATCCCTACCTAAACTTTTCTTCAATCCGATTAATCAATATTCGGGTTGTTCTGAATTTCGTTTCTAGGAATGACGAAAGTCAGCCTGTCATCATTATAGGAGAAAGAACCATTTTCGTATCTTCTTCCTTTTCTAGTAATCGTAGCCTTGTTTCGCTTCATAGCTAAGTAACTCTTGCCTTCACCCCACATCTCTATTCTCAGCTGCTTGTATATCTCGTCTTTCAGCTTTTTATCTGACAAAGCCGACACATAAGCTGGGTCTGTATCCCGTTTTGAAACAAGCTCCATAAGTGCCTCTCTTGCCATTTGATCAGCTCCGCCCTTAGCCGCCGCTTCGGCTTTTAATAGATACATTTCCTCTATGCGCATAAATACGTAATCACAAGTAATTTCACGTTGCTTCTGAGGAATCCTTCTTGGATCATAGAACTTATAAATCGGCAAATAATCCCCATCCTTAGCAACAAACTGCTTTCTCCTCTTGTCGGTAGACCTCATGCTTTCATAAAGTCCTTCATCCATTGTTTTGTAATCTCCAACAAAAGCATAACTATAGGTAAAATAATCAACCTGTCCCCACCAAGAGACCAAACCAAGCCCAGTACCCACTGTCAAATCAAAGCCCCAGATCCATGATTCAGTCGCTACATTGTTAAATCCGTTTGTTGTCAGCTCATCCATTGGCAATATCTCATATTTTCCTGTCGCAATTACAGCATCAGCGGCTTTTACCGCATCATCATAACGCCCAACAGTACTATATACATAAGCTAACATACCGTTTACCACATCAAGATTTATTGCATTTTTATTCGCCGCAGCCGAACCTCTGTCAAAATTCTTAAGATACTTTTTGGCACCTTCCAAATCGCTTAGAATCAAATCGTAGACTTCCTGTGTAGTAGACAAGCCAACCGACTTGTCTGTAACGTTCTTATAAATCGGAAGTATTTTTTTTGCCGGGTCGTATTCATTCGCAAACAAATTAGCCAAGTAATAATACGCATATGCTCGCATGGCCTGAGCCTGCCCCAAATTCGAATATACATCTTCAGACTTCGGTTCGCCGTCCTTATTCAATGAAGCGTCAATTACGATATTGGCATTGAAAATAATTCGGTAATAGTAACGCCAAGGCATGTAATTGCGGGTACTTGTATTATCCAAGGTACTAGTCATTCTGTCAATGCCAATGTATTTATTGAAATTGTCATTAGCCAGTTCCATATCTCCGCAAAGCATGTCCATGTAAATGTCATAAGCCTTTTGGCCAAAGTCCTCATGTGCCTGAGTCCCGCCTGTAAACGCCTGCACCATCAACGAATAAAGCCCGGCAACTGTACCATCAAGCAAATCCGGCTTGTATTTAATAGATTCGTCAAGACGATCCTTTGTGATAAAGCGGGTTGGTTCAGTCTCCAAATAATCATCGGCACAAGACTGAAACAGTGTTAAAGCCAATGCTGTATAGGATAAAATTTTATATACTCTTTTCATCTTTGTTCTCAATTAAAAATTCACCTTTAATCCTCCTGTTATTGTGCTAAGCGGTGAATATCGGTAAACCGATGACAAACCGCTCTCCGAAGTAACCGGATTAAACCCTTTGCGCTCAGACATAAACCACAAATTGTCACCTGAAACCCAAACCTGCAGTTTTCTTATAGAAAGCTTGTCGGTAAGGCTCTTAGGTAATGTGTATCCCAGCCTCAAGTTGTTAAGGGCCAAATAATCGCTCTTCGTAATAAAACGAGAAGAAATTGATGCAACATTGGTATCCTGGCCGTTGCTTAGCCTAGGCACGTCGGTAATATCCCCGGGCTTCTGCCAACGGTTTCTGATGTCTGTATGCCAGTTATCGGCTCCAACTTTACCGTTATTCATCAAATATGAATAAAAACGATCATAAGCATAGCCACCCAAGCTGTACATAAACTGCGCAGAAAGGGAAATCCCTTTATACTCCGCCTGCAGCCTAAATGCCCCGCGAACATCAGGTACAACAGACTTGCCTACATACTTAACTGTAGCTTCATAATAATTATCAGTAAATTCTCTTTCTATTTTAGCGTCCGATGGCTTTTTTGCTATATCCGTCTGCCAATCTTTTATATCTACTTTTTTCTCGCCGTCCATGTAATAGTGCTTAGTCCAAAGCGACTTTCCTGTCTGCTGGTCAACTCCGGCAAACTCTCTCATATAAAAATCAAACATTGAGTGCCCTTCCGAACGCCCATATAGACTTCTATCCACATCAATTGCCTTCGGTTTTCCTGTTGCAGCCTCAATCGGCATTTTCGTTATTTCATTACCCTCGAATGACCCGTTCAAAGAGAAGTTTAACTTAAAGTCTTCTGTTTGAAGAAGTTTCGCATCCACAGCAAATTCCAATCCCCGGTTCTGCATTTGCCCGTCGTTTACCGTCACAATGGCATATCCCAGCGACGGCGCCACACGCTTGTCGAAGAACAACGCGTCTGTATTTTTGATGTAGTAATCCAAAGAAACATTTACACGGTCAAAAAGCTCAAACTCAGCACCCGTCTGAAATATATTAGATTTCTCCCAAGTCAGGTTTTTGTTCCCCTTTGTATGAAAAGAAATTGCTATTTGATCGTTGTTGTTCTGGATCTCAAGGAAATCATAACCGGGATAATAGGCTCTTCCTCTGCTTAGTATAGTTCCCTTTCCGCCTTGGTCTCCGATGGTACCATAGCTGGCCTTCAATTTTAAGAAGCTTAGCCAGTCAAGTGAAGAAAGAAAGTCTTCCTGTGTCGCCACCCACGCCAAACCAACAGAAGCAAAAGTACCCCACTTATTGTCTCCTAAAAATCTGGACGATCCGTCTCTTCTGACTACTCCGTGAATAAAGTACTTTTCACCAAAATCATATTTAACTTGTCCGAAATAACTTTCAAGTTTATAATCATAGATATATGAACTTGCTGGACGCTGTACCACCGCATTGTCCAATTCCATTCCAAATGGATCGGCAATATTAGTTTTATTAACATACAGGTACTTATATTCATAACTTGTATTCTCGTGAGCAACAAATGCTGACACATTATGGTCACCGAATGACTTGTCGAAGTTCAGCATTTTCAACCACGTATAAGACATTTTCTGATATTTCTCTTTAGAAATAGATCCATTCGAACCTGCAGCTGATCCGTAAAATGGGTTACTGTATGCAGTTTAGAAATGATGACGGGGATGCATACAGTAACCCATTTTACGGATCAGCTGCAGGTTCGAATGGATCTATTTCTAAAGAGAAATATCAGAAAATGTCTTATACGTGGTTGAAAATG
>JAKSBZ010000055.1 GCA_022360875.1 Cytophagales bacterium | reverse complement strand
CTAATGCAAAAAATGGCAAACTGTATCATTTCCGGACACTGCCCCGTATCTCCGTGTTGTGTTTTTGAACAAAGAAACCACACCACGCAAATCCAAACACCTGCAAATCAGCACTTTGTGTGTTTTGGCATTTTCATAGCATCTCTTTGTTTGAAAAACATTCATTACCATAGCCATGCGAATAAACAAACTTACTCTCGCATCCTTTGCCGTTCTATTGTTGCTGTTAGCCTGCAACTATCTGAATTTCAGCTACGGAAGCACTAAAGACAGCAAAAAAGAAACGCTTGCCGCTCAGAAATCCGGGTCCTCTGATTCAGACCCGTCCAATGCCTACAGTTTCAAAAAAAATTTGCTAAGCAAAGGCATCTTACCGTTTTTTTTATAAAACTGGCTTCGGATGTGATTTTTCACTATTCACACCCGAACATCTGCAGATAAAGGCACGTTTTTTATAAAAGACTGCCTATGAAAACCATTTTAAAGAAAATTGTCAGTTTTTCTATAATCGCATTTTTCTCCCCAAATAAAAAAAAAGAAATTTTCCGGCCTTCGCTGCCTGAAAAAAAAACGGATAAAATCCTGGGATTTGAATTCAAGTCCCGCTACTCGCGAAGAGCGCTCCAGCTTTTGCTTCACCTTAGTCCCCTCCGGCCTCTCAAGGTTTTTCTAAGAACAGGCATTGAAATTCACCGGATTTCTTATATCACCCACTTCAAAGGCAAAGAAATAATCGCCTCCGGGCTTGTCTGCATCCCCAAAGACGTAGACCCGCAAAAACCCATTGTCTGCGGACTGAGAAGCACCATTTTTGCGCACAAATTCGCTCCCAGCGAAATCAACCCTTTCTACGGGCTGGAGCTATTTTGCGCGGCCGGCTACATTACCTTTATTCCCGACTTGCTTGGCATGGGCACCTCCAAGCATATTCTTCCGCCGTTCCATCACAAGGAGTCCGCCAGTTCTTCGGTTATCGACTTTATACTGGCCGGACAGGAACTGCTTTCCTTCAAGCAGCTTCCTATCCAGAACAACTTGTTTCTCTTCGGATATTCCGAAGGCGGCTATTCTGCATTGGCGGCCCAGGAAGCCATTGAAAACGATAAGGATCTTAAACTGCAAGTTGAAGCCGTATCGGCCGGAGCCGGAGCATACCATCTGACTGAAACCATGCAGCATATTTTTTCTCAGGATTCTCATGCCACCCCGTGTTTGCTAAGTTATCTGTTCTATTCCTACCATCACCTTTACGATTGGGCCGACTCGATAAACCATATTTTTTCAAAAGAGCTTTCGGACAAACTCCACGAACTTTTTGACGGAAAAAAAACCATTGAAGAGGTCAACAGCGGATTATCCGTTAAACTGAGAGATTTGTTCCGCCATGATTTTCTGAAATCCGTCAGACAGCAAAGCCACCCGCAAGTGCTCCATGCTTTTCAAGAAAACAGCGTGCACAACTATACCCCGCTCGCACCGCTTCGGCTTTACCACAGCAAAAAAGACCAGACGATTCCCTACACAGACAGCATTGCAACTTACAGAGCCATGAAAAAAAGAGGAGCCAGGAACATCAGTTTACACTACACACAGCCCAAAAGCCACGCGGAAAGTGTTTTTGAAATGGCACAGGAAACGCTTCGCTGGTTTGACTCGATGTGCGGTTGATTCGCGCTAACGGATTTGCGTAAATAAACTGTCGTACTTTTCGGAATAATAACCCAATGTTCTAGCAGTAAGCCAGTCTTTCCGCGCCCCCTGTCGGTCTGCCAGCTTCAATCGCACCGCCGCTCTTGCAAAGTAGGCCTTGGAATTACTCCGGTGTCTCCGGATAACTTGTTCCCAAAAAAAGAAAGCGCGCTCCCATTGTTTTCGCTTCATGGCAATTTCGGCTTCAAGCATCAGTCCGTCCAATGTACGGCTGCGTGCATGCGACTTCTCGGCCAACCGGATGTACTTCAAGGCCGAATCCAAATCAGAAAGATCGTAATACAAATGCGCCCTCATTCTGTTAACGGCCTCCCGTTCTTCTGTTAGCTTGGAGGCTATACCCAAAACACTCAACGCTTTCTCCGGAGCATTCATTTCTCTGAAAGCCTCTGCCAGTTTCAAATATAAAATCACGTCTCGGGGGTCGCTCCGGATCGCCTGGTGGTATTCCTCAGCAGACAGCTCATAATTCCCCAACACAAAGTTGGAGTCTCCCAGCGATTCCATATTATTGATGTTACAGGAAAAAAACAGCAAAAGAAAAATCCCCGAAAGCATTCTCATGTTTCTTGTTTTTCCTTTTAAACAAAAAAACTCCCAAAGAGATTTTCAGGAGTTTTCAGAAAGTTAATTTACAAGGATTAAATACTTTGTACTTTCTTACTATTTTCAGTTTTGTTCCATAGCCAACGATTTGGCTAAGCAATAACATAAGTTAAATTACTGGCAGCACTCATTACACTGACACATTATTTTCCCTCAAAGCATCATTCAGACTCGTCTTTTTGTCGGTGCTTTCCTTTCTTTTTCCGATAATAAGAGCACACGGCACCTGATATTCGCCCGCCGGAAACTTCTTCGGGATGCTGCCCGGTATAACCACAGACCTCGGCGGCACATAGCCCCGGTACTCCACAGGTTCGGTGCCGGTCACATCAATAATCTTAGTGCTGCCGGTCAGCGTTACGTTGGCCCCAAGAACCGCCTCCCTGCCAACGCGAACACCTTCAACCAGTATGCAGCGAGAGCCTATAAAAGCATTGTCTTCTATAATTACCGGCGCAGCCTGAAGCGGCTCCAGCACGCCGCCGACGCCCACACCGCCGCTCAGATGAACGTTCTTGCCAACCTGCGCGCAGCTGCCCACAGTCGCCCATGTATCGACCATCGTTCCGCTGTCTACATACGCGCCAATATTCACGTACGAAGGCATCATAATCACTCCTTCGTTGAGAAACGCTCCGTATCGCGCCACGGCATGGGGCACTACCCTTACGCCTTTCGACTTATAGTCCTTTTTAAGGGCCATTTTATCATGAAACTCAAACGGGCCGACTTCAATGGTTTCCATTTTTTGAATCGGGAAGTAAAGCACAACCGCTTTTTTCACCCATTCATTCACTTGCCATTCTGCGCCGCAGGGCTGAGCAACTCTCAACTCTCCTTTATCCAGCAGCGCAATAACCTCACGTACAGCATCTTGCGTGGCAGAATCACTCAGCAACGCACGGTCTTCCCAAGCCTCCTCAATTATTCTCTGTAGTTCTTGCATGTTATAATCTCAAAAAAAACTATTACCAAATATCATTTTGGCTATCACTTATTTTTCAATACAAAAGTACAAAAATGTTATTAAAAACATACTTTCGCGAAATTTAATTAGCATCCCATCTCGATTCACTCCAGACAATCGCCTCAACTTCCAACATCCCCTCTGAAGCCTCGCCAACAATAACTCCCTGAGGTCCAGCAGACATTAAGTACCCAATATGAGACCCCCTCTGAAAATACAGCAACTGCCCGTTTTCCATTTTTGATTCCATAGCCTGCCGCTTTTTTTTCAGCGCCTTAACCGTCATTCCGACCTGCACATTGTACTGATCCCGAATAAACATATTGTGAGAAATCAACCTGACCAGCTCACTAATGCCATTGCTTTGAATCTTCGACACAAACTGTAAATTGCCATAATTACACAACAGCACATCGTAAAACATACCAGCTTCACCGCTTCTCTTTGCCACAATTGTTGAATGGGGGAACAATCTGCTCAAATAGTCCTGTGCTTCTTCCGAACACGAAAAGCTTTGTTCATGCATCCCTTTCTCTCGTATTCGCAGTTTCTTTAAGTATTTAAATTCCTTACCAAAAAAAGCAGGTTTCAAACTACTCAGTACCCCGCTCCCCCCGGTGCTCACACTGAAACGCACTGGAGCAACAAAAAATACTATGAAAAAAAAGAATAAGATTACATAATAACTTGATATGCTTTTCATTTATTCATTAGTTTATATCTTTTGATTTTCTAACCAAGAAAAAGAGAAAGATGTTAATGAGGTTTGTTCCTTTATTTTTCTATTTTTGAAGCGACAGAACCCTAAAACCATCATTATGCGAAGGATTAGCAACGAAGAGATCATCAAGATCATAAAAAAAGATGTTGTAAGGGCCCTTGGCTGCACAGAACCTATATCTGCCTGTTTGGCCGTAGTCAAGGGAAGAGAGCTTTTGGGAGAAGCACCCGAACGAGTTGATTTGTTTGTAAGCGGCAATATTTATAAAAACGGTATGGGTGTAGGCATCCCGGGCACCGATATGACCGGACTAAAAGTCGCCGCGGCGCTGGGCGCATTAACCGGGAAGTCGGAAGACGCACTGGAAGTACTCAGAGACGTGACCCCGAAAATCGGCGAACAGGCCAAGGATATGGTCATAAAAGAAAAAGTAAACATCCAAATCAAAGAGGGAGTTGACAAACTCTATGTCGAAGCTATCTGCTTTGCAGGAAAACATACCTCCCGCGTCGTTATTCAAAAAAGACATACCAATATAATCGAGGCCTACAAGGACGGCGTTTTGATGTTTGAAAAATGCGAGGACTCAAACACTTACAAAAAAACGGACGAAGGCAAAGTCGAAGGGCTAACGGTGGCGCGCCTTTTCGAATTTGCGCAAAACGCTCCGCTGGACAGCCTCCGCTTCATTCTCGAAGGCGTGGAACCCAACTGGGACATTGCACAGAACGGGCTGAAAGGCGAATACGGCCTGCAAGTAGGGCGAAAACTCCGAAAAAGCAAGCTCAAGTCTCTGCTGGAAAATGACATCATGACATCCGCCATGTCCAAAGCCGCAGCAGGCGTCGATGCCCGCATGGCCGGCTCCATCATGCCCGTTATGACCAACTCCGGCAGCGGCAACCAAGGCATTACGATCTATGTGCCCATTATTGACTTTGCCAAAAAAATCGACGCTTCGGAAGAAGAACTAACCAGGGCGCTCATTCTGGGCAATGCCATTCCGATTCACATCAAAATGCAAATCGGTCCTCTTTCGGCGCTTTGCGGCCTTGTGCCGGCCTCAACCGGAGCCGCATGCGGTATCACTTACCTCATGGGAGGAGGCATTGAGCACATTCAGGCTGCCATAAAGTACATGCTTGCCAACACTTCAGGCGTATTCTGCGACGGAGCCAAACCCGCGTGCGCACTGAAGACCTCCACAGGAATCAGCGCGGCGGTTCAGGCCGCTATCTTTGCGCTGGACAACAGCGCCAGCCCCCTTAGCGACGGCGTCGTTTCCGACGACGTGGAGGAAACCATAGACAATTTAGCAAGAATCGCCTCACACGGCATGCTCCAAACCGATATCGACATTCTTAACGTGATGATCAACAAATAGCGATAAAGACGACACTGAAAAGCCCTGAGCAGGGCTTTTCTATTCATTCAGCCAAGCTCTCGCCTGCTCGGCATCTTTAAATATCCTCAGTTCCAGATTCCATTCATTTACCATCTCAAGAAGCCATTCGAAGCTTTCGCCTGCCGGTGCAATCAAGGCAGCTTTTTCCAACCCCTTTTCCTCGATTTGTCTGATATTATCTGCACACCACGGCCCCGTTAAATCCGAAAAAGCATAGTTCAATTTTGACAAATCTAGCAACAGTAATCTGGGACGGCACTGCTCTGCCTCCCGTACAAAACGGATCCACTCAGCACGAAACTTCACTTCAGCTATCCGGCTTTCGACAAGCCAGACTAATTCCACCAGGGAATTCTGCTTAAAAAATTTAATATCTTGAAATAAATTCCTAACTAGTTGCATAGTTATCTATTTTTATAGTTTCTCCCGGTATTCTCAAGAAAAAAGACCTCCATTTCTTAGATGCAAATAAAAAATTGCTGCCCTGCCGGCTGAAATGCAGATACGGACACCACGTGCCGTTCAAACGATAAAATACAAAATAAACACATGCTAAAAAAATTAATCTCCGTTACTGCAAGCACCCTTTTGGGGTTTGCTGTTATCCAAACGCTGGAAGTCATTTCAGCGGCAATTGCACCTGACCATTCACCCGTTTCAGGTTCGGGAATGCGCCTCCTTCCGTTCCTGCTTATTACGCTTATCTGGGGACTCGGTGCTATGGCAGCCGAGGTGGTTATACGCCTCATCCTCAACTTCAAAACCTCCGTTTTGTCATTCCTCCCTTTCCTCATTATCTGCCTGTTCCTTTTTCTTCACTTCTTCGCCTTGCAGGTCCCCTGGTTTTACTACATCATTTCATTCATAGCCCTGCTGGCATTTCATTTTTCAGGAAAAAAAATAAAAATCCGCCTATAAGACACCTGCGCACAGCCCGCGTTGTTTTTGACCGAGCTGAATACGCATTATTTTCTCTGCCATTTTGTCATTTCGGAAAAAAATAATAATTAACTTTGTGAGTTGTTATAAGTGCTGCTTAATAAAAGCATGGAGATAACAGCCCGCTTTTTTTTCCAGCACACTTGACAGATAAGCCTTTGCGGGCTTCAGATAAAAGAAAACAATTCAACGAATAAATAAAAACGATGAGTGAGCAGTTGATTCAGGATATCGATATTTTGGGAGAAAAGCCCAAGGTAAAAGAATCTTGCGATTACAAGATATCGAAGGATACTCATACAGGCAAAAGCCGCAAACTATACATCGAGAGCTACGGCTGCCAGATGAACTTTTCTGACAGTGAAATTGTCACGTCGATCATGGAAAAGGAAGGGTTTGACACCACTTCCCAGTTCGAAGAGGCCGACGTAGTATTGTTGAACACCTGTTCGATCCGGGAAAAAGCGGAAATCACCATCCGCAAACGCCTGGCTCAGTTCAACTCTGTAAAAAAAGAAAAACCGGACATGCTGGTGGGCATACTTGGCTGCATGGCCGAACGGCTAAAGGAAAAGCTGCTCGAAGAAGAAAAAATCGTCGATCTGGTGGCCGGCCCGGACGCCTACCGCGACCTACCGAATTTGGTCAGCCGCGTGGACGACGGCCACAAAGCCGTCAACACCGTGCTGTCGCGCGAAGAAACCTACGCGGACATCAACCCTGTGCGTCTCAACTCCAACGGGGTAACGGCCTTCATTTCCATTATGCGCGGATGCGACAACATGTGCTCCTTCTGCGTGGTGCCTTTCACCCGCGGACGGGAAAGAAGCCGGGATCCTCAGAGCATCGTTGCCGAGGCCAAACAGCTTTTCGAACAGGGATACCGCGAAGTAACGCTTTTGGGACAAAACGTAGACAGCTACAAATGGGCCCGCGACGCCGAAACCAACCAGAAAAAAGGAATTGAGAAATCCGAAGCCAAAGACATTGTCTCGTTTGCCGGCCTTCTGGAAATGGTGGCTGAAATACATCCAGACCTGCGTGTAAGGTTCTCTACTTCACATCCGAAAGACATTACTGAAGATGTGCTTTGGACTATGAAAAAACACGAAAACATCTGCAAGTACATCCACTTGCCGGCCCAAAGCGGCGACACCCGCGTGCTTAACCTCATGAACCGCACCTATTCCAGGGAAGAATACTTCGAGAAAGTAGACGCAATACGCTCTATTCTCGGCGGCGAATGCGCAATTTCATCAGACATGATCGCCGGCTTCTGCACCGAAACAGAAGAAGAACACCAGGCAACGCTCAGCCTGATGGACTACGTTAAATACGACTTCTCGTATATGTTCTACTACTCGGAAAGACCGGGCACGCTGGCGGCAAAAAAATACGAAGATGACATACCGCTGGAGGTTAAGAAAAGACGGCTGAACGAAATCATCGACAAACAGCGCGAACACTCACTGGAAAGAAACCAGGAAGCTATAGGAAAAACCTTCCGCGTGCTGATTGAAGGCCAGTCCAAACGCTCGGAAAACCAATTGCAGGGCAGAAACTCGGGCAACAAAGTGATTGTTTTCGACAAAAAGAACTACGCCAAAGGCCAGTACGTGAATGTAAAAGTAACTGACTGCACCGGCGCAACCCTTAAAGGAGAAATTGTAGACTAATATAATACACCAAAGAAAAGCCGCAGAACTGCGGCTTTTCCGGCTGTATATATCTGTATACCTGTCCAGCAACAAGCCTGCTGTTCCGTTTTTCGGACGCTGCGAACAAATAAAAACATCAAGCAACTATGATTAAAGAGATTGAACTACAAGCGATCAAACAACGATTTGGAATCATTGGTAATTCATCTCAGCTCAACAGATCCATAGAAGTGGCCGCCATGGTCGCTCCCACAGACCTTTCGGTTCTCATCACCGGAGAAAGCGGCAGCGGCAAGGAGTCCTTTTCCAAGATCATCCACCACCTCAGCGCCCGAAAACACGGATCGTTTATAGCCATCAACTGCGGAGCCATTCCAGAGGGCACGATAGACTCCGAACTATTCGGACACGAAAAGGGCTCCTTTACAGGAGCTGTTGACACGCGCAAAGGATACTTTGAGGTCACCTCCGGAGGAACTATTTTTCTCGATGAAATCGGCGAAATGCCCTTAGGAACGCAAGCCCGGCTGCTTCGCGTGCTTGAGAACGGCGAATTCATCAAAGTCGGTTCTTCAAAAATTCAGAAAACCGACGTGCGGGTTGTAGCCGCCACCAACGTCAACCTCCTGGAAGCGGTCGAGAAAGGCAAGTTCAGAGAAGACCTGTACTACAGACTGAACACTGTGCCACTTTATGTCCCTCCTCTTCGAGAACGGGGAAACGACGTTTACCTGCTATTTGTCAAGTTTGCGGCGGACTTCGCCGACAAATACCGCACAAAGCCAATTTACCTGGCCGAAAAAGGCAAAACTGCCCTGCTGAATTACCGGTTTCCCGGCAATATCCGCCAGCTGAAAAACCTGGTGGAACAAATGTCTGTTCTGGAAACTCAAAAAGTCATCGACTTCGACACGCTCAGCAAATACCTTCCGACTTCTCAAGCGCTGATTCCCCTGAAACATCCCCAGCAGACAGACAATGCCGGAAACGCAGGGGATCTGGAAATTTTGTATAAAATTATTCTGGATTTAAAAGGCGAGCTTTCCGAATTAAAAAAAATAGTTTTTAACTTATTGCAGAATGAAGACAGCAACCCTGTCTCCGGCGACGAAGCCGAAAAACTCCTCGGAATGTTTCGGAATGAAACAGGGGAACAGGACCAACACGTGCAAAAACCGACGCTTCTGCTCAGCAATCCAAGCGATGCACTTAAAGAAGGACAAATGCAGGAAGCTTATCCTCTGGAGCATCCCGTTATCACTATCGATACGGTAAACGAAGTCAAAAACGAAGACAAACTCTCAGAATCACTCTCTATCGAAAAGCATGAGCAGGAGCTAATCATCCGGGCGCTCAAGAAAAACAACAACAAACGCAAACACGCCGCCAGAGATCTGGGAATTTCAGAGCGAACGCTCTACCGAAAAATCAAGCAATATGACATACGCGAAGAAGACTAAAACGATAATAAAAAAAATATTTGCCGGAAAATGGAAAATGTATGCTGGACTACTAGCAGTGTCGGCAGTTCTGTTTGCCTGCAGCGTTTCCTACACTTTCACAGGGTCCAACATTAATTACGATGTAACCAAAACCATTTCAATCAGCTTTTTCTATAATGAGTCGGGACTTGGCCCTGCTACAGCAAGCCAGGATTTCACCAACAAACTGCGCGATTATTTTCAACAGAATACAAGCCTGGCCTTGGTGGAAGAAGACGGCGACCTGCAAATCGAAGGAAGCATCACGGGATTCGACTACACTCCCCTGGCTCCGCAGTCCCGATCGGACAACAGCGCTTTTGCGAACACCGACCAGGCGGGCGTCGAGCGCCTAACCGTTCGGGTTACCGCAAGCTTTGTCGACACCAACAACGACCAGTACGATTTCGAAAGCAGAAGCTTCTCTCAGTTTGCCGACTACAATACCAACAGCCAAACCCGGGAAGCCGCTGAGCAGGGATTAAGCGAAGAAATATACGACAAACTGGTTCAGGACATATTTAATGCAACTGTTGCCAACTGGTAAATCTCCGTTGCCATTGTTTCATGAGGATATTAATTTATTGGAAGTGAAAATAACAAGACATTTAGAATTGATAAGCAACCCTCAGGGCGCCACGCTTGAAGACTTTGATCACCTGATCAAACTAATCCGCGAGTATCCCTACTGCCAGAACTACCGGATTCTGGCAGCCAAAGTTGCCAGCGACAACCTTTTCCAGGAACAGAGAGAAATGACCCACTTTGCCGCTCTCTATGCCACCAACCGCACACGTCTGAAAAAACTGCTGGACAACTCGTTAAACCTTGGAGAGCTGCCTATTACCTACAATCAAAATACAGAGCCGGATAAAAAAACGGAGACGAAACCAAAACTGCCTGTCCAAAACAACAATGCCGACGACAAACCGGTCAGCCAGGCCGAGTCCATAAAAAGAATGCTTCAGGACAGTATTATCGAAGAGTTTATCTCGAAAAACCCCAAAATAAGCCCTCTGCAGCCCAAGAGACTTCGCAACGACCATCCCAACGAAGATCTTTCCTGTCCGTGCGCAAAACCGCCTTCGGAGTTCGTTTCCGAAAACATGGCTAAGATTCTCCTGAAACAGGGAAAAACAAAAGAGGCCATATCCATGTACAAAAAGCTCGCGCTTAAGTATCCAAAAAAGAAGAACTATTACAAAGAAATAATCAAACAAATCAGCTGAAACACCTGCAAAACAAGGCTGAAGCCAATATTTTTGTTGTCCGGCCGCAGCGAAGCTGGCTTACAGGCAAATACTGGATAATGACATCATTTTAATAAATCCTTACTATTGAAAAATCCAGAAAAAAAGCCTTTCTTTGTGCTACTGTAAAAGAAAATACATTAAAAGAATATCTATAATGTTCAATTTTATCATTACTTTAATTATTATCGTCTCCGTATTGCTGGTTTTTGTGATTTTGGCTCAAAAATCAAAAGGAGGCGGATTGTCCAGCCAATTCGGCGGGGGAAGCGCCAGCCAAATCATTGGAGCTCAGAAAAGCGGCGACGTTCTTGAAAAAATCACTTGGGGATTTGCCGTTGCTTTGGTTATTCTAACCCTCAGCACCAAACTTTTCCTGGGCAACAACAACGCATCCAATTCGATTACCAGCCCGGTGCTGGAAGATGCCGAAAAAGAAATTGTAGCGCCTCCGACAATCGGCCAGGAGCCGGAAACTGCCAGCGACAGCACAAAACAAGCAGAATAATAAAAAAATTTGAAAAAGCCCTCTTGATCAAGAGGGCTTTTTTTGTGGAGAAGATATTTTCAAGACATCGGCGCCGGAAACATTCTGAAACACTTCCAGATCAAACAATCCCGCACAGGCTATAAGATGATCAAAAACATCGGACTGTATATTCTCATAGTGCTGCCAGTCAGTAGTTTTGGTGAAAGCGTATACCTCCAGCGGAATACCTTCCGGACCGGGCTGCAGCTGGCGCACCATCTGCATAAACCGGTTGCTTATCAGGGGATGCTCCCGCAGGAAACCTTCAACATAGCAGCGATAAAGCGTCAGATTGGTTAGATTGTCAAACGAAAAATCCTTCGAATACCTTTCCAGCTCAGCCTCCAGCCTTTTTCCCAAAACTTCATCAGCCTTCAGTTTGGCCACAAAACTTCCGTCTACAAAACGCACGCTTTTCATATTAACATTCAGCGACCGCTTGATTCGTCTCACTCCCGAGTCAGTCATTCCGCGCCAGTTCTGAAAAGAAGTGGTAATAAACGCATAGGTTGGAACCGTCGAAATGGTTTTATCAAAGTTCTGAATTTTCACCACCGTCAGCGTAATGTGCTGCACAGTACCGTCTGCCCCAAAATTTGGCATTGTCACCCAATCTCCGACGCGCACCATGTCGTTGGCCGAAATCTGCAGGCTGCTAACAAAACCCAGGATGGTGTCTTTGAAAACCAAAATAAACACAGCGGTTAATGAACCAAGACCGATAAGCACTTTTTCCACCTCCGACTGAAGAATGAACGAAATGATGAAAATGATACCGATCACTACATTGATGATTTTGAGCAACTGGGCATAACTGTGAACAGGCTTGTCTCGAAGGAATACTTTTCGATCGAAAAAAAGCTCCAAAGCACTCACTGCATTATTAACCAGAACTGTAACACCAATAGCCAGCAATATCTTGGACATCGTCTGTATGGCGGGAATTACTGCAGGCAAATCGCCGAAAACCTGCGGCGCCGAAAGCCATGCCCCCACTGCCGGAACCACCAGCAACAATGGACTGAACACCTTCTTCTCCACCAATATATCATCCCACTTGTTGTCCGACTTCCGAATCACCTTCTCAATAATCCGGAGAAACAGCAATTCGGTGAGCTTGTATACCAGCCAGCTGATGACAAACATCAGCAGAAGATCAAACATAAAATAAGTAAGACGCTCAAAGAACAGCTGAAAGTCAAAGCCTTCAAATAGTTCCAGTGCCCAATGCTTAAAAGAAAACTGAGAGAAGTTGTCTATAGATAACTGCTTCATAGATTATAAATAAAAAATGGCTAATGCCAAAACATGTTCAACATGCCAACCTCACAATCGGCAATAATAAAAAAAAACTAACCAAGTTCATTCAAATGATGAATGAACTCAATTAGCTTTTAAAAAACAAATAAAGAGAAAAATTGTGACCAAAAGGATGCTTTGCCTGCCGCTTTATGATAAAAAAACTGTGCGGGATTCCCCTTTAGGCTGCCACTTAGGAAGCCCTTCTACCTGCCAGCAGGTATATTACAGCCATGCGCACAGCAACGCCGTTCTCAACCTGGTCAAGTATAATCGAATGTCCTGAATCGGCTACGTCAGAAGTAAGCTCAACGCCCCGGTTGATTGGCCCGGGGTGCATGATCAGAATTTCCTTGTCCAGCGAATCCAGCAAGCCTTTGTTGATGCCAAAATAATTTGAATACTCACGAAGTGACGGAAAATACTTAAGCTGCTGACGCTCCAGCTGAATACGCAGCACATTCGCCACATCACACCACTGAAGGGCTTTGCGGACATCAAGCTCCACTTTCACGCCCAATGCCTCCATATGCCTGGGAATAAGCGTTTTCGGACCGCAAACCATTACTTCAGCACCCAGCATCTGCAAAGCAAAAATATTGGAAAGCGCTACACGAGAGTGAAGAATATCCCCGATAATAGCCACTTTTCTCCCTGATACATCTCCGAATTTTTCGCGTATTGAATACGAATCGAGCAATGCCTGCGTAGGATGCTCATGCGCACCATCGCCGGCATTCACCACGTGAGCGTCGATATGATCGGCCAAAAAGCGGGGAGCGCCCGGGCTGCTGTGCCTCATCACCACCATATCCACCTTCATCGACAAGATATTGTTAACGGTATCCAGCAAAGTCTCTCCCTTTTTAACGGAACTGTTGGAAGCTGAAAAATTGATTACGTCGGCCGACAGCCTTTTTTCCGCCAGCTCAAAAGACAAGCGGGTCCTAGTGGAATTTTCAAAAAAAACGTTGGCAATTGTGAAATCGCGCAACGTTGGAACTTTCTTTATCGGCCGGTTAATAATTTGCTTGAATTGATCTGCCGTGTCTAAAATTTTGTGCAAATCCCTCTCGGTTAAACCCTTTATTCCGATCAGGTGCCGTTTGCTTAATTGACTCATATCTATTGCTCAGTTTCTTTACTTTCAAATAGCCAGATGGCGTCCTCAGATGCTCCGTCCTCTACCCACTGCACGTCGATGTGCTGCGAAACGATCGTGTTAACTTGCTTTCCGATATAATTCGCCTCAACAGGCAAATCCCTGACGTACTTCCGGTCTATCAGCACAAGAAGCTCCACTTTTTTCGGTCTGCCAAAAGCCAGCAGAGCGTCCAATGCCGCCCGGGTGCTTCTTCCCGTGTACAGAACATCATCCACAAGAATCACTTGTTTGTTTTCCAATGAAAAGGGAACCTTAGTTTGGTTGGCACTGAGCGGATTCCGGCGCGTCCGGAAATCGTCCCTATAAAAAGTAATATCCAGATATCCCAGCGGCACATCCTGTCCGGTCTGCTTTTCGACGCTCGCCCGAATCCGTTCGGCGAGAATGGTACCTCTAGGCTGCAGCCCCAATATCACGGTATCCTGGGAGCCTTCATGGTTTTCAATAATTTCCTGAGTCAAACGGGCAACAGTGATTTCCAGCAACTGCCCGTCAAGGATTTTTCTTTTTTGCATATAATGTTTATCCTACATCCAATAATCATTACCACACAAATATAGAGAAGTCCTTTTCTTTTTGCCAGGCATATTTAAACTGAAAAAAAATATATTTATTTATATGAGCTATAAATATTTTTTTTAAACAAAAAATACAAATTTCAACACCCAAAAGTTCTATTTAAAAAATTTCCTGACCAACTTTTCTTTAAAGCCGATTTTCTCCACTAAGCCGAGTCTGGTCTTTTCACTAGTCAGCTTGGCTGCCAGTTCGTCCCTCACACCGACATTCAGCGCCTCTGACAATAACCGCCAGTTGTTCATCAAGGCTCCCGACTCGATTCTGATCGCTTCAAAATCATTGGCCTCTGAAAACTCCCAGGCATGTACTTCATTCCACTTGGCTATTTCCATGCACCCTTCTAAAAAACCAATAAGCAGCGCATCGGAATTTACATGAAAGTTGCCCATCAGCGCCATTTCCAAACGTTCAAGAACCGGAGACTTACCTGGGGCGCCTTGCATAAAACGCACTACCATATCGAACAGTAAAGCTATAAAATCCTCAGAGACACTTTGGGCCCTGCCAAGCAGATCAGAGGGCTGCCGGTCCTCAGGAAGATCAAAAAAACTTTGACTTTTTCCCCCTTCTACATAAGAGCACTTTCTAGGTCCGTAAAGAGCCGCCCCCCTTTTGAGTGAACAGAGAATCGCTTCAAGATCACTGAATGAAAAAAACTGATCGATGCCCACCAGCGTGTGTTTTCTGGTATGTTCGTCGTCCTTCTGTTCAATCAGAAGGTTTCCTTCGTTGAAGGTAGTCCAGATGCGGTCCCAGTTACCCAACATCAGATCCATAGCTGCCAACCTGCCCAGCTTAAGCTGTGAGGACGAAGCACTCCAGAACTGCCAAAAGTTCGATTTCTCTTCTCTGTTAAATTCCAAGTGACTTCCCTGTGAAAACTCCTGCAGCAGCATCTGTTCGACAGGCGAGCTATAAAGCAAACGAAAAAGCTCTCTTCCCGCATCCGACACATCTGTTGCCAACGCTTTTTTCAACGCCGCGGCTTCTCTTCCGTCTTTCAAAACCACCCTGGATTCGGGAGCTGTAACCTCAGTCATGCCTACCGAATGAATAAAATTGGAAGCAAATGTTTCACGATACGCACTTTTGGGATTCACTGCATCGATTTTCAACACATAGCGATCCCCTTTGGCATCCTTTAGAAAAAAAACAGAAGCGGTTTTCCCAAAATCAGGTTTGGTTACAAGCACTTTGCTGAAATCCGGGTCTATCATGCACTGCACCGGCAGACGACTAGCCGCCTGCGAAAAAAAAACTGAAGACGGAGGCGCAAATGAAGCCCCAAAGCGACGGTTGTCCGCCGTACGAAATGCAGTGCTTTTCTTTCTTTTTT
>JAKSBZ010000310.1 GCA_022360875.1 Cytophagales bacterium | reverse complement strand
TTCTTAGAAGCTATCGTCTCCGCCGACTTGATGCGCAGGTCTTTGTACACGCTTCCCTGAACGATCGGGAAAAGCGTTTGCTGATACCCGTAGTGTCCTTCGGTCTCGTCGAAACGCTTGATGCAGCGGTCCAGCCAGCGGTGAGTGCGCTCCATCGAATTGCGCGCGTACTCGTAGTCGCAAGGGTACGGCGTGCACTCATCGAAAGCCATCATGATGTCGGCGCCGATTTTGCGCTCAATGTCCATCACGGCCTCGGGCGAGAACATATGGCGCGATCCGTCGATGTGGGACTTGAACATCACGCCTTCTTCGTTGATCTTGCGGGTTCCCGACAGCGAAAACACCTGATATCCGCCGCTGTCGGTAAGAATCGGCCGGTCCCATCCATTGAATTTATGCAATCCGCCGGCTTGCTGGAGAACCTCCAGGCCCGGCCTCAAATATAAATGATACGTGTTTCCCAGAATAATCTGCGCCTTCACATCCTCCTTCAGCTCGCGCGTGTGCACCGCTTTTACGGTACCTGCTGTCCCAACAGGCATAAAGATCGGCGTTTCGATCTGCCCGTGATCGGTCGTAATGACTCCCGCGCGGGCATTGCTCTTGGGATCTTTTGCTTCTAATTCAAATTTCATAAGAATCATTATTTTTCAGTCCTCCGAAGATCACCGTCGCCCGGCCTCAGCCACACAACCTTCTCCCTGCCAAGGAGATTTATTCAGAGGTCTTTTTTTGAAAAAACAAAAATAATCCAATTTTTCTAATTATAGAATTTTATTAGTAAACTTACAGGAAGGTATGTATTCATTCATGCCTGATCATCAGTTTATATTTTAACAGCAAACATGCAAGAAGTTTTCTTTTATTTTTTTTGCGGATGCGCAGGAATTCAGCTTCTTTACTGGACGGCTTTCTGGGCAGCCAGCCGAAAAAAGAAACAAACATCACCACTTGGTGAAGAACAACCGATAAGCGTAGTAGTTTGCGCGAGAAACGAGCTCAAAAACCTCGAAGAGCTTTTGCCGCTTTTATACAAGCAGTCACACAAATCCATGGAGATTGTCGTGGTGGATGACCGCTCGAATGACGGTTCGCATGACTTTCTGCTAAAAGAGGAAATGAAAGAAAAAAGACTGAAAATCGTTCGCGTCGACCATACACCGGAGCATATCAACGGAAAGAAATACGCGCTGACACTGGGTATTAAAGCCGCAGGCAACGACCTGCTGTTGCTCACCGACGCTGACTGCCGGCCTTTGCACACTGAGTGGGCCAGCCGGTTCTCCCGGGCCTTTACAGCAGGCATAGAACTGGTGCTTGGCTATTGCCAATATCAAAAACAACCCGGCCCGCTCAATGCCTTTATCCGTTTTGAAACCTTACTGACCGGAATCCTGTATACTTCATTTGCTCGGCTTGGTTTCCCGTATATGGGAGTCGGCCGCAATCTGGCTTACCGGAAATCTTTTTTCATACAAAACAAAGGCTTCCACGGAATACAGAAAACCACCGGGGGCGACGACGACCTGCTGGTAAACAGGTGGGCTACTGCCGCCAACACCGTCGTGCTCACAGGCAAAAAAGTGCAGGTGCTTTCTGTTCCCAAACAAAGCTGGCATGCTTTCTTTCGGCAAAAAATCAGGCATCTGCACGCAGGGAAAAGATATAAATTAAAAGATAAATGTAGACTTGGTGGTTTTTATATAACTAAAATCTTATTTTGGTCTACATTCATCCTATTGGTTAGTGGATCATATAAACCTATTTACATATTTAGCGGTTGTCTTTTTACCTGCCTTGCTTCAGCAGGTGTGGTACACCGACTGAAGAAGCAGCTGCCAGACAGCTTTCAGACATGGTTTTTTCCTTTGTCGGACTTTGTCTTTGTTCCTTACTATGTAGTAACAGGAACAATTGCAAACTTTATCAAAAAAGTTAAATGGAGTTAAAGAAACAGTTTTCAGCTAAAGCCCTAGAGGACTTTAAATTAATAGATAGAGCAGTGAAGCAAAACGACCAGCAGGCTTTTGGCGATCTGCTTACGCGCTACAAAAAACCCGTGTACCATATGATTCTTAAAATGGTGCGCAACGTAGACGACGCCGAAGACTTAACTATCGAAGCTTTTGCGAAGGCTTTTAAAAATCTGCACAAATTCAAGAAAGACTACACTTTCAGCACATGGCTGTTCCGGATTGCGACCAACAACTGCATCGACTTCATCCGAAAGAAAAAACTGGATACCATGAGCATCGACTCCACTTACAAGGACGACAACGGTGAGCCGGTTGGCATCGACGTAAAGGACAACAACCTTACGCCGCAGGAGATAGCGATTAAAAACCAGAAAATCGAACTGGTGCAGACTTTCGTAACCAAACTGCCGCCCAAATACCAGCGCCTGGTGCGCCTGCGTTATTTCGACGAGCTCTCCTACGACGAAATCGCCAAAACTTTGGAAGCGCCGCTGGGCACCGTTAAAGCGCAGCTCCACAGGGCCCGCGAACTGATGTACGATCTGGTGAAAGGAAAAGAGCAGCACATTTAATCTCTGGGTATTAAAGCAACACTAACAAGCCCGCTCAGCGGGTTTTCTTCTAGCCGGCTACTTTCCCTCTTCATTTTCAGGCAAAAAATGTTAATATTGCACTCTTACCGAAAATACTAACGTGCAAGGAATAGAACTCATCAAATCATATTTTCCGAATCTGACGGAAAAACAAATCCGCCAGTTCGAAAAGCTGGGGGAAGTTTACCCTGAGTGGAACGATAAAATCAATGTCATTTCCCGAAAAGACATTCAGGAACTGTACACGCGCCACATTCTGCACTCGCTGGCCATTGCCAAAGTGCAGGAATTCAAGCCGGGCAGCGCTGTGCTGGACGTTGGAACCGGCGGAGGCTTTCCGGGCATTCCGCTAGCCGTCCTTTTTCCCGAAACCTCTTTCTACCTTATTGACTCGATCGGCAAAAAGATAAAGGTTGTGCAGGGTGTCGCTGACGCTATTGGCTTGGAAAACGTGCGAGCCGAGCAGATCCGCGCCGAACAGGTAAAAGAGAAATTCGATTTTGTAGTAAGCCGCGCCGTAACCCGCCTGAAGCCTTTCTGCCAGTGGATCAAAACCAACTTTAAAAAAGAATCCGTTCACGACCGGCCGAACGGCATTCTGTATCTGAAGGGCGGGGACTTGGAAGAAGAGCTCCGGGAAGCCCGCAAAAAGCATGAGTTGTATGAAATAAAAAGCTTCTTTAAAGAAGATTTTTTTGAAACAAAAAAGGTGGTGTACGTTCCCGTTGATGTTAAATCGAAATAATTTTTCAATTCAACATCACCAATATGAAAGCTGATAAATACACCAAATTCATCCTGACGGTTATTGCCATCAACCTGAACCTTTATACAGTCAAATCTTTCGACTTCTTCCCAAAAATATCCCGCTAAAAAAAGAAGTTGCAAGGGATAATTTCGGCCTGGTTCCGCTGAATGAAGACGGAACAATCCACGTAAAACTTGAAGGCATGGAAGAGATAAAGGTAAGGCTTGTGGGGATTGAAACAGATGATGAGCTTGACATCAACATCGACGAATTTGATGGACATTCACTGTTTTTGGTGGATCCAATCAAAGTGAAGATTGAACAAACGGAATAATCTGTAGTAACCGAACTGCAGCCTCGGATTTTTACACGGGATAAAAAACATTCAAGATAAGCCTGTGCAGCTTTTTCAGGCATCAAAAAAGGGAGCCAATTTACGGCTCCCTTTAGTATTTTTCGTTCTGCAATTAATTTAGGTTGTAATTTAATTTAGCTAAATCACTGGCCATGAAACACAACTGAAACTAATAAAAGTACGAATACTTAGTCCTTCAAATGTTCTAGCGCGAGATTGTAAACCTTGTCGTAGTGATGAATCAGGTTTTGCCAATCGAAAAAGGCTGAAGCATGCTCCGTTTTGTTTCTCAGGTCTATGCGCTCGCGGCGCGAAAGCTTCGTAAACTTGTAAAGCTTGTGTGCGAGCTGATCAGCGGCCGCCTCGAAATTGGTTCCTTTGCGGAAATTGATAAACAAGCCCTTGTGCTCCGGATCAATCACGTTGTTGTAAGAATAATCGCCAAAGCCGGCCAAATCGGAAGTTACAGCAGGAATACCGCTGGCAATACACTCTAGCGGCGTGTAGCCCCACGGTTCGTAATAGCTCGGGAAAATTCCCAGATGACAGCCTCGGATAAACTGTGTGTAATCGATGCCGAACAGCGGATTGGTGGTTGAAATAAAATCAGGGTGATAAACCACCTTCACGTTGTCCTCTTTTTTGTTGATCAACTGTGCACTGCGCAGGAAATTCAGAATCGGATCATTCTGATCATCCACTAAATTGTGTGTAACGATCGGAGGCAATTCGTCAGTTTTCCAAGTCTGCAGCGTACGGCGCAGACGGAGCTTCCAGTATTCGTCGATGAAATCGTTAAGCTGAGGCAAACCGCTGTGATCCTCGCTGGAAGCAGCCGCATAAAACAGCCGCTCGCCTATCTGGTTGCGGATGGCCCTGGTTGTCTGGCGCAGCTCTTCCATCATAGCCCGGGACTGCAACACATTCGGATTAACAGAATGATAAGGCTGTCTGGTTATAAAAAACATCACCACCTTCATGTCTGAACCCTCGTGCTGCAACATATAGTTGAGCTTAGCCAGCGCTTCTATCGTCACATCAAATCCCTTGTTGCGGTACTCAAAGCGCCCGGAGGTAAAGAAATACAATGTCCTGTCCAAATCGAAGGCGTAATTCTGGAAAAAATGCCCCATCACAAACTGGTTGATCTTTTCCTTGTATTCCTGATGCAGATTCTGAAACTCGTGATAAGCGGTATAGCGCTCGATGTTGATCCCGTTCGGCAAAGTCATCTCAGGAGTTCTGCCCAGCAAATGTGTGCACTCCTGGGCCGTTATGTCGCTCACGGTTGTAAGCACATCACAGGCCTGGGCACAATACCGCTCAATACGCACTTGAGCATCGATATTGAAATTCTGCGCCTCCTTCTCCCAATCATAAAACTGCAAATGATCATAAAAATCCGGATCATTCATTGCCAGATACCGGCCCAAAACCGTGGCATGCGTAGTGAATATTGTAGAAACAGGAAGCTTTCTCTGTTTTATCTCCAGAATTGGCTGTGCCGACATCCATTCGTGGAAGTGGGCTACAATCTTCTTGTTGGTAATTGCAGGCCGGGACAGTTCATTGAAAAACAGCGTACACAAATGGCCGAATGCAGTAATCTGGTCAATCAGATGATCATCGCCCGGAGTGGCAATATGATGCCTCTCCCACAAATCGTACTTTATTTCACCCAAACGCTGAGCAATACAGTCCGGGTTGAGCAAAACGACTTTCGGGCGCCCGGAAACGAGCCACTCTCCGTAATGCGCTTCAATGCCCATCTCCCGCAAATTGGCGACAGCCTGACAGAAAGGGTTTTCTGGATCAAGCTCCAGCGGATCGAAAACTGCATGCACGTTCTTGCTGATGTAAGGCCCTACCAAGCAGTAGTTGTCTTTCCACTTTTTGACGACAGTAGGAGCTTTTGAACGAATTACCGTATAAATGCCCCCCACCTGGTTGCATACCTCCCACGCGACTTCCGCCAACAAAGTTTTATTAATGTTCGCTTTCGAAATTCTTCGAGTACTTGCCTTCTTGTTACGATTCCTGTTCATGTTCATAACACGATTTAATAGAGTATTCCGCTGCGGGCACAGACCAATGGCCAAACAAAAAAATCACCGTAGTACAACCGTTTTCAGCGCCTGCCAAACGAAATGCTTAGAAAAAAGCCACAAGAAGTGGCTTGCGCTTAAATTATTTTAACTGAGCCAAAGACTCTTTAATTCGCTTCAATGCTTCTTTCAGCTCGCTTTCAGAAGCCGCGTATGACAAACGGATGCATTTGGGAGCTCCAAAAGCCGCACCCGACACTGTAGACACATTAGCCTCAGAAAGTAAATACATCGCCAGATCGCCAGCATTTCCGATCACCTGATTGCCAAACTTTTTACCAAAATACGCGCTCACATCCGGAAAGAAATAGAACGCGCCCTCCGGCATTGGTGTCTTAAGCCCCGGAATTTCGTCCAGCAGCTCTTTTACCAGTGCCCGTCGATTCCTGTAAGCCTCAGCCATTTTCAACCGCTCGGCCTGGTCGCCCTTCAGCGCCTCGATTCCCGCACGCTGCGCAATCGAACAACTGCCCGAAGTAAACTGCCCCTGAATCTTGGAACAGGCTTTTGCAACCGGAAGCGGCGCGCAGATATAGCCCAAACGCCAGCCTGTCATTGCATATCCTTTCGAAAAGCCGTTAACTGTAATCGTTCTTTCGAACATTTCCGGAAGCGATGCAATGCTTGCATGCTTGCCTGTAAAATTGATGTACTCATAAATCTCGTCGGCAATCACAAACAGATTATCATGCTTCAGCACTACCTCCGAAATAGCCCGCAATTCCTCCTCGCTCCATACCGCGCCTGTAGGATTGCAAGGCGAAGAAAATATAATGGCCTTGGTTTTAGGAGTTATCGCCTCTTCCAGCTGTTGGGCCGTGGCTTTGAATTCCTGATCGATGGTTCCTTCCAGCAATTTCGGCACTCCGCCAGCCATCTTTACCATTTCGATATAACTCACCCAAAACGGAGTATAAACGATCACCTCATCTCCGGCATCCAACAACGCTAAAAACACATTGGCAATTGAGTGCTTGGCTCCGGTAGAAACAACTATATTTTCAGGGGCACAAGGAATTTTATTTCCAGTCTGCAGCTTCTCAGCAATTGCCTCGCGCAAATCCAAGTAACCAGGCACCGGACTGTAGCTGAAGTAGTTTTCACTGTCAATCGCTTCCTTGGCCGCATTCTGTATATTCTTGGGAGTTTTAAAATCCGGTTCTCCCAAACTCAAGCTGATAATATCCTTGCCGGCATTCTTTAGCTCCCTGGCTTTTTGCGCCATTGCAATGGTAGCAGACTCTTCCATGTTCTTTACTCGGCTCGATAGGTATTCCATGCGCGAAAATTGTTATGATTATAGGTTCTTAAAGTACTCTCTTCTCAGGTTCAGGTCTCGGTTAAAAAAATGAAATAATCACAAAAGCCTGACAGCTTTAAAATTACTATTAAAAAGTAAAAATATAGATAAATTTTTAAATAAAAAGTCAAAAACACTTAAGGGTCATAATCGCCATTGCAGAAAAGTCATGAGCCCGTCTGATATTTTCTCCGGCTCAGTATACTGCGGCCAAGAGTTATCTCATCTGTATATTCCAGCTCCCCTCCGACAGGAATACCTCTGGCTATGCTGCTAACCTGCAAGTCTCTGCCCTTCAGCTTTTTCGAAATATAAAACGCGGTAGTGTCTCCCTCCATCGTAGGACTCAGCGCCAGAATCACTTCCCGAACCGGTTCCTCGGCCTTTTCAATGCGGTCAATCAAACTTTGGATGTGCAGATCATGAGGACCAGCGCCCTCAATAGGAGCAATAACGCCTCCCAACACGTGATACAAGCCCCTGTACTGCCCGGTGTTCTCGACAGCCAGCACATCAGGCGTGTCTTCCACCACACAGATCGTCGAGGCGTCACGGCGCGTGGAACTGCAGACCGAACATACGTTGCTGTCCGAGATATTGAAACACTTCTCGCAGTACTGAATCTCCGTACGCATTTTCAACAGTGCTTCCGACAACAACTCGGTCTCCTTTGCATCCTTTTTCAGAAGGCTCAACACGAGCCGCAACGCGGTTTTTTTCCCGATTCCCGGAAGCTTTGCGACTTCCATCACCGCATTTTCAATCAATTTAGAAGGGAATTGCATTTAAAAGTCAGTTCAAAATTAATATTATAGCCAGGACTAAACTACACAATTTTGGCGTCAATTCCAGCTTCGCAAACCCCGTCCTTCATAGGCTTCAGAAAATCTTGAGTGCCTTTCTTCACACAGCACTTTCCCTTGTAATGTATCAGCCATGTGCACTGTTCAGCCTGCTCGGCACTGTGTTCGCAAACCCGGATAAGCGTTTCAATCACATGATCAAAAGTATTCACGTCGTCATTATACACCATCAGCTGCTTTTCGGTCGACAGACCGATGTCCTCCAGCAATTCTTCAACGGGATCCGCTATCGTTCTTTCCGCTGTCATTGGCATTCATATTTTTTTAAACACACTTCCTTTCCGTCAAACACTGCATACTGGTACTGCGAAACCCACTCTCCCAAATTAATGTACCTGCTGCGGCTGCCTACAGGCATGTCAATAGGCAAGTGCCTGTGTCCGAAAATATAATAGTCGTGGTGATTTTCAGCCTCCACATCGCGGCAATACTGCCATATCCATTCCTCCTCGCCCAGAAAAACCTCCTCGCCGTGGTTCTGAACGCGGCTGTGCCCGGACCAAGCCGTCGCGATGCCCATTCCAACAGTCGGGTGCAGAAAACCGAAAAGCCATTGGCAAACGCGGTTCGCAAAAATTCTCTTAAGCACTTTGTAGAAACGGTCTCCCGGACCGAGGCCGTCACCGTGCCCTACCAGCAACTTTCTTCCGGCAACCGAAAACTCTATTGGCTCCCGGTGAATCTTTGCCCCGATTTCTTTTTCGAAATAATCGAACATCCACATATCATGATTTCCGGTAAACAAATGAATGTCGATGCCCTTATCGGCAAGCTCGGCAAGCTTCCCCTGAAAACGGATAAAACCCTTGGGAACGGCAGTCTTGTATTCGAACCAAAAGTCAAACAAATCGCCCACCAAAAAAAGAGCCTGCGCGTCGCAGCGGATGTTTTCCAGCCACCGAACCAGATGCTCTTCCCGGAAACGGCTTTCCTGATAACCGGGCGCTCCCAGATGAAAATCCGAGGCAAAGTATATTTTTTTTCCTCCCGTCAATTCGGGAAAATCAACTGTCTTCATGTTTTGATTTTTCGGTAAATCGCGCCTTCCCGCCAAGCGTTCTTTCTAATACAAAAGCATCTGAAATTCCGCTCTCTGCAAACACACTGGACGCTAAAAATCAGCATAAAAGTCCAACATACAGGAAAGTCTAAGCCACAAAGGTAAGCAGCTTTTTTTAATAAAAAGAAACGCGAAATACAAAAAAAACAGACCGCGGAATGCAGCCTGTTTTCTATATTTTTTAAAAATGAAAAATCGGATTTAAGCTTTTATTTCGCTTGCATCTCCTTCTCCTTCTTTGTTTTCGTCTTCTTTTTTACCTTTTTCCTCATCCTGCTTGGCGTCTGCCTTATCGACACTTCGGTCAGCATTTGTATAGGCCTGATATGTTGTCTGTTTTCCGAACGGCCGCTTGCCAATCAGCTCTTCCAAGTCCGTCTGGAAAATCACTTCCTTCTCCAGCAGCTTTTCCGCCAGGGCTTCCAATTCATCACGTTTCTCCTTTAGCAAAGTCAGCGTCCGCTGGTAAGCCTCTTCCACAATTTTGTGCGCTTCCTGGTCGATTTTCTCGGCAGTAGCCTCTGAATAAGGCTTGCTGAAATTATATTCAGACTGTTTCGAATCGTAGAACGAAACATGCCCAATTTTATCGTTCATCCCGTACACCGACACCATGCTGTAAGCGGTTTTCGTCACTCGCTCCAAATCGCTCAGCGCTCCGGTCGATATTTTGCCGAATACAATTTCTTCGGCCGCTCGTCCGCCCAGCGTCATGCACATTTCATCGATCATCTGATCGGTCTGGTAAAGGTACTGCTCTTTCGGCAGATACTGTGCGTAACCCAGCGCAGCAACACCGCGCGGCACAATGCTCACCTTAACCAACGGATCGGCATGCTCAAGGAACCATCCTGCTACAGCGTGACCCGCTTCATGATAAGCCACAATTTTCTTTTCCTCTGGAGAAATAATTTTGTTCTTCTTTTCCAAACCGCCAATCACGCGGTCGATGGCATTGAAGAAATCCTCCAGATGCACAGCGGATTTATTGTTTCGGGCAGCGATAAGCGCCGCTTCGTTACACACGTTGGCTATTTCCGCACCTGCAAATCCAGGCGTCTGCGCAGCCAGCTTTTTGGCATCCACGTCTTTTGCCTTCGTAAGCTTTTTCAAATGCACATTGAAGATCGCCTCGCGCCCGTTGATGTCGGGCTTGTCAATACTGATCTGGCGGTCAAAGCGTCCCGGACGCAGAAGCGCCGAGTCAAGCACATCAGGGCGGTTAGTCGCAGCAATCAAG
>JAKSBZ010000308.1 GCA_022360875.1 Cytophagales bacterium | reverse complement strand
TTTTTGGCATTTCTTCAAATACATGATTTTGAAAGAACTGCTGTATATTTTTATTAAATGTAATGGCTGCCTGGGGCTCAAGACGTAAACCTGCTTTCTCGGCTTTTCTCAGTGCGATGTCATATTGCATACCATATTGTTCCCGTAGGAATTTAATGCGATCCTTTACTAATCGAGTTGCCTCATTACCTATTTGTTCCTTATATTCGCCAACTTCTAGGCGCTGCATTGCTTGATTCATCTTTTTGGAATTATTTTCTAGCTCCGTAGCAATACGTTTTCTCTTAACTCTAAATTCTGAATCTATGCTATCGCGAACTAATTTATCAGCAGCATCTCCACTCACACCATGATGCCGTAGACGCCATTTTTCTAATGCGTCTCTTGCATTTTTTATTCTCATTTGAGTTTTATAGCGATATTCTGGATTATTACGTATAGCACGTGACATAAAAGGCATTAAAACAGCATTGTCAGCGGCTATTGCTTCAACAGGCAATATAAAGTCAGGAACTTCTTTTGCCATCTCTGTGGCACTTATAATGATATCTTCAAAATCTGGATTTTCTCTAGTTGCCAATTTAAGTTTTTGATAGACATCCCCTGTCATAGTATTATCCATATCATCGATGCCATAATATAAATTCCTTGCTTTCTGCCATCCTGAAGCAACTGGCCCTCTCAATTTACCGACGCCTGTTTTTATAACAGGAACAGCGATCGCTCCACTGGCTTTTATGCCTGCAGCACCTCCGAGGAATCCGCCTGCAAGCATCCCGCCTAGACGCGCCCCTTCAGATTCTACTCCCATGGCATCCAGAAATGATTCTGCTATATCAACACCAGGGCCAGCTGCTGTTCCTGCAACCAATGCTGTGCCGCCTGCGACTCCTGCTCTTCCAACCAAATTTGCAGCTGCACCTGTAGCAGGAACGACTTGCCCTGTCTTTGTTGCAGCAAAAAGTGTACGCAAAAAATTATATGCTCGAGAACCTATACCCATAGCGGTATAACTGAATGGGTCAAACAGGGCTTGAACACCACCTCCCAGTGTGTCATGAATATAATTTCCTGACTTTAAGAGATCTGGATCAACGCCGGCGACATCATTTAAGGTTTGTTCAATGATTCGCATATTATTATCTACATATTGATCTCTTTCTTCTCCTTCGAGCATCTGCCAGTTAGCAATGGCCCACGTTCCTCCATATCCAAGCAGTTTCAATGTGTTAACTGTGCCAATTGCTGCCTGATTTTTATAGAATTCACCAAGATCTACCGGTTCCATCATCATTTGTGGTGTGAACGGCATCTTTTGTTCAGCCATCTGAACATTATAGGCTTTGTCGGGATCTACTTCTGGAGCATCTTCTTCTTTTTCTGCAAATCTTTGTGCACTCCGCTGAATGTTATATGCTTTATCTGGATCCACTTTATTCCTCGATAAATTTTTGCCATTGCTCTCGAGTACGTCTCGGTTCATATTCATTGCCTACCATTACAGCTCTATAGACATCATAAGGAGCCTTACGAGATCGTAAAGTAGAAATAATAGTATCAATATTACTTCCCACTGTGGCAGCCTCAACATTTTTAGCCAGTTTAATAAGTTCAGTTTCACTGGCACCACTCAATGTGCCTTCTGTAATGCGCAGGACGAAATCTGCAATTGCGTTCGGCCATGATTGCATATTCATTGTATGTACAAGTTCAGCATATGCCTTTGCATTAGTATCAGCGAGATTGGATATAATGCGCTCAAGTAGTGCACCGGCATATTGAATTTGCAAATCATCCTTAGCATCTCCAACAATGCTCCAAAATTGATCTAAATTGGTAAGAGTACTTATTTCTCTTTGATATTTTTTCTGTCCCGTAATAGCGGTATTAGCACTTTCGACCTTCTCAACAAAAGCTTCATGTTTTGCTGCCTGCTCTTCCTTGAATTGATCTACGAGCACCTGGTCATAATATGCTTTTTCTATTTCTTTAAAATCTGGGGATCCATATTCAATATCAGGATTACTTCGCAGTTGATGTTGCAGATTGAAAGGAAGCGCAGCTATTTCTTCTTTTTCTTTTGCTT
>JAKSBZ010000185.1 GCA_022360875.1 Cytophagales bacterium | reverse complement strand
TTTAAGGTTAAATTGCTTTTTGAGGAAAGAAAAGGCAGGAACTGGATTTTGGTGCCTGACGCAAAAGAAGAAAATCAGATCAGTTTTGTATCGGGTACGGCGCCGGATTATATACCGAAGTCCAATGTGGCTTATACTTATCCGGTGGACCGGCAGATGAACTTGTATATTAAAGAGCACGGACAGGGTTTCATTCAACTGAAACAGGGAATGAGCTACCTGCTAACTGATGCAACAGGCAAATGGGATTTTAATGCAGCTTTCAGCGATAAGCTTGGAAACCGCGCAGAAGAGGCTGTTCACTACGACAGCGGATCTAAGCGCGTGAGCTTCAGTTTGCCGGAAGATCTCGATGCGGATGTCATATATACCATGGCGCTTAACCGGGTGCCGAAGAAGCCCGGGCAGGCGGTGGACCGTAATGTGAAAACAGAGGTGACCACCACGGTAACGGGAAGCGGCGAGCTGGAGAACAGCACGAGCGTGTCGAAGAAAAAGGCAGAGGGAAGTATTGCGACGCTGAGCGAAAACCAGCTTTATAAACTGTTCTGCCGCACCAGCAAATACAGTACGCTGCAGGAGAAAATAAAACTGATGCCTCGCGTGTTGGGCGTAAGGGAGAGAATCAAGGAGGATGTGCACAAACTGACTTCCTACAATGATGGAGACGAGTATTATGATATTTTTGAAATGAAGGGAGAAGGTGGAATGCAGCGGCTTATTCAGTTCGAAGCAGATATGGGCGAAAGGAATGTATATTATCAGCAGGACATTTATCCGCTGATTTATGAGCACTTCCGATATTTGATCACTAAACGTTCCAGTATTAAGGAACACGGAGTGCCTCCGTCGCGGGCTGTCTGGATTTACCAGCACAATGATGTGGAGCTAAAATTACTGGAGGAAGAAGTGCTGAGCGGTCAGCTGGTTTTCAGGCAGACTTCGGGAAGATATATATACGATTTGCCTTACGACTATTGCAAAGATTATTGGGAGGCATACAACCGTATTTCCGCGGAATATGTGAAAAACCCGGGGGGAAGTCATGCGCCTCAGGTGCACAGGCTGATGGACAGCTACTTTCCGCGCATCAGGGGCGGCGAGTATCCGGTAATCATCCGATACGTGCTGCCGGACGGTACAGTGACCAGCGAATTTGAGTTTAAGATTGTCAACCCGTTTATGGAACAGTAAAATGATGAATTTTTTGAAAAACGCCGGCTGTGCATTTTTTCTGATGTTGTTATCTTTTCGGCTGCTTGGGCAACAGGCTCCCAAGGCCCGGGTGCAGGTGAAAGCATTTGTGCATGAAGGCAGCGTGCTGTTGCGCTGGGCGCCGGAGGATATCGCGACCTGGAGGAACGGCAACAAGCACGGTTACTGGCTGGAGCGTTTTACCATCCGGAGGGATGGTAAGCTGTTGCGCGATCCGGAGAGAAAGCAGCTGGCCGATTCAACGGTCAGGCCTTATCCGCTGCAGGAATGGGAGGCCGTCGCCGAGCGCAATGACTGGGCGGCTGTGGCGGCGCAGTCGGTTTACGGCAACAGCTTTGATGTCGATGCCAGCCAGCAGCAGTCGGCAAAGGCCCGCATGCTCAACCTTGCCGCCGAATGGGAAAACCGTTTTACATTCGGCCTGCACGCGGCTGATCAGTCGCTGGAAACGGCCGAGCTGATGGGACTGTTTTTCCGCGACGAGCAGGCACGCGAGCGCGAAGAATATGTGTACCGTGTTCGCACGGCTTTTCCGGATTCGGTGCTTGCGGCAGACACAGCTACAGTGTTTGTCAGCCTGAAGCGCAAGCCTGAGCTGCCGCGCCCGGGCTATGTGGAAGGACGGGTGGAAAACGGGCAGAACATCCTTTCATGGGATACCTACTACGGTAAGCAGGATTATCTGGGCTACTGGGTCGAGCGTTCTGAAGAAGGCCAGCCTTTTGTCCGGCTGAACGCACGCCCGGCGGTGACCACCCGCAGCTCCGGGCTTCCCGCTCAGCAGCGGCTGCTGTATGCCGACACCTCGGCGCAGAACTTCCGCAGTTACCGCTACCGGATTGTAGGGCGAACTTTTTTTGAGCTGGACGGTCCGCCTTCCGATACAGTGAGTTTAATGGCCTATCCGGCCATGGCCTACCGGCCTTCGCTGGACACGCTTTACGAAGACGAAAAAGGGCGCGTGCATATTGAGTGGAAGCCGGAGATGCAGCGGCTCGAGGGAGTTAAGGCGTTTGTCGTGCAGCGGTCGGCAAAGACCGACGAAGGGTTCCAAAACATTAGCGCGGAGCTGGAGCTGAGTCGCTGGGATTTTATAGATCCGGAGCCGCTGGCGAAAGGCTATTACCGCCTGGCGGCACTGGACCATGGGAAGCATCCCAGCTTCTCAATGGAAAAGAGGCACGAGCTGCAGGACACCATTCCGCCGGCGGTGCCCGTCGGGCTGACGGGTGAAATTGACAGCCTGGGCGCCGTGCGCCTGCGCTGGAATCAGGTGCCGGACCAGGATTTATTGGGTTACCGCGTGTATCGATCGAACTTTCGCAAGGGAAACTACATACAGGCGACGACATTTGAGCGACGCGACAGCACGTTTCACGATCGGGTGACGGTGGACAACCTGCACGAGGAAGTTTATTACCGCGTGATGGCCGTGGACCGCCGCGGCAACCAGTCCGCCCTTTCGGAACCTGCCCGGCTGGACAAGCCGGACTTGGTGCCTCCGGCCAGCCCGGTGTTTACGCGCGTACTGTCTACCGCTTCGGGCGCCTCGCTCCGCTGGAGTGTGAGCAGCAGCAAAGACGTAAAAGCTTATGCGCTTTACCGCAAGCTTCCGGGCGAGCAGCACCGCTGGGAGCTGCTGAGGAGCTTTGCGCCGTCGGATTCCCTGTTCTGTACTGACAGGCAGGCTGAAGCCGGCATAGACTACTACTATACCGTATTGGCAGTGGACGATGCGGGGTTGGAGTCGCCTCCGGCCCGGCCCGTGAAAGCCCGCAAGCTTGCTTCAGGCGCCCGCCCGCCGGTGCGCGGCCTGGCGGCGCGGCGCACGGAAGACAACCGGGCCGTCAGGCTGAGCTGGGAGTACGGAGAGAAGGGTGTTCACCACTACGTGCTCTACCGCGCCGAAAACGAAGAGCCCATGCGGGAATACAAACAGTTTGGCGGAATACGGGCGGGTTTTATTGACCGGGAAGTCAGCGAGGGA
>JAKSBZ010000307.1 GCA_022360875.1 Cytophagales bacterium | reverse complement strand
TGCAACTCTCCGCTCACATCGCTGACGCTTGCGCCCTCGCGCAAGGCCTCGGCGCAGCTCAGAAAAAGATCCGCGACGTCAGCGGCATACTGGAAGCAGAAGCGCCCTCCGAACGGCAATTCGAAGGGCCGACCCTCGGCGGCCGCCTGCATAGCGGCGGTGAAGGCCGAGGTCTCGCCCTGGTCGCGGCCCACGCCATAGACGACGTAGGGCCGCAGGCCCATGCTTGGCACGCGGTGTTCCCGCCAGTAGAGACGCGAAACGCCTTCGCCGGCTTGCTTGTAGATGCCATAGAGATTGGCCGGCGCCTTGTCCGGGCCGCGCGGCTTGGCGGCGGCGGAGCTGGCGTAGACCACCGGGATCCCGCCGGCGCGGCGCGCGGCCTCCAGCACGTTGATATGGCCTTCCAGATTGACGCGGGCGCCAAGGCCGGGGTTGGCGGCGCAGGCCGGGATTTGCAGTGCGGCGAGATGCAGCAGGGCACGTGGCCGGGTTTCCGCCACCAGGGCTGCGACTGCCTCGGCGTCGGTGACGTCCAGCGTACGCCAGTCGATCCGCTCCGCCTCGTTGGGCCGCTCGGCGATCTGCAGGAAGCGCCGCCGGTCAAGGCCCAGGTCGCAGGCGATGACATGCTGGCCTCGCTGCAGCGCCCGGCGGGCGACCCAGGCGCCGAGGAAGCCGGCGGCGCCGGTCAGCAGCAAGGGCCTGTCGGACAGTGAAACAGGAACGGTCACTCTTCGCCTCCCGGACGACTCTGGAGCGAGGGTGCTGCGCCCTGCAGTCGACGCCAGGCGAAAGCCAACAGCGGCCAGAGCAGCACGAAGGCGGTCAGCACGAATAGGCCGAGCGCGATGGGCCGGTCGAAGAAAGCCCAGAAATCGCCCCGGGTCAGCAGCAGTGACTGGCGCAGCGCATTCTCGATCATCGGCGAGAGCACCATGCCGATCACCATGGGCGCGATGGGAAAGCCGGTCTTGCGCATCACGAAGCCGACCACGCCGGCGGCGAGCGCGATGATCAGGTCGAGCGGATTGCCGCGTACTCCATAGGCACCGAGTAGGGCGATGACCACGACGCCGGTCATCAGGAGCCCTTGCGGCACGCGCAGGATGCGGGTGAAGGCCTGGGCCCCCAGGGCGACGACGGCGAACATGACCAAGTTGGCGACAATCAGGATCAAGAAGATCGCATAGACGATGTCGAGCTGGTCGGTGAATAGCCGCGGGCCCGGCGTGATGCCCTGCACCACCAGGGTGCCGAGCATGACGGCGGTGACCGGATCGCCGGGAATGCCAAGAGCGAGGGTAGGAACCAGGGCACTGCCGGTCACGGCGTTGTTGGCGCTTTCCGCTGAGACGATGCCGTCCGGTTCGCCCTTGCCGATGCGCTCCCGGTTGGGCGAGGAGCGCTTGGCTTCGGCGTAGCTGATGAAGGCGCTGGTCGCCGCCCCCGTGCCGGGCAGCGCGCCGATGAAGGAGCCAATGGAGCAGGACTTGAGGAGCAGCAGCAGGCGTGGGCGCCATTCGCGCCAACCCGGGACCTTGAAGCCGATGCGGAAATCCGTCCGCACCGCCGGTGCGTAGCGTTCCGAGACGCGCACGAACATTTCCGACAGCGCGAAGAGCCCGACGATGGCGGGGATGAGAGAGATGCCGGCGGAGAGTTGAAAGTTGCCGAAGGTGAAGCGCATGTCGCCGGTTACCTGGTCGACCCCGATGGTGGCGATGAACATGCCGACCGCGCCCGACAGCAAGCCTTTCAGCAGGCTGCCGCGGGAGACTTGGGCGATGCAGATCAGGGCGAACACACCGGGGGCGAAGTACTCGGCCGAGGTGAAGTTGAGCGAGAAGGCGGCAAGCTGCGGCGCCACCAGTATCAACACCATGACGGAGAAGAGGCCGCCGGCCAGCGAGGCTGCCGTCGCCCAGCCGAGCGCCAGATCGGCTTCGCCCCGCGCGGCCATGGGGTAGCCGTCGAGCGCGGTGGCCGCCGCCTGCGGTGTGCCCGGCGTGTTGATGACGATGGCGGTGATC
>JAKSBZ010000340.1 GCA_022360875.1 Cytophagales bacterium | reverse complement strand
CGGAGGCGCTGGAGCGCTTGGCGGGTCGATGGGAACAAGTTTGGCTAAAGCAGGAGCTAAGATTGTAATTCTGGACCGCAATGAAGACAGTATTCGGCAGCGGGTTGAAGAGATTGAATCCCAGGGCGGCACAGCTATGGGCTTGTCGGTTGATGTGCTGGACAAAAATTCGTTGGAGTCGGCTCGGGACAGGATTCTGGAAGCTTATGGAAGAGTTGACGTGCTGATAAACGCTGCAGGCGGCAACATGTCAGGCGCGACGATCGGACCGGATCAGACGGTGTTTGACCTGAAGATGGATGACTTCCAGAAAGTGGTGGATTTGAATTTGAACGGTACGGTAATGCCTAGTCTGGTTTTCGGAAAGGTAATGGCTGATCAGACTTTCGGAAATATCATCAATATTTCGTCGATGACGGTTTCGCGTGCGCTTACACGCGTGGCGGGATATTCTGCGGGCAAAGCGGCAATGGAGAACTTTACCCGGTGGATGTCTGTGGAAATGGCTCAGAAATTCGGTCAGGGAATCCGCGTGAACGCCATTGCGCCAGGTTTTTTTATTGGGGAACAGAATCGCGCGCTGCTGACCAATCCGGACGGCTCGTTTACCGACCGCGGCAATACGATTATCCAGAATACGCCGATGAACCGCTTTGGAGACAAAGAGGAGCTTAACGGTGCTATACATTTTCTTTGCTCGGAGGCTGCTTCTTTCATTACCGGCGTTGTGATTCCTATTGACGGCGGCTTCAGCGCTTTCAGCGGGGTTTAATTTTTTTAAGAAAATCTGAAAAGACATGGCATTAGAACAAACTTGGAGGTGGTATGGCCCCAACGATCCGGTAAGCTTGAGCGATATCCGTCAGGCCGGAGCCACAGGAATTGTTACGGCGTTGCACCACGTGCCCAACGGCGAGCTTTGGACCGTTGAGGAAATCCGGAAAAGAAAAAATGAAATTGAAGCGCACGGGCTTACTTGGTCGGTAGTGGAAAGCATTCCCGTACACGAAGACATAAAAAAAGGCAAGCCTTCCCGCGATGAGTATATTGAGCGTTACGCACAAAGCATCCGGAATCTGGCGGCTTGCGGCGTCGATACCGTTTGTTACAATTTTATGCCAGTGCTGGACTGGACAAGGACGGATTTGTCGTACAAAGTAGCTGACGGGTCGGAAGCTTTGCGCTTTGACCAGGCGGCTTTTGCGGCTTTCGAGCTGTTTATTCTGAAAAGAGAAGACGCCGAAAAGGAATACAGCGAAAGCACTATTGCCAAAGCTGAAAAATATTATGCAGCGATGTCCGACGCAGACAAGCGCCAGCTGACAGACAATATTATTGCAGGACTTCCGGGAGCTGAAGAAGGCTACACGGTGGAACAGCTGAAGGAAACATTGAAGGAGTATGATGGAATTGGATCGGAGCAGCTAAGAGAAAACCTTTATTATTTCTTAAGAAGGATTGTGCCTGCAGCCGAAGAATCGGGAGTTCGATTAGCCATCCACCCGGATGACCCCCCTTTTTCGATCCTTGGTTTGCCTCGTATTATGAGTACTGAGCAGGATGTGAATCGCTTGTTGGAGGCCGTGCCTTCTCCAAACAACGGACTTACTTTCTGCACAGGCTCTTTCGGGGTGAGAGAAGACAACGACTTATCAGGCATGGTGAAGCGTCTGGGCAGGCATATACATTTCATTCATTTGCGCAGCACAAAAAGAGATGACGGCGGCAATTTTCACGAGGCAGATCATTTGACCGGCGATGTGGACATGTACGGCGTAATGAGAGCGCTGCTGGCGGAGCAGTACAGGCGCAAAAAAGATAGATGTGAGGATTACCGCATGCCGATGCGGCCTGACCATGGGCATAAAATGATTGATGACTTGCTTAAAAAAACGAATCCGGGCTACTCGTGCATCGGAAGGCTTCGTGGTCTGGCGGAGCTTAGAGGGCTGGAAATGGGTATTGAGCGAAGTGTTTTTGAAGGGGTGGAAGCATTGCAGACTGCCGAAGCCTAAGTTGGAAAACAAAGGAATTGATCATGAGTACGGAAACAATCAGAAAAACAAAAGTGGTGTGCTTTGGCGAAATAATGCTTCGCCTGGCCACAATGAATAACGAACGCATTCTGCAGGCCGAGCAGTTCGGCGTCTCTTATGGCGGCAGCGAGTCGAATGTTGCAATTGCTTTGGCAAACTACGGGTTCGAGGTTGCGCATGTAACCTGCGTGCCGGAGAACATGCTGGGAGAGTCGGTAGTCAGAGATTTGAGAAAGAACAATGTCTCTGCTGAGCATGTGCTGCGATGCGGTTCCCGTTTGGGAACTTATTATCTGGAAGTAGGACGCTCGTGCCGGGGCAGCCAGGTGATTTACGACAGGGAGGGCTCATCGTTTGCCGAGGCGCCTGTTGGTAAGGTAGACTGGGACAAGGTTTTTGAAGGGGCCGAATGGTTTCATTTTTCAGGAATATCGCCGGCCGTTTCCGAAGCGGCTTACCGCTGGACGCTGGAAGCTCTGCAGGCAGCCAAACGAAATCAGGTGAAAATTTCTATTGACCTGAACTATCGCGCGCAGCTCTGGAACTGGGGGAAATCGGCAGAAGAAGTATTGCAGGAATTGCTGCGAAGCTGCGATTTGGTAATGGGCAACGAAGAACACATGCGTTCGCTTTTGGGCGTGGAGGTAGAGCCCGGAACCGCTGCGGACGATCTTGAATATCTGGAGAAAGTGTGCGACAAAACGCGGTTGATTTACCCGAATCTTGAAACGGTAGCTTTGAGCATCCGAAAAGGAACTTCGGCTTCTCACAACTGGATCAGCGCCGTAATCGCCCATCGCGGCGAGTTCTACAGCACAAGTGAAGTGTCTATTCCGGACATCGTGGACCGTGTGGGCGGCGGCGATGCCACTACCGCCGGACTGATTGCCGGAATGCTTACCTACGACGATCCGCAGCAGGCACTGGACTTTGCAGTGGCTTCGGGAGCGCTGAAGCATACGATTCACGGGGACTATTCACTGGCTTCGTTTGACGAGGTTGAGGCTTTCGCTGCGGGGCAGAATCCGGCCAGAGTTATGCGTTAAACAAAATTGAACTCATAATGAAGAAATTTTTAGACAAAGACTTTATACTGTCCAACGAAGTAGCCAAAGAGCTTTACCATCAGTTTGCGGCGCCTATGCCGGTTATTGACTATCACTGCCATCTGAGCCCTAAGGATATTGCTGAAGACAGGCGTTTCAACAATTTGACGGAAGCTTGGCTGGAAGGCGACCATTACAAATGGCGCGCGCTTAGAGCAAACGGCGTGGACGAGTCGTTTTGCACAGGCGGTCAGCCGGCGGAAGAGAAATTCATGAAATGGGCCGAGACTGTGCCGCAAACGCTTCGGAATCCGCTGTACCACTGGACGCACATGGAGCTGAAAAACACTTTCGGCATTGAAACGCTTCTGAGCCCGGAAACGGCCGGGGAGATTTACGCAGAGGCCAACAAGCAGCTGCAGGAAGGACCGTTCAGCTGCCGCGGGTTGCTTGAGCATTACAATGTAGAAGTGGTTTGTACTACCGATGATCCAATCGACTCTTTGGAGTATCACCGGCAAATCGCAGCCGACGGTTTTGCGTGCAAGGTGCTTCCGGCTTTCCGTCCGGACAAAGCCTTTGCCGTTGAGGATCCTGAGAGCTACAACAAGTACATAGACAAGCTGGAAGAGGTTGCGGGGCTGTCCATAAATGCTTATTCGGACTTGCTGGAGGCGCTTCAGCGAAGGGTGGATTTTTTCCATGAACACGGCGGGCGTTTGTCTGACCACGGTTTTACGACTTTGCCGAACCTGCCATGCATGGAGGGTGAAGCGGCCCGGATTTTTGCCGAAGTGCGTTCGGGCATGCTGTTGTCAGACGATGAAATTGAACAGTTCAAGACCAGCGTATTGCTTGAGCTTGGGCGGATGTATCATGCAAAAGGCTGGACACAGCAGTTTCATGTTGGCGCTACAAGAAACAACAACACCAAGCAGTTTAAGGCTTTGGGACCGGACACCGGTTATGATTCAATAGGAAATTCGATTTGTGCCGAAGCTTTGTCGGCTTTGCTGGACCGATGGGATCAGACTGATCAGTTGCCTAAAACCATAGTGTACAACCTGAATCCGTCGGACAACTACATGCTGGCTGCAACCATTGGAAACTTTCAGGATGGAAAAACTGCGGGCAAAGTGCAGATGGGATCGGGCTGGTGGTTTTTGGACCAGAAAGAAGGAATCGAGATGCAGCTGAACGCGCTTTCAAGCCAGGGACTGCTGAGCCGGTTTGTGGGAATGCTGACCGATTCCAGAAGCTTTCTGTCTTTCCCTCGCCATGACTATTTCAGAAGAATTCTGTGCGATGTAATAGGAAGGGAAGTTGAGCAAGGACTGTTGCCTTACGACCGTGAGCTATTGGGACAGCTTATAAAGAATATCTGCTACTATAATGCAAAAAATTATTTTGGTTTTGAAGAGGCAGTGACTGCGGAGCCTGTGCTTGACGAGGTTTGATTAATTATATAAAAAGGATAATACAAGATGGCATTTTATACTCGAATCGAAGTATATCAAGAATTGAAGGCGAAAGGAATGGTGCCTGTTTTTTATCATTCCGACAGTGAGGTTTGCAAACAGATTCTGCAAGCCTGTTACGACGGGGGGGCAAGAGTATTTGAGTTTACCAATCGCGGAGACGGAGCGCAGCGCGTGTTTGAAGAGCTGATGGATTACGCTCGGGAACACGCTCCGGAAATGAAGCTGGGCGTGGGTTCGGTAGTGGACGCGCCGACGGCGTCTCTGTATATGATGCTGGGAGCGGATTTCATTGTTTCGCCGATCCTCAGCCACGAGATGGCGAAAGTCTGCAACCGCCGCAAAGTTGCCTGGATGCCGGGCTGCGGCACGCTTACAGAGATTTCCCAGGCTGAAGAATGGGGAGCGGAAGTTGTAAAAATATTTCCGGCCATGCAGGTTGGCGGTCCGGCTTTCATTAAAGCGATTAAAGGGCCGTGTCCTTGGACAAACATTATGCCTACCGGCGGTGTGGAGCCTACTTACGGAAGCATTGAAAAATGGCTGAAAGCCGGAGCGTTTTGCGTGGGCATTGGCAGCCAGCTTTTTACGAAAGACAAAAAAGGGAACTGGAATTTTGATGCGATAAAGCGCAAAGTAGTCCAGATAGACCAGTGGATTCAGGAAGTCAGAAATTGATTTTTTAAGACGAAAAACTTGTCAAACAACTAAATCTACATAAATGAAAGATACAATGGAAAAGACGGTGGAGACTCCGGAGCTGGTAAAGCCAAAGGGGACATACCGTTATCGGATCTTGGCGATGCTTTTCTTCGCCACGACCATTAACTACATGGACCGCAGCATCATCGGAGTGCTGGGACCGACGCTGGAGGATATCTTCGGCTGGACGAAAACCGACTACGGAAATATCAATATTGCTTTCAAAGCCGCCTATGCGATTGGTATGCTTACTATGGGCGGCATCATTGACCGCTTCGGCACCCGAATCGGTTATTCGCTTTCCATTGCTATCTGGAGTGTTTTCGGCATGCTTCACGCCGCGCTGCGCCCTGCTTACGGGCTGATTGCCTTCATCGGTGCGCGCTTCGGTTTGGGATTCGGCGAAGCCGGCAACTTTCCGGCGGCTGTAAAGACCGTAGCCGAATGGTTTCCGAAAAAGGACCGGGCGTTTGCTACGGGAATCTTCAATGCCGGATCGAATGTGGGGGCGGTGCTGGCGCCGGTCGCTGTTTGGGCCATTGTTGCCGAGGACGGCACCAATTGGCAGTACGCGTTTTTGGTTACGGGATTATTCAGCGCCCTGTGGGTGATTACCTGGCTGAGAATATACAAAAAGCCCGAAGAGCATCCGAAAGTTTCGAAAGCGGAGCTGGCGTATATTCAGCAGGACGACAAAGAGGAGCAAAACAAAGACAAGGATGTTAAGCCATTGCCTTGGGCCAAAGTGCTGCCGCACCGCCAAACCTGGGCTTTTGCGATTGGCAAAATGACCGATGCCGTTTGGTTTTTCTTCATGTTCTGGAGCGGTATGTTTTTCAAAGATACCTTTGGTTTCGAGATCAAGGATTTGGGCAAAGCGCTCATTATGGTGTATCTGGTGGCCGATTTCGGCAGTATTGCCGGCGGTTACTTGTCCAAGTTTTTTATCGAACGAGGCTGGAACCTGAACGCCGCCCGCAAAACCTCGCTGCTGATCTGCGCGCTGTGCATTGTGCCTGTGGTGTTTGCCACGCAAACAGCCAATCCGTGGATTGCCGCGGCTCTTATTGCGCTGGCTTCGGGCGGTCACCAGGCCTGGTCGGCCAACTTGTTTACGCTGGCTTCGGATGTGATGCCGAAAAAAGCAACGGCTTCGGTTGTGGGAATTGGCGGCATGATCGGCGCGGTTTCGGGTATGCTTGTGGACTTTGGCCTGAGCCGCTACCTGGATTCCATAGGATCGGGTGCTTATTTTTGGATGTTCCTCATCGCGGGATGTTCGTACCTGGTGATTCTCTTGATTATCCACCTGCTTAATCCGAATCTGGTGGCGCTGGACGAAAATCTGAAAGAAATACGCAATTAAGCATTAGGATATTGCAGAACATGTTCTTTTGAATGCCTGTGAACTTCAGGCGCTGTTTTGATGAATCGGCATCCTGAACCGGCCTCTTTAGCGAGTCGGATCGGGATGCTTTTTTACTGGCACGTGAGATTTTTTTAAAATAAGCACGAAATCACTAAGCTTTTTTATTTGGCAAGCAGGTGAATTGGCTTTCAGAAGGTCGAAAAGGAGCCCCTAACCGAATAAAATTCTAGCACAACCCGCAAAACGCTTAAGTGGTTGATTTGCAGCGGTTAAGCGTTTTCTCGAAGACCCATAAGCATTTCCCCAAAAACCCATAAGCATTTCCCCAAAAACCCTTAAGCATTTCTCCAAAAACACTTAAGTATTTTACCAAAAACAGTTAAGTATTTTGACCAAAACAGTTAACTGTTTTT
>JAKSBZ010000189.1 GCA_022360875.1 Cytophagales bacterium | reverse complement strand
GAACAATTCCGGTGCGTCTTCAGGAAATTCGAATGCGGCTTCCATATCGATATTGATGCCGATATTTACAGTACTTGTGGATACGCCGTCATTTTTTATCTTGGTTGCTCTAATGGCTTCAAACAGGCTGTTTTCTCCTGCCGGCGCCGGTTTCCCGAGATCTCCCAGATCGGTGCTTTTGTGCTTCCAGTTTAATATTCTCACATTCCCCATAGTGAGCTTTGTTGGCAGGTTGCCCCTATCGCGGTGCAGTTTAACTTCAAACGCATAGTGTGTGCCTTTTTCAAGAGCAGTAAAGGCCCGGCCGTCTATGCGCAACTCGGATAGATTCACAGGGTACACCTGCCCGTCGAGACGGAACTCGAAGCTGACGCCGGAGGTGCTTTGCGGCAGCACCAGCAGCTCGTAGCTGGCCGAAGAGCTTGCAGCGGAGAATTTGCCTGAAGCCTCGGCGATTTTTTCGGCGGATTCGTCCAGGGTCAGGGCGCCGGTGTGCAGATTGAAGCGGGCCGTGCTTGCGATGTTTTTCACGCGGAAAGTCTCGGCAGTAAGGTCTTTGGAAGCTTCAAGGTTGTCTCCTGCGGTAATGCGAACCTGCACTTTGGCCATTTGCCTCTGGAATTCAATCGGCAGCACGCCGTTGCTCAGGTCGCCCGGCTTGAAAGGCTCCTGTCTTTTCCAGTGCAGCAGATCCAGTTTTTCCTGAATTTCCTCGCTGTCCTGGCTGGCGGGAACAGCAATGCGGATATCGTCTCCGTCCAGGCTCAGGTAAGCGTTTTCTTCCGTGAGGTAAGGAGCGTAGGCATAAACCGAGTAGGCCTGGTTGGCGCTTTTCCACTGCATCTCCTCGCCGGATTCGCTGGCCCAGTTTTCGCCGCTTCGGACGATTTTCTCGTTTTTGTACCAGCCCGCGGCATTTTGAGGCTCTTCGGTTTCGTAGGCGGCGAAGAAGCCGAATCCGTACTGGGCGAGTTCGCTGTCGAAGTCAAGGCCGCTTGTTCTGGCTGAGGACAGCGCCGTTTTGCTGTTGGCCTCCTGAATGGAGGTGGTCAGCTGGATTTTTTTCCAGCTCTTGGTTTCCGGCTCCGGACTGCTGCTTGTGGAGCATGAGCAGAAAAAGGCCGTGATAGCGGCCAGTGATAAAAACAGATGTTTGTATGTTTTCATATTCTTACAATAAAAAAAGCCCTTGCGGGCATTTGGTAAAAAAGATATGGTTTCTATGCAATCACGAGAGCAAGATAGTTTAATGTTTTATTATATAAAAATAAGTATTAATTTTTTTAAATTGATTTGAGTGTGATTTTATTAGTGAGGATTTTTGTATTGGGTTTTCGAGAAGACAGATGCAGGCAAATAAAAAAAGGAACCCGTTGAGAGCTCCTTTTTGCATGTATATAAAAAACTGTTTTAAAGAATCATTCCTGCTCCTACAGTCACGTTGGTGGCTTCGTCGATGATGATGAAGCTTCCGGTGTTTCGGTTGCGTGTGTAGCAGTCGGCCAGCAGTGGTTTGGTTGTGCGCAGCTTCAGGCGGGCAATGTCGTTCATCTTTATTTCCTTGTCGTCTTCGATGCGGTGCAGGGTGTTTACGTCCACCTTGTACAGCACTTCCTGGACCATGCAGCGCAGGTCGTTGCTGGTGTGTTTGATCGCGTATTTGCCGCGTGGAATCATCGGCTTGTCACCCATCCAGCAAACCATCGCTTCGATGTCCTGCGAAACCTGGGGCGGATTGTTTTCGCGCACGATCATATCGCCGCGGCTGATGTCGATTTCGTCTTCCAGCGTCATCGTTACCGACATCGGCGCGAAAGCGTCTTCCAGTTCGCCGTCCAAGGTGACGATCGATTGGATCTTCGTGCTGAATCCCGAAGGAAGCACGGTCACTTCGTCGCCTTTTTTGAAAACGCCGCCGGCGATGCGTCCGGCATAGCCGCGGAAGTCATGGTATTTGTCCGAGTGCGGGCGTATGACCGTTTGTACGGGAAAACGGCAGTCAGTCAGGTTCTGGTCGCTGCCGATGTGTACATTCTCCAGGTGATGGAGCAGGGTGCCTCCTTCGTGCCAAGGCGTCTTTTCCGACTCTTCCACGACATTGTCGCCTTTCAGCGCGCTGATCGGGATGAACTTGATGTCTTTTACTTCCAGCTTGGAAGAGAAAGCCTCCACTTCGGCTTTGATATTCTCGTAAACCTCCTGGCTGTAGTCCACCAGGTCCATTTTGTTGATGCAGAACACAATGTGCGGTATGCCCAGCAGCGAGGCTATGAACGTGTGGCGAAGCGTTTGCTCGACTACGCCGTTGCGGGCGTCGATCAGTATAATCGCCAGGTTGGCGGTAGACGCTCCGGTCACCATGTTTCTTGTGTACTGGATGTGGCCCGGTGTGTCGGCGATGATGAATTTGCGCTTCGGCGTGGCGAAATAGCGGTAGGCCACGTCAATAGTGATGCCCTGCTCGCGTTCGGCCCGCAGTCCGTCGGTCAGCAGCGCCAGGTTGACGTTTTCGTCGCCGCGCCGCTTGCTCGAAGCTTCCACGGCTTCCATCTGGTCTTCGAAGATCGACTTTGAGTCGTACAGCAGTCGTCCGATCAGGGTGCTTTTTCCGTCGTCCACGCTTCCCGCGGTCGTGAAGCGCAGCAGCTCCATGTCCAGGTACCCTTTCGGTGAATTATTATTTTCCATGTTATTGAAGTCTTCTTAAATGTTGGTTGAAACGAAACGGGGCGGAAATTAAAAATAGCCTTCCTTCTTTCGGTCTTCCATAGCAGCTTCCGAGCGCTTGTCGTCGGCGCGGGTTCCTCTTTCGGTTTTTCGCGAAGCGGCCACTTCTTCGATGATGTCGGCCAGCGAGGCGGCTTCCGAGAACACGGCGCCTGTGCAGGTGGCATCGCCTATGGTTCTGAACCGCACGATTTCTTTTGACACTTCTTCGGTGTCGCGGCGCTGTATAAAATCAGTCACGGCCAAAGGCACGCCGTCGCGGAGGAAGATTTCTCTTTCGTGAGAGAAATACAGGTTCGGCAGTTCGATGTTTTCGTGAAGGATGTATTGCCAGATGTCCATTTCTGTCCAGTTCGAAATCGGGAACACGCGGAAATGCTCGCCCATGTTGTGGCGTCCGTTGAACAGGTTCCATAGTTCCGGGCGCTGGTTTTTCGGATCCCACTGTCCGAAGTCGTCGCGGTGTGAGAAAAAGCGCTCTTTTGCGCGTGCCTTTTCCTCGTCGCGCCGCGCGCCGCCCATGCAGGCGTCGAACTTGTGCTCCTCGATGGTGTCGAGCAGAGTAACCGTTTGCAGCGCGTTGCGGCTGGCGTTGTAGCCTTGTTCCTCCACAACTTTTCCTTCGTCAATCGACTGCTGCACAGAGCCGACGATCAGTTTGGCGCCGATTTCCTCCACAAAGCGGTCACGGAAAGCGATGGTCTCCGGGAAGTTGTGCCCGGTGTCGATGTGCACGAGCGGGAACGGAATGCGCGCGGGGAAAAATGCCTTGCGGGCCAAGTGTGCCACCACAATGG
>JAKSBZ010000306.1 GCA_022360875.1 Cytophagales bacterium | reverse complement strand
TCTCAAAGGTGAATCGGAGCATATAAAACTTCGCACTCGCCTTGAAAAATGCTTAGCCTTTTTAGTCCGTCATAAGAGCCAATATTTATATGGGAGAAGAAATTGACCTGAACACTTCCAAAAAACAAGGTAGGGCATAAGTATAAAAATTCAACAAGAAAAATGAAATCTTTATTATTGAAATTATCATTAGTGGGAGTAACGTTGTTTTTTTACAGATGTGTTTCTGTAGAAAATGTGGATACTCCTAGAGTTAACCCAATTTTTTCTAAACAAGCTAAGGAGTGGGGTGGAGTTTTTAGCGAAGCATTGATATCTACTGCAGAAGAGATAAAGAGGAAAAAAATTAAATTAAATGATCGAAATGCAGTTTTTGCTGTTTCAGAAAATGTAACATGGAATACTCTTGAGCATAAAGAATTAGTAACAACAGATCAGCGAATTTCTTTAGCTAGTGCCAGAAAAAATGTAATAGAGCCTATGTCTTTAGCACAAGTATTGGCATCGCAGGATTTGACAGATAAACAAAGGGAAATTTTGGGGCAGATAGAAGAAGCTAGAATTGAGAGTGGTTCATATATTGAATTTTCCAATAGATTAGCTACAATTCATAACGGAATTGTAGAAAACGTTTCAAAAGAGGATCAAGTACTTCTTTATTCTGTTACTTCGACACTTTATTATGGCTTAGAAGCTATTAATAAGCTGGTTGAGCGATCAATTTTACCTGGAAGTCCTGAGCAAGGAAACATGACGCTCGCTCATTTAAAAATTAAAATTCCATCAGCAATTGCAGAGTCAGAGTCAGGAAGTGGAAGTTGGTGGAGTAGCTGGGGTAAATGTGCAGCTGGTATTATTGGTGGCGTTGGGTCTGGAGCACTTGCAGGAGCAAGTTTTGGAGGGGCTGGGTGTACAGTTGTTTTACCTCTTGTAGGAACTGTTGCTTGTGGAGCAGTTGGTGGTGTGGTAGGTGGAATTTCTGGAGGTTTACTTGGAGCTGTTGGAGGATGTTAAGCAAAGTAAGGGTTTCTAAACTTATTATTTTAGCTACTGGGTTGGCTTTTTTAGTGTTTATTAGAATTGGGGTAGACAATTTTTCTAATTGGAAGTTTGTGATGAGTCTATTTGGTCTTTTGGGTTTTGTATTACTTTTAATCTTTGATATAATAATTCGAAATAATAAACACAAATAATTTTTATTTCAACTCCTGTTACTAGACAAATGTTGTTTTTTCATATTCATAGGTCGGCAAGTCGTTAATTTGCCGGCTTATTAAATATTCACAGAATCGCTTTAAATCAGTGTAGTAGTCATTACTTTGTTTGGCAGTTTAGATTTTTTTGACATTTGATTT
>JAKSBZ010000109.1 GCA_022360875.1 Cytophagales bacterium | reverse complement strand
GTACAAAACTGAACCTTGCTTTGGGAATATCGGACATTCCGGAAAAATAATTACTCTTTTACCCGGGCCATTAAAAAAATGAAGAAAAAAAAACGGCCTTCCGAAGAAGGCCGCTGGTGTATCAATTGGTCATTAATTCTTTATTTTATTGTTTCATGTTTCTGCAGCAACAACCTGTCATAGGCAAACAACCCAATAATTGTCACCAAACCTATCGCTACAAAAATCATCCATATTTGCTGCGGATTGTAAGCTTCCCAAAGCTGGATTGTCAAATCTTGCTGAGTAATGTTACCCATCTGCTTGGCCATCTCATTGTAGTAATCGGTCTGAGTAAATTCTTTTGTTACTTTCGGAATGTTCAGTCCATTCTCTGCCGCCATACGCTTCGCCAAGGTAACTTTGTCTCCCAGGTCCTCGTAAACCGCTCCCGAAATAATCCCGGCAATCAGGTTACCGGCAGCAACAGGAAGGTAAGAAAGTCCCATGTACAAGCCTTCTTTTCCTTTCGGAGCAATACCACCGATATACTCGGTAAATTTCGGGCTGGAGCTCATTTCCCCAAGTGAGAAAATAAAAATACCAGCAAGCACGTAAAACGGATTCATAGTGTAGAAAGCCAGTCCCACTCCAATTGCACATACGAATATTCCGCCCATCATAGCGTTCAGCGGACGAAAACGCATTACGATCGCAGAGACGATCACCTGGAAGAGCACAATAGATCCGGCATCTACGTTGATCATCATCTCCTGAGGAATGTGCCCCTTGTCATTGCCAAAGAAATCGGCCAAAACCGGCGAAATGTTGTAAAGCGCATTGTACAGCGAGCTTGTGTCCACCCACTGTTCGATGAAGTTCGGCAGGGTGTAGAATATCTGGTTGAACATTGTCCAGAAGCCAATAATCAGAAACAGCAATACAACCAGTTTAATATCGCTAAGTCCTTCGACGATGTTGCGCATTGAGTTTGCAATGGCCTCTGCCAACGGTTCATCCGATTTTTTTCTGTCAGGCTCTTTATAAAAGAACATCACCAAAATCAGATTAAGAATGGCCGCCGCGGTACTTACGTAAAATACATAATCCCATGAAATCGCGCGCATCTTCGCAGCTACAGCAGGACCTACAAAGCCTCCCACGTTCACCATCATATAAAACAAGCCGAAACCAATTGATGAATTGTCTTTGTTGGTTGTTTTGGCTATCGTGGCGGAAATTACCGGTTTAAACAAAGCGGCGCCTACCGCCAAAAGCAAGAAAAAGCCCCAGAAGGCAAAAAAACCGGTTACCTGCCCAAGCAGGAAATACGAGATGGCCATAATTGTGTATGCCACAATCAAAGTCTTTTTGTAACCAAATTTGTCGGCGAGCGTACCTGTAATGGTCGGCAGCAAATAAAGGATCGCCGTGATAGGTCCCATGATGTACCCTTTCTCCGACTGCGAGAAGCCCAGCGCTCCGGTTTCCGTAGATCCCGTTAGATAAATTGCCAATACTGCGAACAAGCCATACCACGCCCATCGCTCAAATAACTCCATGGTGTTCGCAATCCAAAACGTCTTCGGAAACTGCTTCACCGCATCTTTAAGTTTACTCATCAATACTCGGTTTTAGTTAGTTTTTCTTTCTTGAAAAGAAATCACAAAAAATAGGATTGCCGCATAGCAGTCCTATTAGTTTGCCTAAAATACGCAATTATTGTGAGATTTAAAATCATACATATGTGAGCGGGATCCCGAAACTAGCGCCCCTTCCAAACCGGTTGGCGCTTCTCGGCAAAAGCTTTCAGGCCTTCCCTTGCATCTTCGGTTTGCAGCACTTCCTGCAAACGGCCGTGCAAAAAACGCTGCTGTTCACTCTCCGGCAGATCAGCAAGCTGCTCAAACGTTTCCAGGCCTATCCTCACGGCCGAAGGAGACAATTTCTTCCAAGACTCCGCCAGCTGCCTTGCCCGCTCCTCCAGCTGACCGGCAGGAAGCACTTCGCTCACCAGCCCGCATTTCATCGCTTCGCCTGCGCTCAGCGGCTCAGTTCGCAAACAAAGTTCCAAGGCTTTGCGCTTCGCCATAAGGCGCAAAAGCGAAGCCATCACTTGCATCGGCCAGATCCCCCGCAAGCCTTCGGGAAGGCTGAACATTGCCTGGTCAGCCGCCAGCACATGCGTGCAGCCGCATACAATCAGAAAGGCTCCGGCGTATACGTTTTTTTCCACCACTGCCAGACATGGCTTATGCAAACCGGAAAAAGCCTCACCCAGCACAACTTCCCTTTCCGGCAACGGAATCGTGGAGATTCCGTCATCGGTATCCTGCCCGGCAAAAGCCTTCAAGTCGGCTCCGGCACTGAAGACCTTGCCTTTTGCCCTGACAACAACAATCCAAATGCTGTTTTCCGCTCGGGCATAATCTAGCAAAAAGGCAATTTCGCGAATAAACTGAGGATTCATCGCATTCATTTTTTCGGGCCGATTGAGCGTAATGTGTAGCTCATGATTCTGTATCCGGTATTCTGCATACCTGAATATTTCGTTTGCAAAATTCTTGAGCTGCTGCAGAGAATAATGAGGCATAATATACTCGTTTTGTGATATTCAATTTTTGAATATAAAAAATCCACTCACGAAAACCGCGAGCGGATATATATTATCATTTGAAAATTCTAAAACTCAAAGCACCAAGCCTTCTGGTTTATTTCCCTTTCTCAGCGATGCGGCCAATCTTT
>JAKSBZ010000139.1 GCA_022360875.1 Cytophagales bacterium | reverse complement strand
GAAAGAAAGCTTGATCAGATGGTTCGTGAAAATCCGCTTCGGTTCGAGTTTTACGAAAGATATAAGAAGATCATCAAGGAGTATAACGAAGGGAAGAACTTGGAAAATACTCAAAGGGCATTTGATAAGCTCAATGAATTCATTAAAGACCTTAGTCAGGAAGAGCAAAGGGCTATGCGTGAGAACCTGGGAGATCAGGAAGTATTGGCTATTTTCGATCTGCTCAGAGAAGGAAAAGAGTTGACCAAAGATGAACTCAAGGAAGTAAAGAAAGTGGCTCTGAAGACGCTTAATGGGCTTAAGGAAGAAAAACTGAAGGTAGAAAGATGGAGGGAGAGTCGACAGGCAAAAGCCAAAGTGAAAAGCTCAATCTATGATAGCCTCTTATGGCTTCCTGAAAATGCCTATACCGATGATGAGGTAAGCCAAAAGACTGTGGCGGTCTATCAGCATATCTATTCGAACTACTTTGGTGGTGGGAAGAGTGTTTATAGACACTAAATCCTTTATGATATCTATGGATGGTGTGAATTGTCAATGTTTTGGTGCGTAATAGCGAGAGCTTGCTTCTGCTCCAAAACGACAGCACAGCTACAGCCTCTAAACATCCAGCCAACAAAAAAATCCCCTCAGGGCAAATGTTCTCTAAGGGGAAAAATCTCTTGAAGCGGCTGATAAATCCGGAAGGACTCAATCCAGCGCGTGAACGGCTTCGGTCTGGGCCAGCTTGTAGTCGGTGCAGAGCATTCCTTCGGCGGCCGCAGCCGGGTGGGCGCAGCTTTCCTGGTTGTATTTGGAACAGTTGCCGCATTCGGAGTCTCTGTGCAGCTCGAGGCGAGGGCTGAAGTTTTCGCAGGTTTGGTCAAAGGACACCTGTATGTTGTTGACGCGGCACAGGCTGTTTTGCATCAGGTTGTCGCAGTTGATGCAGGCGTTTGTTTTCTTAATCTCCATGTTGAAATTGTTTGGATGATGATCAGGATGTTGATTAAGAGAAAGTACTGAAAAAGCCAGTTTATAGTCAATAAAACTACATTGTATTATTGAAATATATAATTAGAATAAATACAAATAAAATATTGGGGGTTTTATTGGTTCGGATCTGAGCCGGCGGTCCGCTGCATGATGATTTCGGACTCGCCGGTGTGTTCGTCAGTTCCTCTCCGCACCTCTTCAAATCCGTTTTTCAAATAGAAGTCTTTTGCCTTTTGGTTTTTTTCGAACACATTCAGCATCAGACTTTTTCTATTTCGAAAGGCTTCATGCAGCAGCGACTGTCCGATGCCCATTCCCTGGTATTCGGGAAGCACGAAAATGGCGGCCAGCTGGTCGCCGGCCAGGCTAATGAATCCGGCGATTTCATCCCTGTATTTGGCGACATAAGTTTCTGAGTTCGGGATGTATTTTTCTCTCATATCCTCTTTGCACGAATGCCAGAAATCCGGTTCAACGAAATCATGGCATTGAACCGACGTGCGGTACCAGATATCAACAACTTTGTCTATTTCTTTGTCGCCGAGCTTGTCCAGCTTGATGTGATTTGTGTGTTCTGAATTCATCGGTTTTATGTTTTCTGCCGCCTAATCTTTTCGGGCAGTGAATTGCCGGCCGGTTTGCTGTTTTCTTTGCGGACGGGAATAGGCCGAGTATTTTAAAGGTAACAGAAAAAGGCGCCGAAAGCGCCTTTCTGTGCAAATCTTTAGCTTAAATTCTTAGTCCAGTTTTTCTTCCACGTAGTTCAGTACTTTTTGCATCAGGTGCAGCCGGTCTTTGCCGCGCACGTTGTGCTTGTGGCCCGGGTAAACGAAATAATCGATCGGCGTGCCGTTGTCTACGCAGTTTTTGATAAACATAAGGCTGTGCTGCACGACCACCACATCGTCGTCAAGACCGTGGATCATCAGCAGCTTGCCTTTCAGGTTTTTGGCTTTGTCCTGCAGGCGCGATTCGGCGTAGCCTTCTGGGTTGGTCTGAGGCGTGTCCATGAAGCGCTCGGTGTACATGATCTCGTAGTAGCTCCAGTCGATTACCGGACCGCCGGCTACGCCGACCTTGAAAGTCTCCGGAGACTTGACCATCAGCGAGGTGGTCATGAAGCCGCCGTAGCTCCAGCCGTGCACGGCCATGCGGTTTTTGTCCACATAAGGCAGGGATTTCAGGTAATTCACTCCGGCAAGCTGGTCGGCCGCTTCCAGGGTTCCCAGCTGGCGGAAGGTTGCCTGCTCAAAATCTCTTCCGCGGTTCTCGGTGCCGCGGCTGTCCACTGTAAAGATGATGTAGCCTTTTTGGGCCATGTACTGCATCCAAAGGGAAATGCCGGCGTTCCACTGGTTTTTGATGAGCTGCACGCCAGGTCCGGCGTACACGTATACCAGCACCGGATATTTTTTGGAGGCGTCGAAGTTCGCCGGTTTGATGAGCCGGGTGTTCAGGTCGGTGGTGCCGTCCGCGGCTTTGATGGTTCCCAGCTCAATAGGGCTCACCTTGTAGTCTTTCAGCGGATTTTCGGAAATTAGCAGATCTTTTTTTACCGCGCCTTTTGCGCTGAGCACTTGCGTGCGGTGCGGAATGCCGTTGGCGGAGAATACCGAGATGTACTCTCCGGTTTTCTTATTGTATTGAACGCCGTAGGTACCAGACTCGGAAGTCACTTTTTTCAGTTTGCCCGTCTTCAGGTCAGCGGCGTAGATTTGGCGGTCAAGTCCGTTGTTGGCTGTTCCCTGCACGATTGCTTTTCTGCTTTTTTTGTCGAAGCCGATAAAATCCGTTACTACCCATTCGCCTTTGGTGACTTGGTTGAGCAGTTTGCCTTCGGTGTTGTAGCGGTACAGGTGCGTGTATCCGTCCCGCTCGCTTCTCCACAGAAATTCGTTGGGTCTGTTCGGTATAAAGGCCATCGGATGCAGCGGCTGCACGTATTTGTCGGCGGTTTCTTCGAAAAGCGTTTTGATGAACTCGCCGGTAACCGGATTGTATGCGTTGACCCAAATATGGTTTTGGCCGCGGTTGAGGATGACTACGTAAACAGTTTTTCCGTCAGGCGCCCAGGCAATGTTGGTCAGGTACTGGTCTTCGTTGCCTGTCTGAAGGTAAACGGTTTTCTTTTTTGACAAATCAAAAATGCCCACCGTAACTTTTTCGTTGGACATGCCGGCCATCGGATACTTGATTTCTCTTGCCTTTGCCGGACGCTGGAAGATGTTGAGCAAAGGATAATCCGTAACTGCCGTCTGGTCGTTGCGGTAGAAGGCCAGCAGTCCGCCTTTCGGCGCCCAGTAGATTCCTTTGTGAACGCCGAACTCGTTGCGGTGCACGACTTTTCCGTAAACGATGGCCGGGTTGGCTTCGCTGCTCACGGCGTATTCTGTTCCGCCCTTATTGACGAAAAGGTTGTTTTCTTTGGTGTAGGCCATTGTGTTGGTGGCCGGGTCCAGTTCCTGATTTTCAGCGCCTTTTTCCCATTGTGCCAGAATTTTGGACTGTTTGCTTTTTACAGAATATTCAAAAATGCGGCTGCCGGCGCTGAAGCGGAACGTGTCAGCTGTTTTCCAGCTTATGCCCGGAAGACGGCTCAGGTCTTTCAGTTCCTCGTGGCTTTTTTTCAAGTCGTCCAGTGCGACAAGCATTTGGTCGGCTTTGCCGGCGGAGGTGCCAGCCATCAGGCTGTTGTCTTTTGCAAAAGTATACTGAGCGGTGCCCTTGCGCCATGACAGCTGCTGCATTCTTTTCGGATACAAGGTGTGCCATTGCTTCAGAACGGCATCCTTCAGAGTAAGGGTTTTCTTTTGTGCCGAGGCCGGCAAAAAGCAAAACCCAATCATTAAGATTAACAGGGATTTTTTAAAAAAATTCATTGTTGTATATTTATTGTAGATTTGGATGAAGCAAAGGTAAGAAATCAGCGGCGGGCTTTTGTTTTCTCATTCGTTTTTTCCATTCAAAAGATTGCTGAATCTATGTTTTTTTCCGACAACCTGTTGCTGAAGACAGACAGCTACAAAGTCACGCACTGGAAGCAATATCCTCCCAAAACTCAGAAAGTTTACTCATATTTGGAAAGCAGAGGCGGAAAATTTCCGTATTCGGTTTTTTTCGGACTTCAGTATATTTTGAAAAGGCATTTGGCGGGCGTGCAGGTGACGCCCGAAAAAATTGATCAGGCTGAGGCATTCTGGCGCAAACATTTTGGGGCAGACTGGTTTAACCGTTCGGCCTGGGAATATATTCTTGAGCATCATAAGGGATATTTGCCTGTGCGCATCAAGGCAGTGCATGAGGGAACGAAGGTGGAGAATACCAATGTGCTGATGACAATTGAGAACACCGATCCCGAGTGTTACTGGTTGACGAATTATCTTGAAACGCTGCTGGTGCAGGTCTGGTATCCCATAACCGTTGCCACCAACAGTTTTGCGTCCAAGCAGGTGATTATGGAGTACCTCCGCGACACTTCTGAAAGTATTGAAACGCTGGATTACAAGCTGCATGACTTCGGCTTCCGGGGCGTGTCGTGCTGGGAGCAGGCGGCGGTGGGTTCGGCGGCTCATTTGCTCAATTTCAGAGGCACGGACAATTCAAGCGGCATTCAGCTTTTGCAGAAGTACTACGGCGCCGATGTGTGCGGCTTTTCGATTCCGGCCAGCGAGCACTCAACGATAACGAGCTGGGGCGAGGCCAATGAAGAGGATGCTTACCAAAATATGCTTGAGCAGTATTCCGAAGGCAATGTGGCCTGCGTTTCGGACAGCTTCAATATTTTTTATGCAGTGGACAAGGTCTGGGGCGTAAAGCTGCGCGAGAAAATTCTCGAACGGAACGGAACGCTGATGATCAGGCCGGACAGCGGCGATCCCGTGGAAGTGAATCTGCGTTTGCTGGAGATTTTGTGGGCCCGTTTCGGCGGAAGGTACAATTCGAAAGGATACAAAGAGATCGATCCGCATGTGCGTCTTATTCAGGGTGATGCTGTAAATTTGAAGACGATAAAAAAAATTCTCAGAGCATTGAAGACCAACAGGTTTTCAACGGACAACATTGCCTTTGGGAGCGGGGGCGGTTTGCTGCAGAGGCTTAACCGCGACACGCTGAAGTTTGCCATGAAAT
>JAKSBZ010000304.1 GCA_022360875.1 Cytophagales bacterium | reverse complement strand
GCCGCGGTTGTAGACATTTTCCATGCGGGCTTTCCACTCAGCAGCTTTTTCGGAGCTGTAAGTGCCGTCGAAATAGCTGTCGATTGCCTCGCGGTAGCATTGAGTGACGGTTTTCACGTAGTCCGCCGCTTTGCCGCGTCCTTCTATTTTCAGAACGGTAACGCCTGTGTCAAGCAATTGGTCCAGAAAATCGATTGTGCAAAGATCTTTCGGCGACATGATGTACTCGTTGTCGATTTCGAATTCAATTTCCGGCTCTTCCATGTCCGTCACCTTGTACTGCCGGCGGCAGTTCTGCACGCATGCGCCTCTGTTGGCCGAAGAGTTGTGCGAGTGGAGGCTCAGATAGCATTTGCCGGAAACGGCCATGCAAAGAGCTCCGTGAGCAAAAACCTCAATTTCCACCAGTTTTCCCGAAGGACCGGTGATATTTTGACGCGTCACTTCTTCGCAGACTTTTTTCATCTGCAGCAGGCTCATTTCGCGCGAAAGCACCATCACGTCCGCAAAGTGCGAGTAAAAGCGGATGGTTTCCACGTTGGTTACGTTAACCTGCGTAGAGATGTGCACTTCCACGCCGATGCTGCTGGCGTAGGAAATTACCGCCTGGTCCGAGGCGATGACTGCCGTGATGCCCGATTCTTTCACGCGGTTGATGATGCTCTGCATCAGCGAAAGATCATGGTCGTACACAATAGTGTTGAGCGTCAGGTAGCTTTTGATCTTGTGCTCGCGGCAAATTGATGCAATTTCCTCTAAATCATCTATGGTGAAATTCATGGTCGCCCGCGCGCGCATATTCAGTTGCTCGACTCCGAAATACACGGAATCGCAGCCTCCCTGAATGGCCGCTCTCAGCTGTTCAAAGCCTCCGGCCGGTGCCATGAGTTCGATATTTCTTTTATTAATTGTGTTGGTATTGCTCATTCTAGTGAGTTAAGCGTTTAGTGTTTTCGTTTCACAGGAGTAACCCGCTGTAGAAACGAAAGATTCATGCAAAAATTGAGTATTGGTATTTTGTTGGCCGGGCAGTATGGCCGGCCGGTGAACTAAAGCCCGAGCCGGTCCGAAATCTCGAGCATCTTTTCGATTGGCTTCAGCGATTTTTCGATTTCTTCTTTGCCGAGCTGAATTTCCGGCAGTTCGTATTTCAGTGCGTTGTACAGCTTTTCCATCGTATTCAGCTTCATATACGAGCAGTCTTCGCAGGCGCAGGTCGAATCGTTGGAAGGTGCCGGAATAAACGTCTTGTCAGGCGATTTTTTCTTCATCTGGTGAAGGATGCCGCTTTCTGTAGCCACGATAAATGTTTTGGAATCGCTTTTTTCGGTGGCGTACTTCAGCAGAGCAGTGGTTGAGCCTATATAGTCGGCCACCAGCAGCAGCGGTTTTTCGCATTCAGGGTGCGCGATGAATTCGGCTTCCGGATGCTTTTCTTTCAGCTCCAGAATTCGCTCCAGAGAGAAGCGTTCATGGACCATGCAGGCGCCGTCCCAGAGCACCATTTCTCTTTCTGTAAGGTTGTTGATGTAGCCGCCCAGGTTTCGGTCCGGCGCAAAGATGATTTTCTGGTCTTTGGGAAAAGATTCCACGATTTGCACTGCGTTGGTCGAAGTGACGATAACGTCGGACATGCATTTGATGGCCGCTGTGCAGTTGATATACGACAGGACGGTATGGTCCGGGTACTGGGCCTTGAATGCTGCAAATGCTTCGGCCGGAGCAGACTCCGCCAGCGAGCAGCTGGCTTTAAGATCCGGAATAATGACTTTTTTGCCCGGGTTCAGAATTTTGGCCGTTTCTCCCATAAAGTGAACGCCCAGAAAGACAATCAGATCGGCTTCCGTGCGCGCGGCTTCGCGTGCCAGTCCCAGGCTGTCGCCGATGAAGTCGGAAATGTCCTGCAGTTCGGGAGTGATATAGAAATGTCCCAGAATGACGGCGTTCTTTTCTTCTTTAAGCTTCTTAATTTCCTGAATTAAATCCAGTGAGCGGTCTACCGGCTGGTCAATAAACCCTTTTTCTTCCAAGTCTTGTGTATAGCTAGTCATAGGTTGCCCAATCTTGTGGATGTTGTCTTCCAAAGTGAGTAAATGGTGCTTCCGGCTCGAAACATCCTTACACCTGCGTCAGGACCCTTTGCGGAAGCGCGTTAATTGCCTGCAAATTTAATAAAAAATATACACTTTCGCTCAAAGAAATGGTTCTGGAGCATTAGGTCAGTTCTTTTTGAGCCGCATGGTGAAGCTTTTGAAGCCGTTTTCGATATGGATTTGGTCGCACAGGCCTTCGGAGTTGTAACTGTAAATATTGTGGCGGCCGTGCGCCATCGTCATTTTGTAGCTTTTTTCTCCCACTTTTTCCAAAGGAAAGTATGCGCCGTGCTTCTCGGAATACACTTTTTTTCTGTTTTTGGGCTCGTAAAAGTAGAGTTTGGAAGTGGAGTAGGTGATAACCTTATCGTTCAGCTTTTTTCTCTCTCCGTTCAGATTCAGCAGGTAAACATCTGCTTTTTTGGTAACGGTGGAGGTGTTTTTCGTTTTTCCGGAGACCACATTCACGGTGCTTCCGTCAATGAGTATTCCGTTTTTGTAAAGGGTTTCCAGCTGAAAGTTGACGGTAAATTCTTTGACAAAGGTGAAGGACAGATTGGAGCGCAGCTTGTATTTTCTGAATTTTGCGGAGTCGGTTTCGGAGGTAATAAGTTTTCCGATGGGTTTTTCTGTTTTAAAGTATATCCAGTAGACGTGTTCTTTTTGTGCCTCGGCCGGGTTTGCAAATAGCAGGATGGCGGCGGCTGTCATAAAGAAGTATAGATTCATACCGTTTGAGTTTTCTTTAAAGAATAACCCGCGAGTAGTGCTTTTGTATGCTGAAGCGAGTTTGAGTGGTGAAACACGTCTAAATGATTACTGCCAGTAATTTAACTTATGTTATAGACTTGCTAAATAGCTAGCGGTGAAACATAACTGAAAATAATAAAAAAAGCACGAAGTAATTGTCTCGATGGGTTACAATTAATAGGCTGTTTTGTGCATTGTGGCTGTTGTTTGGTGGAGTCGATCGGTTTGATTATCGTTCAGGTAGCCTTCAATTGATTCCTGGATTTTTTTCCAGAGCTATTCCTGACATTGGCATAGACAGCGTAGAGTTCCTGCCCGCTGATTAGCAGTTTTCTGGCGTCAATATTTTTTTTCATATCAATAGTTTCATTTTCCAGTGCGTGTACATATTGCAGATAGTCTCTGCAGTTATCGAGCCCTTTGATTTCATCATACAAATCTGTGTGAAAAACTAAGATTAAAAGCACGCTTATGTCAACTTTATGGCCGTTTTCTTTAACATCCAAACACCCCGGAGCACTGTATAGCAACTGGTAACGCAAGTCAAACAGCGCCGGTTTTATTTGTTTGGGAAAATGTCTTTTCAAAAGGGATTCGATGCGCAAATTGCCGTTTGATGATTCACCGTTCATTTTTTGCACATGCATTTCATGTAAACTTTTTGTACGCGATTTCCAAAAGGCTCGTCCACTTTAGATTCAACTCCAATAAAAATGCGTTTTCCGGATTCCGTTCGGCCAAAATTCCCAAATCATGTTCTCGCCCGTGGCCGTGCTCGTCAAATCGAACTTCCATTTCGGGTATTGCGTGTTCAAAAACGACATTTTCCTGAAGTATGTCAGAAATTATTCGGGCAATTTCTTTTTCACCAGATTGATTCATCATGAAATCAGCGAGCTCGTAAGCGCTTCTTCCTTTTTTCCATTGTCTTGCTTTTTTGCCTAAAAAAAGACAATCCTTCCATGCTTGACGGTTGCCGATCAAGTTGCCTTTCGAATCTTTGTAGATCATGTTTGGGTATTTAAAAAAATGAAAAGAGCGAGACATCTGAGATTCATAAATTCAGGTGTCTTGCTTTGTTTGGGAAATATCTTTTGTGAAAAACTATTGGTAATTGTGTAAAAAACAGCCAGGAATTTTCTTAAGAAAAAACTGTCGGCAAGTAATCACTTAGGATAAAAAATTTGAGCACAAGGCAGCCGAAAGCTTGTTGGCTGATGGCCGGAATTTTTGCTCAGGTCTTTCTTTTTTTCTTTTTGGCCGCAGGAAAAAGTATGTTGTTGAGAATGAGTCGGTAGCCTGGAGAATTGGGGTGCAGATTGAGGTCTGTGGGCTCTTCGCCCACAAAATGCTGGTAGTCTTCCGGATCGTGGCCTCCGTAGAAAGTCCAGAAGCCTTTGCCGTAGATGCCGTGTATGTATCGGGCTTCGTCGATTTCTTTGTTTTCGCCCATAATGACCACGTCGGCCTTGATCAGCTTTTTCTTGTAAGCAGTTGTCTGGCCCATGAAGCCTTTGATGATGTGCGTGTGGTTCTGGGTAAGCATTGTCGGGATGGGATCCCACTTTGCTGAAAATTGAAACAGGTTGAAGTAGTCGTTCTTTTCGTTGAATCCGCGCTCCTGTTGCTGGTTGTCGATGTTGGAGAACTCGTAGCGAAGCGGATCCCGCTCAAGCTTGAAATTCCGGAAGGCCATGGTGTTGCTGAAATTGAGTTTCTGCTGCGCCTTGGGATCGGCCGGGTCTCCGTCGTACACGTGCTCGCAGATGTCCACGCCGTCGGCGGCCAGCGCAATGTCGAAGGTGTCGGTGGCCGAGCACATGGCGAACAGAAATCCGCCCCGGCCTACGAAAGCCTGAATCCGCTTAACGATGGCCAGCTTCATTTGCGAGACTTTCTGAAAACCGTGTTTGCGCGCGGACTCTTCGAATTCTTTTTGCTGTTTGATGTACCAGGGCTGGAACCGGTAATTGCTGTAGAATTTTCCGTACTGTCCCGTGAAGTCTTCGTGGTGAAGGTGAAGCCAGTCGTAGTCGTGCAGCTTGCCGGTGATCACCTCGTCGTCGAAAATTACGTCGTATGGAATTTCGGCGTAAGTGAGCACAAGGGTTACGGCGTCGTCCCAGGGCTGTTTGCTTTTGGGGGAGTAGACGGCGATTTTTGGCTCTTTGTCGAGCTTCATCACGTCCATGTTGGAGGACGGATCTGCAATGCTCTGAATGATCTGGTTGGACTGTGCGTTGGAGATCACCTCGTAGCTTACGCCGCGGATCACCATCTCGTTTTCGATGGTCGGGCTGTGCTTGATCATGAAGCTTCCCCCGCGGAAATTCAGGAGCCAGTCGATTTGCTGCTCATTGGAAAGCACCCAGTAAGCAATTCCGTAGGCCTTCAGGTGGTTGGTCTGTGCTTCGTCCATAGGTATCAGCAGGTAGGCTGCGCGTACAGTTTGGCAGGCAAAACAAAAAATGAGGATGAAAAGATACTTTCGCATAGCTATTTGACCAGTTAAATAATAATTCCGTGGGTAGAGTAATTACCCCGGATGAATTTTCTGATACTTACTTATATTGTAAAGTGTAAAGATAAAAAAGCGTTTAGGTATGTTTGCTTTTTTGCCTTTGAAAATTGTGTGAAAATCGGCGGTGAATACCCGGGGAGCAACAGGTGCATGACCGGGCAGTTTCGTTTTCTACACTCTTTAACGACCAAATTTGTTCCGGGACTATGAATTTGAAAGAGAATTTTTTGGAAGGTTT
>JAKSBZ010000301.1 GCA_022360875.1 Cytophagales bacterium | reverse complement strand
GCTGTTATAGGGCAGGGGACCTCTTTGCTCTTGTTTCCCCAGTTGGTTGGCGCAAAGTATCCTTCTATCAGTCTCACGGAACCCGACAGAAAACCGGTAAGCGCAGAGCGGGAGCAGGCTTTGTTTCAGGACTTTTTCCGAGCTTATGAAAGGGGGGAGGAAGCGCTGCTGCAGGATGATTTTCTGTATATGCTGCAGAATCATACGGTTGGAAAAAACCTTTTGAATGAAGGAGAGAAAAGCCGACAGCTGGGGCTGGCGGTGGGAGTTATGCGAAGTTTTGTATTCATTTATTTGAAATATCCCGACCTGATGGCTCTGGAAAGCGAGTACAAGTTAAGGGACATGAAAAAGGAATTGAATATTGTCTTTAACCGAATCCGGAAGATTGTTGAGCTGGTGGACGCTTACGGCTTGGAAAAACTGGAATCCCGGAGCGATCTCTACACGGAAAAGTTGAAGAGCAGGAGTTTTCAAACGCCGCTTTCGGTTTTGGCACCTAAAAAGGCTGAGCCTGAAGAAGGGCCTTTCATTCCCCGGCTGGGCCGTTTATTGGAAATTAATGGCGTGAAGGGGATCTGGATGGCGGGTTTGATGGAGTATGATGGACTAATGAGCTTGTTAAGCCTTTTAAAAGAGCATCAGGACGTGGGATTTGTGATTGTGGATGATGTTCCGGGCACTACCCAATTATCTAAAGTTATGGAACTGGCAAGATCCATTTATCGAAAAAAAATAGCCATTGTTCTGACTCCTTCGGGTCGCGCGTGCTCTGGAGGAGCCACGCTGTTGTATGGGGCAAGTCAAACGGTTGTTTTAGCTTTGGAAGGAGAAGATGTGAAAATGAAAAAGCGGATAGGCGTTCACGCTTCATATTTTGACAATTTGGGGCTGGAGATAAGACAGCTGCCTTTATCTCACCATTTTGTTCAGGAGCATTTGAAGTTTTATATGGATGTGGGACTTTCTGAGGAAGAGGCTGTTGCCCATTATTTGTTCGAAACCCTTTCGGCATCTCATACAGGCATGTATTATTTGTCTGAAGAGGAGATTGAGCAAAAAGGATACGGAAAGATTGTTCGGATACCTGCTGAAATGCCTCTTGACGAGGCGATGGGAAAATACGTGTTGCCGGTTATTGACAGATTACATCCGTCTCAGCCTCCAGGAGCATCCGGCGAGTCCCAAATCGAATTGGATGGGAAGACACAGCGGTAAAGCGTGTACAAGATTAATTATATCAAATGCGGTTATAGACCGGAAGCTATGGAATGGCGCATCAAAGGAGCTCCCGGTTTTCATGCTTTTGCATGAGCAGCAGCAAGTGCGCGGCGGACCAGCTGAAGTGCGGAGCTTTCTGGCGTTCGCTCGTAAGCGGATTGTAGTTTTCGTGAATCGGCGCTCCTTTTTCGATTAATCCGTCTGCATTTTCGATCAGTTTATTTGCAAGCGCCATTGCTTCTTTCCGGTAGCCGTACCGAAGCATTCCTTTGTAACCGAAGTACGCCTGGTCCAGCCAAACCGGCCCGCGCCAGTAACCGCGGGGATTGAGCTTTGGGTGCGCGGCAGACATAGTCGGAAAAGGCACGTGCGTATTGAATCGGCGTGTGTTGGTAATTATGCGAACAGCTTTTTTCGCCTGCTCTTTGCTGGCTGCTTTTGCCCAAAGCGGGATCCATCCTTCCGGTCCCTGAATGCGGATGTGTGTTTTGCTGTAGATATCGATGTCGTAGAAATAGCCGTCTGCTTTGCTGAACATTAACTGTTGGATCAGCTTTTTCAACTGATTTGCTTCCCGCTGCCAATGTTCGGCATCCGCTTTTTTTCGGAGTATCCGCGCTATTCGAGTGAGCCTGATTTTTTCGTCAAACAGATAGGCGTTCAGGTCTGCAGATTCCTGGCTAGCCGACCAGCCGTAAGCATTGTTTTGCAGCATTTTTGAATAATCGAAGCGCACAGCATTGTCCATGCCGCTTTCCCATGCCGCCGCCTGCAGCGTGCCGTCTGTTGATCCGTATTCGCATAGTCCGTTGCCGTCGTGGTCGCGGTCTTTGTACCACCAGCGGTGGTATTTTACAAGCTTTGGGTACATTTCCTTAAGAAAAGCAGTGTCCCGGCTTGTCGCAAAGACCTTCCAAACAGCCCACGAGGCCAGCGGCGGTTTGGTGTTCCGCCAGTTGTTTTCCGATTTGTCGAGGTAGACGCAGTCGGCAATCATTCCCCGCCCGTTCTGGAAATCAAACATTGCCCGGATCTGATTTTTGGCCAGTTTGGGCTTAAAAACGGCTAGCGCGGCGGCGTGTTTCCATGAGTCCCAGGCCCAGAAGCCGTTGAAATAGCGCACGGCATAGGAAGGAAACAGTCCGTCGTGTTTCAGCGCCAGCGCCGGAGAGCGCCAGTTGTTTATCAGCGTTTGAATCGACTTCACTGCCGCTGTTCGGTGCTTGTCCGTTTGTGCCCAGTCTTCAAGCTTTTGGAGCGACTGGCCAACATAGCGTTTCCATCTTCTTTTGTTGGCTTCAAAGACTTCCTCCGGACTGCTCATCGCTTTTTTCGCAAGGCGGGCACAGTGCATCCGCTCTTCTTCGCTGAATGTGGCCGTCTGCGCTAAGTGCGTAGTGTATGAGTCCCCGGGCTTTAGCGTTACAGCTTTTTTCCTGTTAAGCCGGTAGCTGTTGCTTTTCAGCTGCAGGCGGCTTTGAAAGTCCTCCGAAGGATAAAGGTTGACAAACCGGCCAAGTTCTTTTTCCTGCAGCTGCACTTCCGGCAGTCCGTTCCGTTCGGCAAGCTCAGCGTTTTTCAGGTAAATGTTGCCTTGCCAGGCCAGCTCGATTTTTTGTTGCGTGTCGGATGTGTTTCGGATTGTGGTGCGCAGCAGGCTTGAGCGTCCGTCTGCAAAAACAAGAATCTGTTTGATATGTAGACTCCCGATTGAAAAGGACTGAACAAGCCTTCCCGGAAGGGAAAACTGTTCGATATTGGCGGCTCGGGAAAAATTCAGCTCTTTGTTCTGACTGCGGATGCGCAGCTGGGCAAATTGCTCCGAAAGCCAGGCGCCTCCCTTTGCCGTAAGCAGGAACGGACCGATAAAACCGCCCAGCTTGTTCGGGACTCGGGTTATGGAGTAGCCGTGCCATGCGCCAAGGTCGAAAAACACTGAAATGCGGCGCTCGTCTTCGTGTTTGGGATTTCCGAAATAATCGAGCGCATTTTTAACATTTGCCGGGCTGAAGGACTGCATTCCGGCCTGTTTGGTTTCCTTTGTGGAGCTGCATGACATTCCCCAAACTATGCACCCGATGAACAGGAAGATGATTTTTTTTCCGAACATGGCAATTGTGTTTTTTTGCATTGAGAATTTAAGGGCGAGCGGCCTGATTTCAAATTTTTTCAAAGGATGTGAGAAAGGAATGGAAAGATAGTATCGTTTTGTCGATCTGGAATTTTGCATTTTATTTTTTGGTTTTGTTGTTTTTAATAAAAAAGCAATTACCTTTATGAAAAATTACCCATTTAGGTAAAAATGAAAAAATCGGAACTGACAGAGCAGAAAATTTTGGAAGCGGCGAAAAGGGAGTTTTTCGAGAAAGGATTCAAGGGTGCACGCATGCAGGCTATTGCCGACCGTGCGGAAATCAATAAAGGTTTGCTTCACTATTACTTCAAGTCGAAGGAGCGGCTGTTTACCAGAGTGTTTGACGAGAGTGCGGGAAAACTGTTTCGGGGAGTGGTCACGGACGGAATAGACAAAAAGCTTCCATTTCTGGAAACGGTGGAGCTGTTTATTGACCGTTATATGGACTTGATAAAAGCCAACGTTGACCTGCCGAAATTTGTGCTGACCGAGATAAATGAAGATCCTAAACGGTTTATTGAGCGGGCCGGAGTTCGGAATCGCAAAGCGATGATAGCTTCGGTGCAGGAGCATTACGACCTGGCTGTTCGGCAGGGGACTATTCGGGATGTGGGCTTGGTGCATCTGCTGCTCAGCGTGGTGTCGCTGTCGGTGTTTCCTTTTTTGGTAAAGCCGATGGTGCAGGAAATTTTGACTATAGATGAAAAAAGCTTTATACAGCTGGTCGAGGAAAGAAGAGAATATGTGAAACAAATGATCGGGAGCCTGTTGACTGGTGACTGAAGGGCATTCCTCTAGGTTTTGGCTTGGGGGAATGTGTTGAGAAATTTTTTTGAAAATAAATTACCCAAATAGGTAAAAATGAAGCATTCATGATAATCGGCCTGAATACGAGGGAGAAATGATTGTAATGGATGTTCCATCTGGCCATTGAAAAACCAATAGAAACAGATGAAGACTAACTTTCTTTTAAAAATGAAAGCTGTTTTTCTGCTCATTTTCTTTATAGCTGTTCAGCAGCTCAGGGCACAGGAAAAAATAAGCTTGGAGAGCTGCAGGGAAAAGGCCAAAGCAAACTTTTTCGGCCTGCAGAAAGAGGGACTTTGGCACAAGACGGAGAAAAACGCCCTCAGCGTGCTGAAAGCGGCCCAGATGCCGCGATTGCTGGCCAATGCCGAAGCCAAATACCTGTCCGACGTTCCTTCTCCGGATTTGCCGATGGGCGGCTTTCCCGAATTGCCGAAGGATCAGTATAAGTTCTACATCACGGCGAACCAGCTGATCTACCAGGGAGGCTATTTGCTGAAGCTGAAGGATCTGGAGACGATGAAAACCGATGTAGAGCTTCGGAGGCTTGAGCTGGACTGGTATAGGAAGCAGGAGCGGATTGACGCGCTGTATTTCAGCGCCCTGCTTTTGAATCAGCACCGGAAATCGGTCGGTCTGAGCCTTCAGACACTTGATGAGCGTTTGAAAGAGGCAAATGTCGCCGTGGAGTTGGGAGCGGTTGAGGGATTCGAAAGAGATTATCTGCTGGCCGAACGGTTCAGTCTGGAAGAGCGCCGGCAGACGTTTCGGCAGCAGCTTGAGGCAGTGCTCAGGTCTTTGGGAATTTATATGAACGAGACGATTGATTCGGTAGAAAGACTGAGTGCGCAAGGTCCCGGATTCGCTTTGGATTCGGCGGTTGTCAGGCGGAAGGAAATTGAGATTATGGAATGCCGCCAGCGGCTTTTGGGACAGCGAAGCCGGGTTGTCAAGACCCAAAGGATGCCAAAGTTTGAGGCCTTTGGATCAGCGGGTTACGGACAGCCGGGATTGAATGCTTTCAAACCGGGTTTTGATTTTTATTATCAGGCGGGAGCTAAGCTGAGCTGGAACATTTATGACTGGAAAAAAAACAAAAGCCAGAGAAAGCTCAATGACTTGGAGGCTGAACGGATAAGCCTTGACAAGCAGCAGTTCAGGCAGGATCTTTCTGCCGCGCTGACAGACCAGCGCAGCCGCCTTGCGGAGCTGCAGGGACAGATTCGAAAGGACAGGGAAGAGCTGGCGCTTCGCGCCCGCATTCTTGAGGCGGAAACCAGCAGGCTGCGAAACGGCGTAATCAGCGGAGCGGATTACGTAAAGGCTTTGAATCAGCGGCAGGCTGTTCGGCTGCGTCTGCACAGACGAGAGATATTGCTTGTTCAGGCTGAGTATGCTTTGCAACATTTATTGGGATATTAAAAAAACGAATAACTGCAATGAAACAGATAAAAAAGATATTGTGCCTGGCGCTGGTCTTGGGAACAGCGCTCAGCGGCTGCGGCAACGGAGACAAAGCGGATGCTTACGGAAATTTTGAGGCCGATGAAACAGTTGTTTCGGCTCAGGCGAACGGACAGTTGCTGTCTTTCGGGGTTGAGGAAGGGCAGCGCGTAGAAGCCGGGCAGGTGCTGGGCCAGATCGACACGCTAGCCTTGTCGCTCCGAAAGGCAAGCCTCAGAGCCAGACAAAAGGTTGTAGATTTAAAAAAGCCTTTGTTTCGGTCAGAAATTGAAGTGTTGAAAACCCAGCTCCGGACAGCGGAAACGGAGCAGAGGCGTATCCGGAAGCTGTTTGCTGGTAAAGCAACTACGCAGCAGAAGCTAGACCGGGTGAACGGACAAGTGGATGTGCTGAAGAAGCAGATTGCCAGTGTGCGCAGCAATTTTCTAAGCATTGAAGGTGAGCACGAAGCTTTGGAAGCACAGGTGGCGCAGGTTGAAGATCAGATACAAAAAGCGGCAGTGATTAACCCGGCTCCTGGAACGGTGCTTTATAAGCTGGCGGAAGCGGGCGAGCTAACCGCAGTAGGCAAGCCGTTGTACAGGATAGCAGATTTGTCGGTTTTGGAACTGAAGGCCTACTTTATGGAAACGCAGCTTGCTGCGCTGAAGATCGGGCAGTCTGTTACCGTGAAAATTGACGGAGTAAACGGAGAAATGAAAAACTACTCGGGAATTGTAAGCTGGGTGGCGAGCGAAGCTGAATTTACGCCAAAAACCATACAGACGAAAGAGGAGCGTGTAAACCTGGTGTACGCCGTGAAAATCCGAGTTAAAAACGACGGCTCGCTGAAGATTGGCATGCCGGCAGAAGTCTGGCTATAATTGTTTTCTAATGGGAAAAATCAATGTAAAAGCCGAAGGGCTGGAAAAAAACTACGGAAAGGTGCAAGCCGTCCGGTCGGTGTCCTTCGAAGTCGAAGAAGGCGAACTCTTCGGGCTAATAGGCCCGGACGGCGCCGGAAAAACATCGATCTTCCGCATGCTGGCCTCGCTTATTTTGCCTGACTCAGGCACGGTGCGGGTGGCGGGGTTTGATCCTGTGAAGCAGTACCAGGATGTGCGCCGACGGATCGGCTACATGCCCGGACGGTTTTCGCTCTATCAGGACCTCAGCGTGGAAGAGAACGTGCAGTTTTTTGCTTCGGTATTCGGAACCAGCCTTTCGGAAAACTATGAGCTGGTGGCCGATATTTACCGGCAGATTGAGCCCTTCCGCGACAGAAAAGCCGGTGCGCTGTCGGGCGGGATGAAGCAGAAGCTGGCGCTGTGCTGTGCGCTGATTCACAAGCCGGAAGTGCTGCTGCTGGATGAGCCGACTACGGGCGTGGATCCGGTCTCGCGAAAGGAATTCTGGCAGATGCTCAAGCGGCTGAAGACCAAAGGCATCTCGGTGGTGGTGTCGACTCCTTACATGGACGAGGCGGGTCTTTGCGATCGCATAGCGCTTATTCAGAAAGGGAAAATTCTCCGCATTGACGCTCCGGAAAGAATTTCCGAAAGCTTTCCTTTCGGGCTGTGGCTTCTGCGGGCCAGAGAAATGTTTGCCCTGCTGACATCGCTTAGAAAATATCCGCATGCGCAGTCGGCATATTCTTTCGGCGAAGACATTCATTTTGTGTTTCAGAAAGGAAAGGAGAATCCTGAAGCGCTGAAGGAATATCTTCAGGGGCTGGCTTTCAAAGATTTGGAAATAAGAGAAGGCAAACCGACGATTGAAGACTGCTTTATGGCGATGGATTCTTGAACCTTAATACGGTCAATAGGCAATGGCCGTCAGCTGGGATTCAAGCATTTGGCAAAATGAGTTTTTCACTGAAAAATGAATTATGAAAATTCAGAATTTCAAAATAAAAAATATATGGCGGATTATGTGATACAGGCAGAGTCGCTGAGCAAGCATTTCGGAAAATTCAAAGCTGTGGATTCGATTTCTTTTGAAGTGAAAGCCGGTGAGATTTTCGGTTTTCTGGGTGCGAACGGCGCCGGAAAGACAACGGCTATGCGCATGCTTACCGGGCTTTCTTATCCAACTTCCGGACAGGCGAAAGTGGCGGGGTTTGATGTGAGAAAGCATCCAGAGGATATTCGAAGGAATATTGGTTATATGAGTCAGAAGTTTTCTCTGTACGAAGACCTGACGGTTAGGGAGAACATTCGTTTTTTCGGCGGCATATACCGCATGAGCGATGCGGCGATTGAAAGAAAATGCCGGGAGCTGCTGCGCGGGCTGCAGCTGGAAAGCGAAGCCGGTCAGCTGGTGGGATCGCTGCCGCTGGGCTGGAAACAGAAGCTGGCCTTTTCGGTGGCTGTTTTTCACGATCCGAAAATAGTGTTTCTGGACGAACCGACCGGAGGAGTCGATCCGGTAACCCGTCGCCTTTTTTGGGATATGATCTACCAGAAGGCGTCCGGCGGGCTTACGGTTTTTGTGACGACGCATTACATGGACGAAGCCGAGTACTGCGACCGTGTTTCCATAATGGTAGACGGAAGAATTGAAGCGCTGGACAGTCCGAAAGCGCTGAAGAAGAAATACAGTTCGCAAACTATGGATGAAGTTTTCTTAAAACTGGCAAGGCAATGAAAAGACTGTTAGCTTTTATTCAGAAAGAAGTTTGGCATATTCTTCGGGATTTCCGGACGCTGGTGGTTGTATTCGGTCTTCCGGTGATCCAGGTGCTGATTTTCGGTTTTGCCATCCGCAACGAAGTGGAGAATGTTCCGGTGGTGTTCTGCGACAAGTCCGGCGATGCTGTGACACAGGCGGTTATCAGCAAGGTGCTGGCGGGAGGCAACTTTGTCTATGCCGGGAATATCAGCAGGGAGGAAGCGGCTGTAGAGGTTTTTCGCAGAGGAGAAGCCAAGGCCGCGGTGGTGTTCGGTTCTGATTTTGGGAAGCGGTATCACGGAGGCGAGAGCCCTCAGGTCCAGTTTCTCATTGACGCTTCCGACCCGAACACCGCAACGACGATCCGAAATTATCTGACGGGCATTCTGAAAGGTTTTTTGAAACAGAAACAGGAGGAGAAGGGCCTGCAAAATCCGATGCTGATGGTTCCGGAAGTTCGGATGCTTTACAACGAGAGCCTTTCCAGCGCCAAATTGTTTGTGCCTGGCATTTTGGTGGTTATTCTGCTGGTGGTGTCGGCTATGATCACCTCTCTTTCCCTGACCCGGGAAAAAGAAATTGGGACGATGGAGGTGCTGCTGGCATCGCCGCTTCGTCCCTGGACCATAATTTTGGGCAAGCTGGCGCCTTATCTGCTCATTTCGTTTTTCAATGCCTGCGTGATTTTGGCCCTCGGATTTGTGGTGTTCAATGTGCCGGTAAAAGGAAGCCTGGGTTTGCTCTTTGCCGAATCGCTTTTGTTTGTGCTTGTTGCGCTCGCGCTGGGCGTGTTTCTCTCGACTACTTCCCGCTCACAGCAGGAAGCGCTAATGAAATCCCTGTTTGCCCTGCTGATGCCGTCCATTCTGCTGTCAGGTTTTCTCTTTCCCATTGCCAACATGCCCTTGCCGCTGCAGGCGCTCAGCACGCTGATGCCGGCCAGATGGTTTATTGTCATTCTGCGTGCGATTATGCTGCAGGGAACGGGAATCGAAGCCTTCTGGCAGGAAACGCTTATTCTCGCCGCAATGGCGGTGCTGCTGGTGGCTGCAAGCATTAAGAAATTTAAAATACGCTTAGAAGAATGAGAACGATACGGTTTATTCTCCGGAAAGAATTTTTGCAGATCTTCCGAAACAAGGCAATGCTCCCCATCATCTTTGTGGTGCCGATTATTCAGCTGCTGGTGTTGCCTCTTGCGGCGACTTATGAGGTGAAAAACAGCAAACTTCTGGTGATTGACCAGGATATGAGTCCTGATTCCCAAAAGCTTCGGCAGGCTTTTGAGGCAAGCCGCTATTTTAGTTTGCACGAGGGCATATTTACAGTGGCAGAGTCGGACAAGCTGCTTGACAAGAGAGCGGTGGACATGGTGCTGGTAATTCCGAGAGGCTTTGTAAAAAACTGGGCGAAAGGCCAGATGCCTCGGCTGGCGCTCCGCGTTAATGCAATGGACGGTTCGAAAGCGGGAATCATTGCCGGTTATGCGCAGGAAATCATCGGGCGGTTCAACGGAGAGTTGGCGGCGGATTTTTCTGGAAATGCTTTTTCGCGGCGGCCAACAATACAAACGGAGTTTTCGTATTGGTTCAATACGGAGCTGAATTACAAGCCCTATATGGTTTCGGCTATATTGGCCGTGCTGGTGACGATGGTGTGCTTGTTCTTGTCGGCGATGAACATCGTGAAGGAAAAGGAACTGGGAACAATTGAGCAGATTAATGTAACGCCGATTCGGAAGCATGAGTTTTTGATCGGCAAGCTTTTGCCGTTCTGGTGCATCGGCATGTTTGAGCTCATTTTCGGTTTAGGTCTTACAAGACTTGTTTACGGGATTGAGCTGGCCGGGAGCGTTTGGGTTGTGCTGAGTTTTTCGGGCTTGTACATGGTTTGTGTGCTGGGCATCGGTTTGCTTGTTTCCATTTACAATCACACCCAGCAGCAGGCAATATTTGTCGCCTGGTTTTTTATGATGCTTTTTATCTTGATCAGCGGAATTTTTACCAGCTTGGAGTCTATGCCCCGCTGGGCGCAGTATGTGGCGCATGCAGTCCGCTGACTTATCTCATTCAGCTGAATCGTTCAGTGTTGATGAAAGGCAGTACTTTCGGGGATGTTGCCTGGATGTTTGGAGTTATGGCCGTTTATGCTGCTGGAACGGTTTCGCTGGCATTGTGGAAATACGAGAAAAGAAGCTGAGGCGCTGGGTTGTGCTTAAACTGGATGTACTGAAGGCATAGTTGAGCCTTTTCTTTTTAATGTTTGAGAAAAAAGTTGAGGATTATGACTAATGTTTTTTTTTCTGTGTAAAAAAGTAGCTTAATTAATTTTTCGCGGAAATGAGATTTTTATATCATATCACAGAAGATTTTTATACATGAGCACACGCAGAAAATTTATTCAGAAAAGCCTGTTGGCAACTGCCGGGCTGTCTGGCCTGAATGCCTGGCCGGCATTTTCCACAGGCAAGGATCCGTTCAAGTCCAACCGTCCGCCGCTTTCCAAAAGGACTTTTGTCAGCGGCGAAGTGGAAAAGACAATCAGGAAAGTTAAAAAAGGCATCAAGAGCCCTGAGCTGGCCTGGATGTTCGAGAACTGTTATCCGAATACGCTGGACACAACGGTGGATTATGAGCTGATCGACGGAAAGCCTGATACATTTATTATCACAGGCGATATTGACGCCATGTGGCTGCGGGATTCGACGGCGCAGGTTTGGCCGTACTTGCCGCTTGTGAACAAAGAAAAAAAGCTGAAAAATCTGTTTAAAGGGCTGATAAACCGGCAGACGAAATGTATTTTGCTGGATCCGTACGCCAATGCTTTTTACAAAGACACAAGCAAGCATTCGGAATGGGCCGAGGACCTTCCGGAGGTGAAAGAGGGAATCCACGAGCGCAAGTGGGAGATTGACTCGCTCTGCTATGCCGTGCGGCTGGCTTACGGATATTACAAAGAAACGGGCGATGTTTCGGTTTTTGACAGCGACTGGGACAAAGCCATGCGGATGGTGGTGAAAACCCTCCGCACCGAGCAGCGAAAAAACGGAGAGTCTCCGTATTGGTTCCGCCGCGTGCAGGCCAACTGGTCGGTGACGGCTTCTTTCCAGGGAAAAGGCAGACCGGTGAAGCCCGTGGGGCTCATTTGCTCTATTTTCCGCCCGTCGGACGACGGTACGATGTACCCGTTCCTTATTCCTTCGAACTTGTTTGCGGTAGAAGCGCTGGCGCAGCTGAGCGAGATTTACGAAAAAGAACTGAAAGACGCGGCATTTGCCCGGGAGTGCAAATTGTTTTCCAAAGAGGTGAACAAAGCGGTGGAAGAATATGCTGTTTTTGACCATCTGGACTACGGAAAAGTTTTTGCCTACGAGGTGGACGGCTACGGCAACAAAGTGTTCATTGATGATCCGAACATTCCGTCGCTCATTTCCATTCGCTATTTGATCGGCCGGGATTATTATTCCGATAAAGTATATGAGAATACACGCCGTTATTTGCTCAGTTCGGACAATCCGTATTATTTCAAAGGCAAAGCCGGCGAGGGCCAGGGCGGACCGCACGCCGGTTTGAATACGATTTGGCCGATGGGCATCATTTTGCGCGCGATGACCAGCACAAGCGACAAGGAGATTGAATGGTGTGTGCGCCAGCTGATGAAGACGCATAACGGTTCGGGCTTCATGCACGAAACTTTTAACAAGGACGACGCTTCGAAATTTTCACGCTCATGGTTCGCCTGGGCAAACACGCTGTTCGGCGAGCTGATTATCAAGCTGCACCGCGAAAAACCGGATTTGCTGGCCTCGATAAAATAAACGGACCGCTTTTATTGATTAACTCAGACCTTCGGAAGGCGATTCCGGAGGTTTTTTTTACATCCGAAAATAATTCAGCCTAGCCGGCGTACTGGCAACGTTATTTTTGATCTTGTTATTAGATAAACTTATCATACATACAGTAAATCTCATTTAAATACATATTTTTGTTACGGTCAATTGTTTTTTTAAAATATATAGAGATATGAATTTTTCTACTCTCGACACAGTCGTTTTTGCAGCCTATTGCTTCCTGATAATTGGAGTGGGGCTATGGGTGTCAAGGAATAAGGAAGGCAAGGAGAAAAATGCCGAGGACTATTTCCTGGCCTCTAAATCGCTGCCCTGGTGGGCTATCGGAGCATCGCTTATCGCCGCCAATATTTCGGCCGAACAGTTCATCGGAATGTCCGGATCAGGTTTTGCCATGGGGCTGGCCATAGCATCATATGAGTGGATGGCTGCTCTGACCCTGATTATTGTGGGCAAGTACTTTTTGCCGATTTTTATACAGAAAGGCTTATATACAATTCCGGAATTTATTGAGAAACGCTACAGCGTGACGTTGAAATCCATTTTGGCGGTTTTCTGGGTGGCGCTTTTTATTTTCGTCAACCTGACTTCCGTGCTGTTTCTCGGCGGAAAAGCCATTGACACCATTCTTGGGAGCGGCGACGGAGGCATTCTGGTTTACGCCATCATCGGACTTGCCTTGTTTGCGGCTGCCTATTCGCTTTGGGGAGGTCTGTCGGCAGTAGCATGGACGGATGTTATCCAGGTGGTTTTGCTGGTGTTCGGTGGATTGGTGACTACCATTATTGCGCTGCAGCATGTAACGCCGGATGGAGGCATCATGAGCGGTCTGTCTCATGTTATGGACAAAGTGCCTGATCATTTTCATATGATTCTGGATGAAAATCATAAAGAATACGACAACCTGCCGGGAATTGCGGTATTGGTAGGCGGTCTTTGGGTGGCCAATTTGTATTACTGGGGTTTCAATCAGTACATCATTCAGCGGACGCTGGCGGCCAAGTCGCTGGAGGAGTCTCAGAAGGGGATTGTGTTTGCGGCTTTTTTGAAGCTGATAGTTCCTCTGATCGTCGTGATTCCGGGCATCATTGCTTTTGTTATGTACCAGGGTGAGGCTGGCACAGCAGTTATCGAGGGTGTTCAGGACGCGTTTACAAAACTGGACGGATCCATCGACAAAGACAACGCTTACCCGTGGCTGATCAGAACTTTTGTGCCGAGCGGTCTGAAAGGAATGGTCGTGGCAGCGCTGTCCGCAGCCATTGTATCATCGCTGGCTTCCATGCTCAACTCGACGGCGACCATTTTTACAATGGATATTTACAAGCAGAATATCAATCCGAAAGCAAGCGACAAGTCTTTGGTGAAAGTCGGTCGTCTGACAGCGCTGTTTGCCTTGATCATCGCGGTGGTTCTTGCTCCGTTCCTTGGAAGCATCGACCAGATGTTCCAGTACATTCAGGAGTACACCGGATTGGTAAGCCCGGGTATTCTGGCGGTTTTTATGCTGGGATTATTCTACAAAAAAGCGACAAACAAGGGAGCCATCTGGGGGATTCTGCTGTCGGCGGTAGTGGCCTTCTATTTCAAGATCGGACCGAAAGGCATGATCGAGCCGTTCCTGTTGTTTACTGGCGTAGAGCCGAACTCGCCTGTTATTGATGCGGTCAACGGGTTCTTCCCGTCGCTTCCGTGGATGCACCAGATGATGTGGACCTGGTTTATCTCGATGGGAATCATTGCCGTGATAAGTCATTTTGACGGAAAAGGCAAGGACAGCGACAAGGCGATTGCTATTTCGGGCGAAACCTTCAAGACGGGCAACGTGTTCAATATTGCCTCGATGGTTATTATTGTCATTCTTGCGGTGCTTTATGCCGTTTTCTGGTGATTCTTTAATTCAAACATAAATAGTGGAAAAGCTCGTCATGTTTTGGCGGGCTTTTTTTTTGCCCTATCTTTACTTGATGCCCTATTGTTGAATGTGTCTGCAAGTCAGTGGGTTAAGAATTAGATTGGCTGTTTTTTTGAAACGGTTGGGCTATAAGAGAAATGAATTTTATTATTAATTTGAAAAACTGGAATTTGAAGCACACTCAAGCAAAGAAGTGATTCTTGTCACCAATACCGGAAAAAGAGCAGCTGATATTTGAAAAAACTGATACCATGAAGAAATCATATAAAGTAACCGGAATGCGATGCGCCTCCTGCGCGGCAAGGGCGGAGAAGCTTGTCAGTGAAGTGCCGGGCGTGAATAAGGCGGCGATTAATTTTGCTGATCATAGCTTGCAGGTGGAATTTGAAGAGGCGAGTCTTACTGAGCAGCAGCTGAAAGACTCGCTGCTGGCAACGGATTTCCGGCTGGTTGGCGAAGAGCTGGAGGAGCAGCTGGCAGCCGTTGAGAAAGACAAAAAGGAAAAGCGGCAGGCTTTCAGGAAAATGCTGACAGCCATGGTTCTTGCTTTTCCAGTGTTTCTGATCGGCATGTTTTTGCCCGATTTCAAAGGGAATCATTTGATAAGTCTGGTGCTGACTTTGGCTGTTATGCTAGTCAGCGGAAGGGATATTTACCGGAATGCCTGGCGGCAGGCTTTGCAGAAAAGCGCCGGGATGGACACGCTGGTGGCGTTGGGTACGGGTGCTGCTTTTATGCTGAGCGTAGTGAGCATGTTTTTTCCGCAGACCCTGTCGCAGTCGGGCTTGAAGGCGCACGTATATTTCGAAAGCGCGGCTGTTATTATTGCTTTGATACTGCTTGGACGGTTTCTTGAGGCGCGCGCAAAGGACAGCACTTCTCAGGCGCTGAGAAAGTTGATGAATTTGGGAGAAAAAAACGCCTGGCGCTGGAACAACGGAGAGCTGGCCGAAGTGCCTGTTCAGTCGGTTAGGGTTGGCGATGAGCTTCAGGTAAAACCGGGAGCCGTAATTCCGCTGGACGGCGTGCTGCTGGAGGGAAGTTCCTATGTGGATGAAAGCATGCTGACCGGCGAGCCTTTGGCTGTCTTGAAGCAGGAAGGGCATGCGGTGGTTGGAGGCACGCAGAACCAGGAGGGGACTTTCAGGTTTCGGGTGACGAAGGTCGGGGAACAGACTATGCTTTCGAAGATCATCCGTCTGGTAAAAGAAGCCCAGGGCAGCAAGGCGCCGATTCAGAAACTGGTTGACAAGATCGCTCAGATTTTTGTTCCTGTGGTGCTGCTTATCGCGGCGGTTACTTTCGTGCTGTGGATGACCTTCGGAAACGAGTCGGTTCTGGTTTATGCGCTTACCTCCGCAGTAACGGTTTTGGTGATTGCCTGTCCGTGCGCGCTTGGCCTGGCTACGCCTACTGCGCTTATGGTGGGCATCGGCCGCGGAGCGGAGCAAGGCATTCTGATTAAGAATGCGGAGAGTCTGGAAAGAATCAGCAAAACGGATACGGTGGTGTTGGATAAAACGGGCACACTGACAAAAGGAAAGCCTGAAGTCAGCGAGCTGGTTTGGTGTGATGAACTGAGCGAGCAGGAGCAGCTTCAGACGAGGAGAGTGCTCAAAACGGCAGAGCAGAAGTCTGAACATCCTTTGGCAGGTGCCGTCGTGCGTTATCTGGAAGAAGACGAGCTGTGTTCGCTGACTGATTTTGTGATGCATGCAGGCAAAGGAATTTCTGTCGGCAGCGGGGAATATCACTGGCATATCGGAAACGCGGCGCTGATGAAACAGGAGAATGTGGTTTTCAGAAACGGACTGCAGGACAAAGCCGGAAAGCTGGAAAGCCAGGGGAAATCGGTGGTTTATGTGGCAAAAGACGGGCGGTGTCTGGGATTTTTGGCTATGGCCGACCAGATAAAGAACACGTCTTTGCAGGCGGTCAGAGAGCTACGCGGAAGGGGAATTGATGTGCATATGCTGACGGGGGACAACCGGCAGACAGCTCAGGCTATCGCCGGGCAGATTGGCATACAGGAGTACGTTAGCGATTGCCTTCCGGATGACAAGCTGCGCTACGTGAAAGAGCTGCAGCAACAGGGCCGGGTGGTTGCCATGGTGGGCGACGGAATCAACGATTCGCCGGCTTTGGCGCAGGCCGATGTGGGCATAGCGATGGGCACGGGAACCGATATTGCAATGGAAAGTGCGGATCTTACGCTGGTGAAAGGGGATTTGCAGTTGCTCAACAGCGCGCTGCTGCTCTCAAAGTCGACCGTGCGCACGATTCGCCAGAATCTTTTCTGGGCTTTTTGCTATAACGTGGTGGGCATTCCGGTTGCAGCTGGTGTTTTGTTTCCGTTTTTCGGTTTTCTGCTGAACCCTATGATTGCCGGCGGTGCTATGGCCTTCAGTTCGGTTTCAGTGGTAATGAACAGCTTGCGTTTGAGAAGAAGAAGGATTTGACGGTATTCAGTTTTTTTTGAGGTCAAATTAAAAACAAAAAAAGGCTGCCTCGTGATTTTATCCGGGCAGCCTTTTCGTTGATATGAAAATACAGTACGGTTCGTTACAGATTCACAGGATTCTCTGTTTCAATGATTACACGGAAACCAACATTGAATACTTTTTGCCATGACAAGTATGCTTCGCGTGAAGAAGCTTTGGAAAGTTTCTTACGGTCCTTCCACGATCCGCCTTTGGCTACTTTTTTACAGTTCGGGTTCAGATCGTTTCGGCCGTCGTTGGTTCGGTAAGGGAACGGTTTGTAGTCCGAACGCGTCCATTCGGCCACGTTGCCGTGCATGTCGTACAGTCCCCATGGATTCGGTTTGTACTGTCCGACTTCGCCTACAATCATCTGGCCGTCATTGACTTCAATGTTTTTAGGCAAGAAATCCCAGAATTTTCTTCGATAATCATTTTTGCGCATAGGTTTCGGATTTACACCTACAACAGCCATGTCTACCAGCGAAGTGTCGGCCAGGTTGGCGTGCGTTCCAAAATCTTCGTTCATATCCATAAACCACATATCCTTCGCGCTTCCGCTTCGGCATGCCCATTCCCACTGAGCTTCTGTCGGCAAAGTCACTTTCACGCCCAGTTTCTGGCTCAGCGTTTCGCAGAATTGCATAGCTTCTTTCCATGACACGCGGATAACCGGCTGCTTAGGTTTGTTGGCCGGATAGCCCGGTCCCACGTGGTCCTTCCACTGCTGTCCGATAAAGCGGCTGTCGTGTTTAGGGAAGAAAGCGCGGTACTGCTCATTGGTAACTTCCATTGTCGCCATCCAGAACGGTTTGTCGATTTTGACGCGGCTGGCAGGCATTTCATCAGCCATGCTTTGGTTGGATCCCATTACGAACTGTCCTTTCGGAATTTTCACAAAATGCATGTTAATGCCTTTGGCAATTTCTACAGTCAGTTCTTTTCTTCCGAATTTGTCCTGAAGAGCTTTTGCTTTTTCAGCAGTGAATGGCCACTTTCTCGCTTTGCTTTTCTTGAAGTGGGGCGCATCGGTTTTTTCCGGCATAACAGGTTTAATGTCGCCCCTTTTAGCCACTGCTTCCTGGCGGTCGGAAAGTTCCTGCTCCCAGTTGATGTCCAGGTTGTTGTATTTAAGCGCCAGCTCGCGTCTGCGCGAAATTTGCTCAAAACCTTTGTATTTGGACACGTTTCTGAAAACTCCACGGTAAGGCGCGTTCAGGTCAATCCAAGTGTACAGTTTTTCCCATTCCTCTTTGGAAAGTTTTACATTGTGGTGTCCTTTCTTCAGTTTTCGAACCAATTCGCTGGTGCTGGCGTGGAACTCCATCGGCTTCATTACGTGGATGTCGGCTTCAGGTCCCTGTCGGTTGATAAAAGGGTGGAAAGCCAGGTAGCTTTTAGAGAATCCTTTTGTTTTGCTGTACCCTGTTTGGGTCTTGTCGGCAAAGTTCGGGATGGCAGATTCTCCGTTGTGGCAACCGGCGCATTTTCGGTCAAGAATCGGCTGAATTTCCAAGTCGAAAGTGAACGGATACACACCGTCTTTAGGAGGTGTGATGACGTGAGGCTTTCTTCTGGAGGCAACGGTTACTTTCGGCACCGGCACAGTGTTTTGTTCTTCGTGGCATCCGATACATGACAGAATTTCACCAGGCATGGCGGTAAGCCACGAGCGCATCAGCTGAACGGCACGTCCTTCCTCGTCAATCGGCTGGAGGGAGATCGGCGTGTTGGCAGGCACTTTGAAAATTGCCGAACCGTCTTTTTCTACAGGCACTGTCCCCAATACGCGTTTGGTGTCCCATCCTGCCTGGATTCCCTGGTAGTCGTGGTTCGAAGGCGAATGTCTGTAAGCATATTCGTAGGCAATAACGCGCAGTTTTTTTACGGTTCCTCTTGGAACGCCCGGCAGACCGCGGCCTTCGTAGATATCCTGTATATACAGTGTAGCTTCTTTTTCGTTGAGACGTACTTTTTCAGGAATAATCTGAGGAACAGTTTTCTTCTCAAGCGGAGTGACTTCAGAGATGCCTTCGCCTTCGTATTCCTTGATCAGAGTCAGGTTGTCAAACACATCGACTAGGTACAAGCCCCATAGAGATTTAGGAGAAAGCTTGGCAATGACGAAGAAGTATTTTTCTGAAAGCGGATAAGGTTTCAAAAACTGAGGCCACACGCCGTCAACGAGTTTGTCTTTGATGATCGGCTTGACTACTTTGTTGCGGAAAGGAAGCTCCTGAACCACCCCGTCGGCTTCGTGGCGACCTTTGCTTGGGTCGAACATTACCAGCTGTCCTGAGCGTGCCACGCCGTGGTGGCCCGAAACTATGGCAACAAATTTTTGGTTGTCTTTGCCAGGAAGCTGACGGGCGTCAAACATGCCGTTCGGCCAGTAAGAGTTTCCTCCGTAATATTCTTTTTTTCCGGTTCCGTCCGGATTCATGTGCATCAGCACGCGCGAGAAGTAGTGCGTGTTGTCGGTATATTCCCAGCGCAGATACATAATTCGTCCGTTGTCAAGAACGGTTGGGTCCCAGTCGTTGTCCTGGCCGAAGTTCAGGCGTCTGATTTTCTTGGTTTCAGGATCAAGCAGGGTGAGGTTGGCTACGGCTTGATCTCCGGAAACACAAGGCACGCCGTTCAAACCGACAGTAGAACACATCATGATTTTTCCGTTAGGCAGGTAAATGCCTTCGTAATAATCGATGTCCGGTTCCTCATCCGAGGTTTTCTGGCATACGGTCTTGTCTTTCAGATCAAGCTCGTACACATGCCACTGTCTTTTTTTATTCACAGAAGAAAACAGCAGCTTGTCGGCATTCCAGTGAAGGTCAAGGTCCGTAATCTGTCTTGGTTCTTTCGGCGCGTAAAGCGTTTCGCTTTTTACATCTCCAGCCAAGTCAGAAAGCATGGCGATTTCCACATTGTGGTGCCATACTCTGTTTCGGAGCGAGGAATTTGACTGCCAGTTGGTTGGAGGCGTTCCCAGGTAAGGAGCGTTAAGTCTGCGTGCTTCTCCTCCGAGTTTATGGCGCGTAACGAGCAGCTTGGCATTTTTTACCAGCGGGTTGGCGGTCATTAGCTCGCGTTTGAACGCAAGGTATTTTTTTAGCGTTTTTAATGCAGACTCGTCTCCGCTGTAGAACTGATTTTTTATACGTCCGAAGTTGTTTTTAATTTCATCAAGCGTCGACTGATATTTTTTGAACGAAAGCCCTGGATTGTTTTTTTTCATGTCATCCAGCGCAAGCTGCATGCTTTCCGGGTTGAACCATGCGATTTTGGATTCGGTGCTGATGTATTCGATCAGCTCTTCGTACAGCTTGTAGTAGGCCTGGTGCTGCTGATCGGCCGGCATTGAAGCGATTTGTTTAAGCTTTTGCGGATAGGCAGCCGGTTTTTTTAATCCCTTTACCATATGTTCTACACCTCGCTGGATTTGCGGGAGCTTACTGAAGATGAATGAGGCCGTGCCCAGTCTCATGTCGCCGCTGAACTGGATGAACTTTTCAGGAGAGCTTCCTTTCAGTTGTTTGCAGTATTTTCTGAAATCAGTGGACAAAACTTTAAATTGAACGGTTGTGTTGCGGTTTGTCCAGTAGTCTACAGTTCCAAGCGTGGCTTCGAATCGCTTGTACTTTTTATCAAGTTTTAAAACCAATTCTCCTCCCGCATAGCAATAAATTCCATGTTCGAATTTTTTACTATTTGAAATAAATGGTCTTCCGTTATTGAATTTCCCTCTTTGTACGGAGCGGCCGTAGCCGGCTTTTTGGTGGACGAATTTGAAATCATCCAGCCATACGGTTTTTCCGTTTCTGTCTATTAATCTGGCATCAAGCCAAATAGCATCGTCGTTTCTGGCTCCGTCGGCCATAGGGAGAGTCAGGAGAGAAAGTTCTTTTACTCCTGAAACATTGAGCGAAATTTTCTCAAGATCATTCTCGCGGATAGTTCTTGAGGTGTAATTAATGTGTTGTTTGGACAGGTCTTTCAGCACAGCCTTCTGCGCGTTTGCCATTTCGGCTGGCCAGCTGCAAGTCTTTTTCTTTTTCTGGGCGTGGGTGGTGCATCCTGCCCCCAAAAGAAAGACTAATAAGACAAAAATAGTTCTTCTCATTAGAGTTCTGTTTGAATGATGTGAAAATGAGCTGTTTACAGAGCCCCTTTTTGCTTTAGGAATCTGAGTATGCGGTATTTTCTTTATTCAGCTAAAATAAATCATTTCTTATATAAAACAAAGTTTCATATAAGAAATACTCGAAAGGTTGTGTGTAAATTTTTTATAGAAAATTCTAGAAAAAGCCATTAGGTTTGTTTGCATAAAAAACAGCCCGACTTTGTCTGAAATAGGGCTGAAGCATTCAATGCTTATTATGCGGTTTCATCTCCATGAATACAAAGTGAGCCTTATTTTCAATAGCTTATACCGCAAGAGAAAAAAGCCAGAATGACTGGCCTTTTTTTATTTTTTGACTAGGTCGATAGCCGAGATTTTACCTAAGTTGCTCCAGTCGTTGATGGACTGTATAACTTTGTTTTCAGGGTTAATAAGAATTACCTGGGCAACTTTTGCTTTTCCTTTTGAGTGGCCGCCCCAGTTGCAGATAAGTTTGTTGCCGGATGAAAGTTCTTTGATTTCGGCTACAAACCGGAAGGGAACGCTCAGTTCGCCGTCAGCGATTTGTTTAATTTCACGTCCTGTTTCTGGATCAATTTCCAGCATGTTGTGTCTGTCGCCGCCCGACACCATCCAGTTTCCGTTGGCTAGAGGCTCTACCGCAAAAGGAACTGCATTTACCGGGAAGGTATTCAGTATTTCTCCTTTGTCGCTGACTTCTAGGATTACTTTTCGGGCAAACAGTCCCAGGACATAAGTGCCTTTCGGTGTGCGGGCTACGTGGCGAAACTGGGCGTGGGGCCGACTGATCTGCGTGTCGAAGGAAATGGATTTCACAAGTTTGTTTTCCGGAGAGAATTCCAGGATTTTGGCTGGGTTGCCGCATTGTCCCAGCAGGTAGTTTCCGTTGGGCAGAAGCTCAACTGACTGAAGTTCCGTTCCTTTGGGAGCGTCATACTGCCACAGCACATTGTGCTGGCTGTCCACGGCTTTGGCACCCTGCTTGAAAGAGTAAAGCACTTTTCCGTCGCCCAGCGAGGCGACAGCATTGCACTCCTGATGCTTTTCCAGAGGATGCTCCCAGAGGATTTTCCCCTCGGGGTTTACTTTTACAATTTTATGAAAGCCGGAACCGGCCAGCAGGAGTTCGTTTTTGGGTTGGTTGCACGAGGAAAGGGCAAACAGCAGACAACAATAATAGATGAGAGATTTCATGGGTTTAAAAAAAAATTTGAGAGAGGAAATTTATATACCACTGCTTAGTGCAGTATTCGGTGTGGTTCGGCAAAAAAGAACTCCATGAGAACAAAAATTTTCGTTTGTTTCATGGAGCTCAGGCATCACTGTTTGATATTTTTTTTAGCTCAGCACGTTGTTGAAGAAAGCGTCTGGGTTGGAGAAAACCAGACCGTCGTTGTCATGGTAGTTGGCGTATTCGGAAACGATTGCACCCTGGTCGCCGGCCATCATGAAGTGAGGCGCTTCTTGTCTGTTCAGCGTGTTCATTTCTCCTTGATTTACCTTCAGCACGTTGTTTACTTGTACGTGAGGGATCTGGCTTTTAGGGATTTCAGGGTTTCCTTCTGTTTTTTCTCCTTCGCCGAAGCAATAAATGGATCCGTTTCTCACATGCCAGGTTTCCATTTTTGCCGGGTATTTGGTTTTCAGGTGTTTATGCTCGATGATCATCTGTCCTGGCAACAGGTAGATTTCGTGTGCGAAGTATCCGAACTCGGCAGAGTTGTGCCAGAATACTCCCGCCATACCAGCGTTCACAAAATCACCTTGTCCGAAATCCGAGATAAAAAGATTGTCTCTCAGGAATTTGTCCATTGGGTAATGGTAAAAATCCATCATTTCCTGATAAGCCTTCAGTGTTTTCTCAGCAGACAATTTGCCGTTTACATAGAAGTCGTCGTTTGTGTATTTTTTCATAGTTCTCTTTGTAGTTTGAGCAAGTTTTGTTTCTACTTTCTTTCCCTTTTTTGAGGAGCAGGAAACTCCCATTGCCAAGCCTGTTGCGCCCAGCAATGTGCTTTTCAGTGCAGTTCTTCTTTTCATAGAATATCGGTTTAAGTGTTAAAAATGTCAGCAAGTGGAGCCGGCTTCCTGTCCGGAAACCGCAGGCCGGAGGCGCTGCGTGCAAACATTGCTGTTTTATTCTTATGGCATAGCTTAAGTAAAATCAGCCATTGCTTCTATCTCCACCAATAGTTCTTCTCTGCACACATCGGCTAGTACATAGCTCTGCTTTGCGTCCGGAAATGCCTTGTCCACCTCCGTTCTGATGATATCAAAATCCTGCGGGTGCTTCACATAGACCCTGAGTTGCTTTATTTTCCCGTTTTCGTTGACCGCGACTCCCGAGGCGTTCATGTTTTCAGGACTTATGAGTGCCCGGATGTTTTTGATTGTCACGTTGGTCTGTTCTCCCGGCTGATCGGACGGCACCGTGTTTTCGCCGACGATGGCCGCGGTTCCCGACACAAAAATTTCCGACCAGCGCCCGGTTTTCAGTGCTTTGGCCCGCTCGAATTTTGGCGTTTGTCTGTTGCCGAAATCCTGGTCGGTGCTGCCCTCCAGCACCTGCTGCGAATACTGGTGCGCGTCGACCTGCAGCGGGTTGGCTAGCGGATAATCCAGCGGGCCGTTGTTTGACCACGACTTGACGGCTATGGCGTCAATGACGATACCTCCTTTTTCCATTCCGATGCCGGTGGCGGCCGGGTAACCTCTTTCCCATTGGCTGGTCTCGTAGTACTTCGCTCTAACATCGTTGAAAATCTGATAGCGCTGGCGTCCGTCTTCCATTTCGGTGATAGCCTCTATGTAATTCCACTGGCGCACCACCTGATTCCACTCGAATCCTTCCTTTTTGAGCAGTGCGTCCATTTTTTCAAAAGCAAACATTGCTTGGCTTTTGGCATCAGGAAGCCTCGGATCAACAATGCCTCCGATGTACAGAAGTTCAGCGTTCGGCGCATCGACCTTTACATACTGGATATCTTCCCATGTTTCGAAAGCCAGCACTCCCGGGTCGTTGAAACAGATAGTTTCAATGCCGACTGCGGCGTTGAGTGGCGCCTGCGCAACAAACGTCAACGCGGGCATTCTTTCGTTAAAAAGCAGGCGGAAAAGCGCTCTGATTTCTTCGGTTGTTTTCGAATAATTTTCAAAAGGTTTGGTATCGACAAGGCATGTTACCTTGACGAGCCGGCCTTTCATCGGCACGAGTTCATGTATTATGAATTCTCTGATTACCCGGAGGTAATTTTCTTGGTTGCAGTTCAAAAAATCGCAACGGTATTCTTTTAGTTCTTTCATATTCAGCCCATTAATCTGGAGGAGCGTGCTCCTGTCCGATTAATTCCCGTCAAGTGTGAGTAAAAAGGTTGCAGGGGAGAAGATTTTAAAAATTCCCCTGGGGGTAAACTCTGCCCATTCGGGCTTGCCGTCAGAGAGACAGCACGTATATCGACAGTTTTTCGATTTCGTCTTTAGTCAGGTTGCGGGACAAACCATGTTTGTCTTTTTTGAATAAGTCCTGCATAGTAGCCGTACGGCCGTCGTGCAGGTAAGGCGCCGTTCTCCACACTTCTTTCAGCGTTGGCGTGTTCCATCCTTTTTTAAACTCTACTTCACCGATAGGGTGCATTTCGTTGTCGGTGTAGTGTTCGTCGGAATGGCACCAGTTGCAGTTTTGCTCCAGGAAGATCTTGCGTCCTTCCAGGGCTATTTTGCTTAGTTTGCCCTTTTCCAGGTACGGACTCGGAAGCGGTTTGAGCGAGCACAGGTAAGAATCGACAAGCTTGGCGTATTCTTCGCGCACGGTGGTGAACTGGATGTGTCTGAAGCCTGCGCGAACAGCAACTTCGGCGTCGGCGCGGATACCGGAGATCATAGCTGGAGGAGTTTTGTGGGACAGCACCAGGCTTTTTACGTTTTTCGGGTTTCCGATGCCGTCGTTCAGCAAATCCCAGTTGAGACCGTCGGTGCGTGCTTCTCCCGGATGGCACCCGTTGCAGGATTGCCAGCCCTGAAAGCAGAATCTCGCATCGTTGAATAATCGTTCGCCTCTTCGCACTTCCGTTTCTTTGAAATCCGGATTGAGCGCTAAATATGTATCTTGAAGGGGTTCTTTTGTGTCGATGAAATTAAGCGTGTCGGAAAAATAGGTAGGAGCAATCAGTTTTCCCTTCCAGAAAGAGATAAAGCGCGGGCCGTTTCCTTTTACTTTTCTTCGCTCGCGAATGCCGCTTAAAAACTGAAGGTTGTATGCCAGCGTTTCTTTGTTTTCAACTTTCAGCAGTTTTTCTACGAAAGTGTTGTATTGTATGAAACTGACATCGTGTGTTCCGGAGTGGGAGACAGCGATGAGCTCATCGGTAAAGTCAATTCCCCAGGAGCCTGCCGCGCCGTATTCCGGCTCGTCGAGCAGCACGGTAGCCAGGTACTGTTGTTTTTTTACATCAATAACGCTCAGGGCACTGGTGTTCATCCAGCCTTGTTCGAGCTGGGAGGTTGGCACCTGGTGTCTGCCCAGGTTGTGCACGACAAAAGCAAATCGGCCGTCTGGCGAAATCTTAAGTGTGCGCAGTGCATTGCTTCCGTTTGAAAGCGCGATGTCTTTTATTTTTTTCTTTTTTCGGGTGTCAATCACCGTGACTACGGCCGTTACGGTGTCCAGATCGGCCCGGGTGGCCGGCAAAAAGTTCGCTACGAAGAGATAGCGCCCGTCTTTGGACAAATCGGCTGAAAAGGGTTCGCGGACAGCCGGGATTTTGGCTTTTTCTTTAAAGCTGCCGAGGTCAACCACCGAGACGTTGTTTGCGAATTGGTTGCAGACATAAAGCGTTTTTCCGTTAGGGGAGAGCACAGGAGATGTGGCGCCCATGCCTACTGGAATTTTATGCTGCAGCTGTTGGGTGGCAAGATCGAACACATTGACGAAACCTTGCTCATAAGTGCTGGTGACTAACGCATGCGATTTCGTGAGAGCAATTCCTGTAACTTCCCGGTCGAGTTTCCACTCGCCAATTTCTTTCCAGTTGTCTGTGTCGAAAATCTTAACGTTTTTTGCTGTTTTGTTAGCAAAATAAGCCTGCCCTTTGGCAGGAAGGAAGGCTACTTGGGCCGTGGAGAATGGAATTGTATCTGCTTTTTCAAAGGCTGTGAGCAGTAACACTAACAATAAGGATAAGCTGCCGAGCCATCCTTGTCTGCGCCAATTTTTCATTGCTGAAAATTTTCCTAGCCTTGTCATATTCATTAGCATTTAGTTTCAGAATTCACAAATCCGAACTGCGAGGATATTTCCAGCGCGGTGTGCCGCACCTGTTTTCCTACTTCATCCAGATTTGTTTTTTTCAGCCGAGCTGAAGGGGCTGTTACCCACACCGAGGCAATCGGGTAGCCGTTGCGGTTGAAAATCGGAGCGCCCACACAATGGACTCCTTCGTATTCTTCGGCTTGGTCGAAGGCGTACCCCAGTTTTTTTACCTTAGCGATTTCGTCGGCATAATCCTCTTTGTTGGAGATGGTATTTTTGTTGAAAACTTCGAAATTAATCCTGTTTATTATTGAGTTGTATTCCTGGTCGGGCAGAAAAGCCATGACCGATTTTCCTGGAGCGGAAGCATGAAGATTCATCCGTTTGCCCAGACTGAGCATAAAAGTGAACGGATTGGTGCCTACGGTCTGTTCCAGCAGCACGATTTCCTGGCCGTCAAGCGTGCCCAGCAGTACGGTTTCCTTCAGTTCGTCGCGGAGTGCTCTCATGTAATCCAGCGATACTTCCACCAAACTTTGCTCTGATAGAGTAGCCAAACCGATGTGCAGCAGTTTTTTTGAAAGGCAGAAGGTCCCGGTTACTTCATTTTTGTTAAGGTAATTTCTTTCGACTAAGGACGAAATAATCCGGAACAGTGAACTTTTTGGGTATTCGAGTATTTCCTGTATGGCGGCAAGGCTAAGGCCTTTGGGATGTTGAGTCAATAATTCAATTACATCAAGTGCCCGGTGCAAGTTGGGCACCGAGTACTGGCGCTCCTCTGTCTTCTGCTTCTTAAGTTTCATATTTAAAACAATGTTTCCGTGTAATATTACGCTATAATTGAAATACCCACAACATTTTTGCGCAATAATGGCGCGCATAGCGCTCAGGAATGAATATTCTTGCCGTTTT
>JAKSBZ010000298.1 GCA_022360875.1 Cytophagales bacterium | reverse complement strand
CACTTGCCGGTTGTTAACGAAGAGGGTTCTTTACAAGGTGAGCTGCGTCGCTCTGCTCTGGTAGAAGTTCTGAGTGATTCTGAAACCCCAAGGGCTGCATAACCCAAAAGAACTTCTGCCGGGAAACAAGGCTGGCGCTGTTGCCAGCCTTGTATGTTTCAGTGCTAAATCAAGACAAGCCCCCCTGGTCTCTGACGGTATGAAGAAAGTGCATATGCTTTTCATACTGATCAATGATATCGCTAATGACCTGTTCCCGGCTCCAGCCCATAATGTCGTAGTTTTGCCCTCCCTCCTGTAGAAAAACCTCGGCACGGTAGTACTTGCTTTCATCTTCCTCTTCTTCGTCATCCACGATAAAACTGGGTTGCAGGTACCCCCTGGGGTTCACTTTGTATAAGAAGTCCTGCTCTTCTCCATGTTGAGCTGTCAGCACCGGCCTGTTTTTGGGTTGTTTAAAATTTACAGAAGCTTCAACGCCTTGTTTTTTTAACTCTTCACAAACGGCTCTCATGGCAGGAACGACGGTGTTTGACATGAATCGGCTTACACTTTTCTGCTCTGGAAAGTGGGTAATGTTGTGAAGGCGGGTTTGCCAGGGAATATGAGTCTGTGTTGTATTCGGGGCAAGGGTGGTCTGGGACAGGCTTTCCTTTTTAGCCGCATCTATGGCAAGAGCTTTCAGAAGACCATAACCTGAAACCAGAAGAACAATGGAAAAGGGAAGTGCTGTCGCAATCGTTGCTGTCTGCAGAGCTTTAAGCCCCCCGACAAGCATTAAAACCAGAGCAACAAGACCAATCAGGCATGACCAGAAAATCCGTTGCCAGACAGGCGTTGCTCCTCTGTTTTTTGAGGCGAGCAGGTCAATAACCATGGCACTGGAGTCGGATGATGTGACAAAGAAAATAACAACCATGGTAATGGCAATGCCAGAGAGAATATCCGAGAAAGGAAAGTGCTCAAGAAACTTGAAGAGCGCAAGGGACACATCCGCCTTGACGATTTCGCCAAGCTCCGCCGCTCCATAATGCATAATCAGGTCTATAGAGGTGTTTCCGAAAACGGTCATCCAGAGGAAGGTCAGGCCTGAAGGAACAAATAGAACGCCACAGATAAACTCACGTATGGTTCT
>JAKSBZ010000143.1 GCA_022360875.1 Cytophagales bacterium | reverse complement strand
GAGATTTTTCGTCTGTAAAGACGTCCCGATTCCAGGAATCGAGAAATTTTGTTTGAATCACTGACCTCAAAGTTAATTGTTCCTCAAGACCGAAGTCTTGATGGTCCGCTATCGTTTTCTAACATTCATTCAAAGAACTTTATGACAGATCCTTATGATCTATCCGAGTGTCTTTTTCAAGACTTATCCGGGCCGTTTTCCCGAAAAGCGAATGCAAAGGTACAGCAAATTTCCGGAAGCGCAAACACTTTTTTGAATTTTTCCGCGTTTCAGGCCCCGGGAAAGCGGTTTTTTAGATTTCGCATACTCTAACTAATTGGTTTACAGTAATTTTTGTTTTTAGGTTTTCTTCAGGAGATTTTAAAACATTATCCTTCCAACATTTAATCACTTGATTTTCAGTTTTTTAATTTTCCGATAAACGGGAGCTGCGTTTTTCATTTTTAAAAAATTCTAAAAAACAACTGGATAATCCTTTTCATATGAAATTGCGTTGTTTTCTGCGTTTTTCAGCTAATTCATTTTTGCGTCCCTCATCAGTCCAATTTGCAAAATCTGCGTTCTTGCTTGATTTTGTATTAAAAAAAAAAGAAAAAATAAAACAAAACAAACAAACAAGAACAGAAACGCCTCGCGCGTGCGCGCGCGCGTTTTTGTTTGTTTTTATATATTTAATATATTTAATATATTTAGGGCCTTGTAACTCACTGAGGCTCATCGGGTTACGAGGCCGAAAAACGACAGATTTTTGAATCCGAACGACAGATTTTTGAATCCGAACGACAGATTTTTGAATAAAGACGACAGATCTTACCGAAAAACGACAGATTTTTGAGTACTTTTGAAAAGTTATCCACATTTTCGGTTGCTTCCCTGCGTCATTAACGATAGAATGCTAGTTTTCTAGGAAAAGTACAAAAAACTTTAATGTAATCGGCGTCATTCAAGTTTTGAGTGACGCAATTTTTGCGTGTTTGGGGGTTGAAAGGGGTTGAGTAAAAATTTTGAGAGCGCATGTCTGATTTTTCATTTTTGAAACGCGGGAATTACAAGGTTGTGAAGAAAAGCAACAAGCTGGTGAATTCCCGAAACGGTTTTTCACTGTACCAGCAGCGGATCGTTCTGCTGATGACCACGCTGATCCGGGACGAGGACGAACACGGGGAGTACAAGATCTCCATCCATGACATTCTGGGGCTCGACCGCAAGGAGAAGATTCCGACCGGGCGCTACCAGCACGTGAAGAAGGCCGCCGAAGGATTGACCGAAAGCGCTGTCAAGATCCAGGAGGGGAAGCAGTGGCGCTCGATGTCTTTCATCACCATGGCGCAGGGCGAGTACGGCAAGGACTACATCCGCGTGAAGTTCTCGCTGGAGATGAAACCCTATTTCCTGAATCTGCGGGAACAGTTCACGACATACTTCCTGCACAACGTCTACAGCTTCAAGAGCGCGCACTCGATCCGGATTTACGAGCTGCTGATCCAGTACTACCCGAACATACGGCAGCGGAAGCTGGACGTGGAGCACCTCAAGGACATGCTCGAGGTGCAGGGGCGCTACCGGCGGTTTTACGATTTCAAGCGGCGGGTGATCGACACGGCAGTGACGGAGATCAACGCCTACTCGGACATCTTCGTGGAGTACGAGCTTCTGAAAACAGGACGCGTGGTGACCGAGATCCTCTTCACGATGTCTGAAAACCCGAAGGCGAAGGAGCAAGGGCTTCCGGTGAAGGAAGACATAGCCAAGCTTCTGGAACACGTTCGTCCGGTGGTGCAGGGTGAGCCGGCCTGTGAAGAGATCACCGAAGACGCGGAGGCTGTGGTGCTCGAAGAGACCGCCGAGCGACCGGAAGAGATGACGCAGGATTTGCCGAAGCTGGTGAGCGGCGGCGTAATGGCCGAACGCCTGTACCGGAAGCTGCTGGAGGAGCACGACAAGGGCTTTGTGGATTTCACGCTCGAGAAGGTTTCCAAGCTGGAGCATGTCAAGAATTTTTCAGGATACGTTTTAAGAGCCGTATTGGGCTCGTTTTTCCTTGAAGAGTATGAAACTACCATTTCGGAAAGAAAATGCCGTGACGGTGCCTTAAAAAAGCTCAGAGAGGATGCTGAGACAAAAGTGCGAGTCGAGACTTTGAAAGAGGAGCACAATCGCGCCTGGCAGGAGCTGATGGAGCGCTATCTTTCGGCTGACGTTGAAGACGACCTCTACGAATACTTTTTCGAGAACGAAGAACACTCGGCGGGCATAGTGAAG
>JAKSBZ010000221.1 GCA_022360875.1 Cytophagales bacterium | reverse complement strand
GGTTGCTTTCACCTTCGAAATCAATCCTGAGATTCATGGCTTTAAGCTTCTCATCCCGCCTTTCAAAACGAATCTTCTCCGCATGCCCATTAGCTCTTTCCGGAGTCACATTCTCGAAATATAGCACGCGGCCGTTGTCGAACTCTTTAGTTTTATCAACTCGCCCGATTCGGGTATAGCCCATAAGCACATCCAGATCGCCGTCGCCGTCCAGATCGCCGAAAGTCAGGGCCGGGTAGTAAAACGGCTGTTTCTCGCTGGCATTTTCGTCAGACGGAATGGGCAGCCTCAGGCCAAAGTCATAATTGTCTGTTCCGTATGAAACGCCGCAGTCTATCTTCTCGGAAAAAGTGCCATCTGCCTGACCTTTCATGAAGTAAACCTTGCCGCTCTGCGACTGGCTTCTTCCCGAACCGTCCGAACCGGCAAAAATATCCAGATAGCCGTCGTTGTCGATGTCTACAAAAACCGGCCGGGGCGCTTTAAAATTCTCCGCATTGTTGAAGCGCGTGCCGTCGTTCTTCGCCATGAGTTTATACTCGGACGATTTCAGCACGCCGAAAGGCCCGAAGTTTTCGACTGGCAGGCGGCCGTCGCCGTACCAAACTGCGAAGCGACGCTCAACCTTCTCAATATCATTAAACTGTCCGTCAGGCAACTTAGCCGTAATTTGGATATAAGAAGCCTGCTTGGCCCCTTTGGCAAAGGCACCCTTCACCAAATAATGGTAAACATCTCCGACTTTCTTCTGAAAAAGCACTTCCAAAGAGTTGAAAATTGCCTCAGGATGCTTAACGCTCACTTCAGGCTTTGCAGGAGCCGTTACCTTAAACTCAGCATTCAGGTCTTCCCCTTCGCAGACATACTGCGTTTTGGGCTCCTGAACATCGAAGGTATTGATTTGGGCAAATGCTTCAATGCCTCCTAGGGCCAGCATAAAAAACAACATGCAGAAGAGTGCCCGCCATCTTCTTAAAACACCAAAAAGTAGCATAAAAATTTCCGATTTGAATAACCTATTGAGTTCAAAAAATCAAGTCAACCTAAAAATAATTACAGTATTTTCTTTTAAAAAATAATGAAAAAACACAAAGACCCTGTAGCTGAATCAGTTGCTAATAACAAGTTAAAAGTTTTTTTCAATGCGGGAAGTATGATGTGAAAAAAAAAGAGAAAAGAGCTCAAAAAATAAAAGCAGACATTGAATAAGTCATAAACGGACTAATTTTAGGCGTATTTCAATGTCTGCTTTAAATTTTTTATAAAATATATTGGCTTAAATCTTTATTACCCGATATAGCACCCAGCTTTTCTTTTACCATCTCTTGGGTAACTACAATTTTTGCATTCGCTCCAATCACATCCGGAACATCGAACAAGAATTCGTTAAGCAGCGCACTCATAACGGTGTGCAGGCGCCGGGCACCAATGTTTTCTATCTCGGAATTGAACTGGAAAGCCGAGGATGCAATTTCACGAAGCGATTCGTCAGTAAACTCCAGAGAAACTCCTTCAGCCTCGAACAAGGCCGCATACTGTTTCGTCAGCGCGTTCTTCGGCTCTTTCACAATTTGGTAAAAATCCTCTTCGGTCAGATCATCCAGCTCCACGCGGATAGGGAAACGCCCCTGCAGCTCCGGAATCAGATCGGACGGTTTGGCAAAATGGAATGCCCCGGCGGCAATAAACAACACGTGGTCGGTTTTGACCACTCCGTATTTGGTTGACACAGCAGAACCCTCCACAATCGGAAGCATATCTCGCTGCACGCCCTCGCGGCTCACATCCGGCCCGCCCGAACCGCCTGACGACGACTTGGCAATCTTGTCTATTTCGTCAATGAAAATAATTCCCGAGTTTTCCGCCTTGAGAAGCGCCTCTTCCTTCACCTCATCCATATCGATAAGCTTAGAAGATTCTTCCTCAAGCAGAATCTTCCGCGCCTCGGCAATGGTCACCTTCCGTTTTTTGTTGGTCTTAGGCATCATATTGCCCAGCATCTCCTGCAGATTGATCATCGAAGCCTCGTCCATCGCGCCGCCGCCGATCATGCCGACATTGCCCATGCCGCCGACCTGCTTGACATTAATCTCGATCTTCCTGTTTTCAAGCTCCTTGTTTCGAATTTTCTCACGGAAACGCTCACGGGTTTTTTCATTGAGCTCGGCATCGCTCTTAGGCTCATCCATGTCATCGGAAATCATCCTGTCAGAAGCCTTCACACCGCCGATCGGCGGAATCAGCGCATCAAGAATAAGTTCCTCCACGACATCCATGGCTTTTTCGCGCACCTCTTCTTTTTTCTGTATGCTCACGATGTTCACGGCCTGCTCCACCAAGTCTCTCACCATGCTTTCGACATCGCGCCCCACATAGCCGACTTCCGTAAACTTTGAAGCCTCGACCTTCACGAAAGGCGCGGCGGCGATTTTCGCCAGCCGGCGGGCGATCTCGGTCTTTCCGACGCCCGTTGCTCCAATCATCAGAATATTATTGGGGCTTATTTCTCCCCTCAGCTCGGCATTCACATTCATTCGGCGCCAGCGGTTTCGCAGCGCAATAGCCACGTTGCGTTTGGCGTCTTTCTGCCCGATAATATATTTGTCCAACTCGCCTACAATTTCCCGCGGAGTCAGATACGCTTGATCCGTTAACATTCTCACTATTTTTACGATTTACAAATTCGAAAAGGACAGCATCCCAATATGCGGCTGTCCGCTTCACACATAACCCTAGCTGCCAAAAACAAAACATCTGAATGACTTTGCAACCGGAAACTGCGCACACTAAATGCAGTTTTTACGAAAATTCCCGCTCGTACTGAGAAGCAAAGCAATTACCTTGCATTTTCAAACACAGCACTCAACAGCCTCACAGCCAACCGAACAGCGTAAGATCAATCTGCCAAAACACATGCAGCGCTTCAGCCGCAAAAAAAAGCAGGCTTGCCCGCTCTGCTTTTTTCAATATCCCAGGAAATTGTCCTGGGAATATTTTTTTTAAAAATATTTTTTCTAAGGAAAACAGCCTTTCTTTCCCCAAAAAGCCACTTATTTTTCTTTTTCAGAAAAATCAAATTTCATAGGATTTTTGACTTTCTGTTTCAGCAGCGCAATATCCAGCACTTCGCTGACTATATCCACAAAATGAATCTTCAGTCCTTTAGTGTATCGCTCATCAATTTCCAGAAAATCTTTTCGGTTGTTTGAAGACATGATGATTTCCTTAATTCCAGCACGCTTCGCTGCCAAAATTTTCTCTTTTATTCCTCCCACCGGAAGCACTTAGCCCCGAAGCGTGATCTCTCCGGTCATGGCCAGCTGTTTTTTTACTTTACGCTGCGTGAAAATTGAAGCCAGCGATGTCAGCATGGTAATTCCGGCCGAAGGACCGTCTTTCGGCACGGCGCCCGCAGGCACGTGCACATGCAGATCGTAGGCATCAAACATCCGGTAGTCTATCGACAAATCCTCAGCATGTGAGCGCAGGAACGACAAGGCCGTCACGGCCGATTCCTTCATAACGTCGCCCAGCTGTCCGGAAAGCGTCAATTTGCCTTTGCCTTTGCTCAAGCTTGACTCGATAAACAGTATCTCGCCGCCTACCGAAGTCCAGGCCAGACCGGTCACAACTCCCGCCAGCTCATTGTCCTGATACAGCTCTTTATCGAAACGCTCCGCGCCCAGAATATCCACGACTCTTTCCGGCGAAATATCTTTCTCGTACTCCTGCTCCATGGCCACGGATTTGGCTACATTACGCACCAGCTTGCCAAGCATACGCTCAAGATTCCTTACACCCGATTCGCGCGTATACGAGTCAACAACCTTCTCAATCGCTTTTTTCTGAATCTGAATCTGGTCTTTCGTCAGTCCGTTTTCCTTAATTTGCTTAGGAATCAGATGCCTTGAACCAATCTCCACCTTTTCTTCCAGCGTATACCCCGACAAATCAATGATTTCCATACGGTCCCTCAACGCTGGCTGAATGGTATCCAGAGAGTTCGCCGTAGCGATAAACAGCACTTTCGACAAATCGTACTCCACTTCCAGGTAGTTGTCCTGGAACGTGCTGTTCTGCTCCGGATCAAGCACTTCCAGCAAAGCTGAAGAAGGGTCTCCTCTAAAATCCGAACTCACTTTGTCGATTTCGTCCAGCACAAACACCGGATTGTCCGTTCCCGCTTTTTTGATATGCTGAATAATTTTGCCCGGCATAGCCCCGATATAGGTTTTTCGGTGTCCGCGAATCTCGGACTCGTCATGCAGTCCGCCCAAGGCCAGACGCACATACTTTCTTCCCAGGGCTTCGGCTACCGATTTGCCCAGAGAGGTCTTTCCGACGCCCGGAGGGCCGTACAAACAAAGGATCGGGCCATTCAAATCTTTCTTAAGCTTCAGCACCGCCAGATACTCAATAATCCGCTCCTTCACCTTCTCCAAGCCAAAGTGCGCCTCATCCAGCACTTTCTGCGCATGCTTCAGGTCCAAATTGTCTTCAGTCTGCTCGCCCCAAGGCATCTCCACCAGCGTTTCGACGTAATTCAGTCCCACCGGGTACTCCGGCGCAGAAGAATTCAGGCGAAGCAGCTTTTCGCATTCTTTCTCGAAGTGCTGCGCGATCTCCTCGGGCCATTTCTTGTTTTTCGCCTTTTTCCGAAGCTCTTTCACCTCGGCGTCCGGGCCTTCCTGACCCAGCTCGTCCTGAAGAACTTTCATCTGCTGGCGCAGGTAATAGTCCCGCTGCTGCGCATCGATATCGGAATTAACCTTGGAATGAATCTCCCTCTTCAGCTCCAGCACCTGCACTTCCTTCAGCATCAGCTCAAGCAGGCGGGTAGCTCTGGTTTTGGCGTCCTGTATTTCAAGCAGCTCCTGCTTTTCACCCACCTTCACCTGAAGGTTCGAGGAAAGAAAATGCATCAAAAAGCTGCCGTCCTCAATATTCTCCAAAGCAGTGTGCGCCTCCTGAGGAATCTCCGGATTCAGTTTCAGAATCCGGTCAGCCGCCTCGCGGACGGAATCAAGGATCGCTTTGGTTTCCTCTTCCTCCATGTTAAGCGGACATTCTTCAAGCACGCTGTAACGGGCTTTGAAGTACGGATCCTGCTGCGTCACCTCGCCCAGCTGAAAACGCTTTCTTCCCTGAATAATGATGGTTGTGTTGCCGTCAGGCAGCACCAGCATCTTCACTATCCGGGCGATGGTTCCTATATTGTTCAGGTCGCTGACAGCCGGATCTTCCACAGCGGTGTTCTTCTGGGCAATAACGCCGATTGTCCGGTCGCCTTTGTACGCCTCTTTCACCAGCTTGATGGACTTGGCCCTTCCTACGGTAATGGGGATAACCACTCCCGGAAACAGAACTGTGTTCTTCAAAGGCAGAATCGGCAGCTCCTCGGGAAGAGATTCTAAGCTCTCATCCCCCTCCGAATCATCAGGAATCAGCTGAATAAGCTCTCCCGAATCTTCATCCTGAAGTTCTGACAAAACCAAAGAATTAAAAAAATTATGATGTATTTTATTCATGCGCTCTCTCATTATGCCAAAATGGCAGTATTTTTGAATTACTTTATCGTTTGGGTCAAAGTATAAACTAGTTGGACAAGAGACATGCCAATCCCCAAAACATTATATCAAAAAATCAGTTACTCTTCATATCCCCAAAAAAAAAGCAGTGTTTTTGATTTTCCGTTCGGGATGCTCGGAGATGAAACCAAACACAAAATAAAGAATGTTTTGCAGCTTACACAATTAATCCCGACTATGTTTTCCCATACATGCCATCCGGCGCCGAACTCGCCTCCCTAGCGCTTCCCTCCCCATGATCTTTCTGATTAGAACCAAGAACGGTATATAAATATTAAAAAAAAATCATATCTTTACCCCAGTTAGATTAATCAAAAGCTCCCAAAACCCGGTGAATTAATGGTGAAATGGACTCAGCAAATCGCACTGCTATTGGTTCTAGCACTTGTCCCACAACTAGGGCACACTCAGGCAATCATTGAGGCGCCCAAAAAAAACGCTCGTTTTCAGTCGATTCTACTGCCTTCCCGAAATCCCGATCTGTTCCAGTTCCCCAACCTCAACAAAATTCGTTATTACCGGAAAAACAAGCTATATGAAAAAATCCGCCAGCTCGACAAACAGGAGCAATGGGTGACACTTTATCCTTTACTCAAAGAGTATGTCCGCCAATTTGGCGTAGAAAATTTTTTCAGAGACACTTACCTGCTTTGGCGCCTGGCCCAGCTTACCGAACTCTATGCCTCGAAAGAGGAAGCCATTCCGCTTTACCGGCTGGTACTCAAGCACCACCGAAAATCAGTCCTGCTTGTTCCGGCCATCCAGCAGCTGAAAGACGAAAGCGAAAAGAAAAGAAAACAATACGTTTCTCTGAAGGAATATTTCGAGCTGGTGGAATTCCGGACGCTGGTAGACACCCTTCGACCGCCGGTAGGCATCCGCCAGAACATGGGATACTATGTTAATTCCCAGCAATCGGATTATGCCCCAACACTAAGCACTGACAACCAGATACTAATCTTCACCTCGCGCAGAAATTTCACCAGCTCGGGGTTTGGCAAAAAATACAACGAGGACCTGTATATCTGCGACAGAGAGGGCGACGACTGGGATGAGGCACGGCTGATAGACGGAATCAACAGCCAGGCAAACGAGGGGTCGGCCTGCATAAGCCGGGACGGAAAAACGCTCTTTTTCTCACGGTGCGATGCGCCGAACAGCTACGGCAACTGCGATCTGTACCAGGCAACCTGGAACGAAGACAGCCTAAAATGGGGAAGCGTGCGCAACCTGGGAGCGAATGTCAACAGCAGCGCCTGGGACTCGCAGCCCAGTCTTTCGTTATCGGGCGACACGCTGTACTTCGCATCCGACCGCATAGGCGGTTTCGGCCTCAGCGATATTTACTACTCGGTAAAAAGCAGCAAAGGCTGGTCGCGGGCAAAAAACGCAGGTCCGCTTCTCAACACCCGAGGCAATGAAATCAGTCCGTTCGCCCATCCCAACGGGCATGTGCTTTACTTCAGCTCCGACGGACACATGCTGAACTTCGGCCGGCACGACATTTACAAAAGCTACCGATTGAACAGCCAACTGTGGAGCGAGCCCATCAACATTGGCCCACTGGTCAACAGCGAACAGGACGAGCTGTACTTTACCATAGATGCAGACTTCAGAAAAATCTATTACGCCAAATCCATCGAAAACAACTTCGACAATTTGGACCTTTATTCATTCCCGGTCCCGATGGGCGCGCACCCCGACGCGAGAACTGCTTTCACCGGCTCGCTGCTGGACGAAAACAGCAACCCGTTCAAAGGCATTGTATCGATTATCGACATGGAGGAAGGCATAGAAGTCGCTCCAAAATTTCTTGACGCCAACGGCAGGTTCCAGTTTCATCTGATCGATAAAAGACGCTACCTTTTAGTCATTCAAGGAGAAGACTTTTTCCGCATCGAAAAAATATTTTTCCTGGACGGTGACACAGAAATGAACGAGCAGACCGCCCCCATCTCCCGCCTAATGCGCTTCGCATCCATCGAATTTGACGAAGGCGCCCACACCATACTTGCGTCGATGTATGGCGATCTGAACAAAATCGCCAATTTCCTTCTCGACCACCCTGATTTCAAACTTATCATTTCAGGTCATACCGATTCTACAGGCGACGCGAAAATGAACCTGAGCTTGTCCCAGCGAAGAGCTGAGTCCATAAAAGAATATTTAACCTACTTCGGCAACGTGCCCGAAGTGCAAATCGAGGCTATCGGCAGAGGAAACTCGCAGCCGATCAAGAAAATCGAAAAAACTGAAGAAGACCGAAAACTAAACAGGCGAGTAGAATTTGAGATCTACAGACTAAGCGGCAAAGAACTTGAGGAACATAAAAAAGCGATGGAAAGCTTAGAGGAAGACAACCTGGAAGACTGGTAAACCTGTTGCTCTAATTGTTTTAAAAAGGTCCGCTGACTTCGCGCTCAGGAGAAAATCTCAAACTAAAGTTACCGCCATATGAATTACTATTTTATTACCGGCACCAGCAAAGGCATCGGCAAAGCCTTGGTTGAAAACCTGCTTATCCAGGAAGAAAATTATATTATCGGCGCATCCAGAACATGCTCCATCCATCATCCCCGCTATCAGCACATTCATCTGGACCTGGCCAATCCCAAACAAGTCATCAACCACCTGCCGAAGCTTTTCCGCATTCCGGAAAACGCGCGCTTCGCCTGCCTGATCAACAATGCGGGTACCCTGGGAGAGATTGGTCCTATGGGCAGCCTGGAACCGAATCGCCTTCAGAAAGCCTACCAGCTGAACACCATCACTCCAGCCCTTTTAGCCAACTCATTTATACAGACTTTTTCAGCCTGGCAAATCAAAAAAAAGATAGTGAACATCAGCTCCGGAGCAGGGAGAACCCCCTATGACGGCTGGAGCACTTACTGCAGCTCAAAAGCGGCTTTAGATATGATGAGCCAGGTCATCGCATGCGAAAAGCAAAACGCATCTTCTCAATTGCATATTCAGTCTATTGCTCCCGGCATCGTAGACACGCTGATGCAAAAAGAAATCCGAGACACAAGCAACGACAGATTCAGCAACCGGAAGCTTTTCCTTGAGCTAAGCGAGAACAACCGGCTGATCAGTCCTGAAAAAGCCGCCTCTCGTATTCTCAACGCCATGAACGAATCGGAAGAAGTGCTTCTCGACTTGTACGAGGAAGACTGAGCATGCGCAGCCTATTCTTCAGCTTTCGGATAGGAATAATAAACCGTTTCACCGGTTTTAGGGGATAAATCCGCCCAGCCGCCCTGTCCGAAACTAACCACTGCCAAGGCTGCTGTAGGCACTTCCAAATACACTCCGTTCGTAATGTTGTTCATAAAATCCGCAACGCCCGGATTATGGCTCACCAGCATTACTGCCTGGTATTCATCGGGAAGTCCGTGCACGAGCCGGTAAAAATCAGCCAACCCTGCCATATAGAGCTCTTCCTCTCTTCGGATCTGATACTTGGGGTAACCGATCACTTTGCACACACGCTTGGCTGTATCGTATGCCCTTTTTGCTCCGCTGGAAAGCACAAGATCAGGCACTGTTCCATACTTCAGAAGCCTTTCCCCCATTAACACGGCCGCTTTTTTTCCGCGCTCGTTCAGTGGACGATCATAATCGTCCAACTCGGGAAAGTCCCAGCTGGATTTCGCGTGCCTCATGACAATTAGTTGTTTCATCTGTTTTTGATGGTTTTTCAATGATCAGATGTAACATTCGATATAATCATGTCTCTCGTGTGTATTAAGGCAGATAATCATGAATGTTTCATCTGTTGTTAATGATTTTCAGTGGTCAAATAGAATACCCATTACAATCATGCTTCACGTGTGTTAAAGCCGTTTGTCATGGATATTAATCTGTTATCAATATTTATTCTATAGCCAGACGAAATTTCAATGACAATCATTACTCTCATACAGACTGACAGCCATAGAAATATCACAACAAAAGATCATTCAAAAAATGCCTTCTCACGCTCTTCTCTTTACAAATTCAACAAGCGCAACTTCTTTGACAAGTGGGTAATAACTGCAAAATAGAACACCACTGCATTCCCTATCTTATTCCACATTGCCCTCGGCAAAGGCTTTCAGCAGAACATTTTCAACAAAATGTCGAGCATCAAGCCCGAGCAGAATAAAGTTAACATTTTTCTATTTAAAATGACATATCTTCCGTTTATTAGAATAATAAAATTCAACCGCAACCTCACTACCACATGAAAAAACCATTTTACTTCAAAAAAGACCAAAAGACAGGGTACGAGATGCTATGCTGGCACAATGGGAACACGCAAAAAAAAGAAAACAGCACACTTTCCTCAAGAGAAATGCCCAGGCTGCTAAAAACAAAAAAGCTAATAGGTATTCAGAAAAAACCGCAAACGTTCTGATCGTCAAAACAAGGCAAACCATTCAGCCGCCTCTTAAGACCTCCAGCCTTCCTGCCCCCTGAGCGGCACAAAGATAAATGGAGCAAGGACTTCCTTCTGCAATTCATTTTTGGCTAGCTTTCGAACCCTTATCATTTGCTGGCGGTTGCGGCTACCCACAGGAATAACCAAGCAGCCTCCCACTTTGAGCTGATCAACCAGCGCCTTGGGAATGTGCGGCGCCGCAGCCGTAACAAGTATGCGATCGAATGGCGCTTCCCCAATAAACCCAACAGAACCGTCGCCCAAGAAGGTTTTTACAGAAGAATAGCCCAAAGAGCGAATCTGGCGCTCAGCGTTTCGGTAAAGCGACTCGATAATCTCCACAGTGAAGACCCTGGCTCCCAGCTCAGCTAGAATGCAGGCTTGGTATCCTGAACCTGTGCCTATTTCAAGCACCTTGTGTCTCTCCTCCACTTCGAGCAATTCAGTCTGGTAAGCTACGGTATAAGGCTGCGTAATAGTCTGTCCCTCTCCGATAGGAAACGGCCTGTCTTCATAAGCATGCTCCCAAAATACCGACTCAAAAAACACATGCCGAGGCACTTTGTTAATTGCCTCCAGCACACGCATATCGCCAATTCCCTTTCGCTCCAGCTCCTGCACCAGCATTCTGCGCTGCCCTTTGTGTTTAAAACTATCCTGCTTTTCGAATGCGTTCATTTTCTCTGTTTTTCAGCTTGTTCCAAACCCACAGGAACACGCTGTAAATACCATAAGCTCCCGCAATACCCACCAGAGCTCCCGCAAAAATATCCAGCGGATAGTGCTTGCCTACATAAATACGGCTGTACGACACAACCGCCGCCCATACAAACATCCAGCCGACATATTTCCTGTTATCTAAATACAATAGGTATAAAAAAGTTGCCAGCCCAAAAGAATTCGCGGCATGCGATGAAGCAAATCCGTATTTTCCGCCCCTGCCGGTTACCAAATGCACCATTCCCTCAAGCTCAGGCTCCCAGCTCGGACGCAGCCTGGCAAAAAAGGGCTTCATAAAACCGGAAGTAACTTGATCAGCAACAACTATTGTCAGCGCAACTCCTAACAACGGCAGCCAAACGGCTTTGCCATATTTTTTAAATAATAAATAAGCCAACAACAGATAAAAAGGTATCCAAGGCTTGGTTCCCGTTACATAAGCCATAATCCAGTCTGCCCCTTCGGAATGAAAGCCATTCAAAAACAAAAAAAGAGCCTTGTCGCCTTTTAAAATATAATCCAGAATTTCCTGCAAAATCAATCATTTACCCTTTTCAACCAAACCCCAGCTTTGATGAAATTGCCCGTCAGTCTCGCAGCACTTCATCCAGCCTACATCAAAAAAATAAAATTATTATTTACTTCACAAGAAATAACTTATGTTATCTGGTATTTCTAAGACATGTAAAGAACAATGTTTTTTTCAGTCTATCGAAAAGTGTTAAAATACATAAAAATAACTGCGGCTTAAAATATATTCACAAAGAGCAAAAGCTTTATTACCGAATACGACACAAAAACTATTGTCAAAATTCAAAATCATTCGTCAAACAAAAGCCTCTTCACTTCTACAATCTTTTAGCCTTAGGCATACACAATCAAATTTATTCTATTCGTACGGCGAAGGCCAATTCATTTACTGTTGCAGCCGGCTCAGCCAGAAGGTGGAGCTTAAGACGGCTTTTGAAATACATAACCGCTTTCTGTACGGTACAGATATTCACAATGCACTTTCGGTTTATGCTGAAAAACGGTTTTTTATGTTTGCCAAACCCAGACCCCAGGAAGAGCCGCTTGCTTCAGATTCAAAGAATTGCAGACTACGGCCCCCTCTTCCCCGCTCTCGATGGTAATAATCCGCAAAGGCTTTTGCTCTGTCATCTTATTATGCTTCACGGCATTTTCTATAAGCAGCCGCATCACCATCGGCAAAATTATCTTATTGTTGCTTTCTTCAGAAACGGAAATCGCAACCCGCAGATTTGGCCAACAAAGGCATAGCCGGCTGGACGGTAAGCGAAAGCGAAGATATGACAGCTCAAAGCACAGTTATTATGACCTGGAATGAAGCAAGGAAAAACTGCCCGATCCAGCAAGGCTTTTTATTGTACTCAGACCGTGGCGTACAGCATAGCTGCCAGACTGTAAATCAAATTTTCACCAACAATCGGTATGCGGAGCAAAGCATGAGTCGAAAAGGAAATTGCCGGGATAATGCCTGTGCGGCGAGCTTCTCCAAAACCATACAGCACGAATGTTTGAGCAGACATCAGTTTGCTGACATACAACAGGTTTGCAATTGCGTTGACAATTACATTCAGCGGCAAAGCAAGACCTCATTCTGCTTTGGAATATAAGACTCCTTTGGAAAAAGAAGCTGAGCTTCGAATGGAAGAGAAAAAAATGAATTAATATATCGTCCCAAATTTGGCTGCAATTCCACCCGATTATTGAATCGCGAAAACTCAATATTAAAAATTGTAACCAATATTGAAGAAAAACTGTGAATAGGAATCTCCTGCCACTAAAGACTTTATCGACAGCTCATCCCAAAGCCAACGGGCTTTTGGTTCTCCGGACGGATCCTTCAGACGAATTCCCACACCCAGAGAAACTACCAGAGGAGAAAAGCGAAGGTCGATAGTATAACCGCCGGAAAACGCCAGCTCCTCGGCAAAAGTACCCCACTTAAACACGCCGTTATCCAGCGCGTCTTCGCTTTCACCTTCCTCTTCATTGAAGGCCCAAACATTACCACTTTCAAAAAACAGTGAAGCCCCGAGCTTCCAGAATAACGGACGGCTCCACTCCAAGGCCGCATACAACTGAATATCCCCGTTGCGGATGCTCCGGTCGTCCGCATTTTCCAGACCCTGGGAGAACTTCCCCGGCCCCAGCAAGCCATATGGCCAGCCCCTCATTTTGGTGCCGCCGAGCGTAAAACGCTTGGTAAAAGGCACAATTTTATTTTTTCCGTAAGGATATGCGACCCCTGGATTGAAAGTCAGAACAATATTTGAATTCTCCGAAACAGGAAAATATTTTCGGTAATTCATCAAAAATTTCACATACTGATAAAACTGAATGCCTTTATTCTCTAAATACTTCGGTTTAAAAAAATTGTAAGGCAATCCGCCGCTCTCCAGCTGCATATAAAGCACAGAACGGCTGCGTACAATAAAAGGATCCCTGTTAAAATCCAGCGTAGCCTGAAAGGATGTGCTTGTGATAATTCCCGGCTCAAAAAATATATAGTAGTTGGAGC